>WRHF01000010.1 GCA_009783415.1 Clostridiales bacterium
CCCGTTGGGTTATACCAGCGCATACACCTATGATATTTACGGCAACAAAAAAACCGAAACCAAACCGGCACCCGGAGCAGCACCGACAACCAGTCCTGCCGGAGCGGTGTATACCTATACCTATGATGCTTTAGACCGCTTGACCAGGATGGATTATAAGCCATCTTCCAGCGGTAGTACTTCAAAACTGGAGGAGTATGTCTATACTGTGCTTGGCAGCGGCCAAACAACAGTTAAGGAAAGTAAATACTTCAGCTCCAGCGTTAAAGCAGACACTACCGTTACCTATGATTACGCGGGCCGGGTGGTCAAGCAGGTCAATCCGGATAGTGGTGTAATCATCAATGAGTACAATTTAAATGGTACTTTGAAACAAACCACTGATCCCAGGGGCAATCTGACTTCTTACCAATATGATGCTTTGAACAGGCCTACTAAGCAGTGGACTTCGGCGGACAACGATATATTCAGTTGTGTGGAGCTGGGATATGACAAGTGCGACAGGGTGACTACGCGTAAACAAAGCACGGATCTGCTCTATTACGGCACCATTCCTTCCCCTGCCAGTATAATTTTGACAACAACCTCTTATAATAAGGACGGCACTGTTGCCGAGCAAACAGTTGAGCAGGATAGCGCCCAAAAAGGCAGAACGGTATATGCCTATGATGCTGACGGCAATATGACGCAGGAAAAACAATATACCGCCGCCTCTGCCTTTAATCAGATCGACTATACCTATAATTCCATGGGCCAGGTGTGGACAAAAAAACTTAACGTTACCGGCACAGACATTATCTCCGGCGATACCAGTTTGACTACAACTTATACCTATGATTTGCAGGGTAATTTAAAAACAGAAGCTAACCCCACCTTTACTACCACCTACGGTTATGATTATATGAACCGTCAGACTAGCATCAGCCAGCCCGGCCTAACCGAAACCGGCGCTTCCACTACGATCAGCAGCTCAAAAACTTATGACTGGGCAGGAAATGTCCTGACCCAAACGGATCCTAACAGCAAAACAACCGGCTATACTTATGATGCCAGAGGGTTTTTGACCAAGATCACAGATCCCTTGGCCGGGGTCACTGCTTACGAATATGATTTTGCCGGACGCAAAACAAAAGAGATCAGTCCCCAGAATTACGCGACCAACCAGTCAAATAGAACTGCCTTTGCTTATGATGGCATGGGCCGACTGACTAGTCAGACAGAATATTTTGATAGCAATAGCACGGTTAACAGTTTTACCTACGATTTAAACGGCAATATGCTGACTAAAAAAGATGGTAAAAATTACACCACCACCTACACCTATACAGTGGGCAATCAACTGGCCACAGTTAAGGATCCGGTTGCTGCCGATAAAGGGCTAAATTTCAGCTTCAAGTATGAATATGACGGACTTGGCCGCAAAATCAAAGAAACCAATGCCAACGGTATTATCAGCCAATATTCCTATGACGCCCTGAATAACCTCTTGACAACTACGGTTAATAATCGCCTGATGGAAACTAATACCTATGATTACCTTGGCAATCTGCTGACCACAACAGATGCGAACAGCAAAACAACCACTATGACCTATAATGCCCTTAACCAAGTGCGGCGGATAACCTATCCCGGCGATAGCAATATTGGTAGCTATTATGTTGATTATAAATATAATAAGCTGGGTCTTGTAGCGGAAGCATTAGACAGTGTGAGTCCGTACAAAAAAGTCGTCACCGCCTATAATAATCAAGGCCAGGTTTTAAGCCAAACCGAAAGCACCGGCGCAGGCACCCAGGCTATAACCGTAAGTAATCGCTATGATAAAGGTGGTAATATGCGTTTTACTGTGGATGGGTGTGGTAATGAAACTGAATATGTTTATGACGCACTGAACCGCAAAACCCAGGAAAAAGCTAAAGTCTCTGTTAACGGCAGCTTGACCACCCAAACCACCACCTATGCCTATGATGCCAACAGTAACCCAACTTCTGTTACCGACTGGCGCAATAATACCGTGCAGAATGTATACGACCCTCTCAATCGCCTGATCCAGCGCAAGGATGCCAATAATACGGTAATTGAGACTTTAACCTACGATGCCAATCATCAGCAGATAACTTCCAAGGATGGTAACAACCACACCACAACTTTTGTTTATGATAAAAACAACCGCTTGGTCGAAAAATACAATTACTTAAATGAAGCTCAGTCCGGTACTAAAATTTCGGAAAAACAGGAATATGATAACCTGGGAAGGGTGGTCAGTAAAAAAGACGGTAAAAATAATACCACTCTGTATAGCTACGATTCCTGGGGCAATTTGGCATGGGTGAAAGATGCCATGAGTAAACAAACAGATTTTGCCTACGATTATAATGGAAACCTGATCAGCCAAACCGACCCAAATGGAAATATTACCCAATTCACTTACAATGCCAGGAACTTGCTGCAAATCAAAACAGATGCTTTAGGGCAAGATGAACTTTATAGCTATAATGCTAACGGTACAATAAGCGGTAAAACGGATCGCAACGGAACATGGACCGTTTATGAATATGATATTCATGGTCGCTTGGGTATGGAATTTGTCACAATGCCAGTGATGGAAATAATTTCACACTATTATGATAACAATGGCAACGAGCTGTCCATGATAGATGGCCCCGGTGGCAATCATACCACTACCAGGATATATGATGAGTTGAACCGGGTCGTTAGCAAGACTGTTCCGGATATTGGGACAACGACCTTTAAATATGATGAAACCACGGCATTGCCTAATGGCCAAGCTTTACCTGCGGGTTATCGCAAAGAGGTCACTACCGATCCAAAGAACAATGTCACCACAAAAGTTACAGATAAAAACGGGCGGTTAGTTCAAGTATTTGACGGCAGTAGCCTGGTAGCTACCTATGCTTATCAAAACAACGGCAACCGGGCATCGGTAACCTATGCCAGCGGGGTCAAAGAAGAATACACTTATAACGACAACAATCTTCTAAAAACGCTGACTAATAAGAATTCCGGCGGAAGTACCATTGAAGCTTTCAATTATGGCTATGATCTAGCAGGCAATATGACCTCAAAATTGGACAAAAAGGGAACTACCAGCTATACTTATGATGCGGATAACCGTCTGGCTACAGTAACAGAGCCTGGTAGTAAGGTAACAACCTATACCTTTGATAACGCCGGTAACCGGGCCACAGAAAGTGTCCAACTAGGATCAACAACAACAGCCACCGGCTATAGTTATGATGCAAACAACCGCCTGCTGGGAACCCAAACCAGCGAAGGACAGTCTATAATAGGCAGTGACGAATACACTTATGATAAAAATGGAAATATGCTGTCCAGGATTTCTTTTGAGGGAAGTCCACCCAATACAACCCCCGGTTTGTCCCTGGAGATATTAGGCGAAGAAGTTGGCAGCGGCACCTCTGCGCTCTATTCATATGATGTTTTTAACAATATGATCGAAGTAAAAGAAGGAAATAATCGAATTGAGATGAAATATAATGGTAGTGGTCAGAGGGTGGAAAAAACTGTAAATGGCACAACGACGCGTTACCTCTATGAATATGACCAGGTGATTCTGGAGGTGAATGGGAGCAATACACAAACCGGGCGCAATATCTATGGTCTGAATCTATTGCGGCGCAAAGAGGGCGTTACAAATCTGGATTACCTATACAACGGCCATGGCGACGTCACAAACCTGATGAATGGCACGACTATAGCAGCGACATATTATTACGATGCCTTTGGCAATGTGACAGAGGACACAGGTAGCTCCACTAACCCATATAGATATGCCGGCTACCAATATGACAAGGAGAGCAAATTTTATTACCTCAATGCCCGGCATTATAGCTGTCGCCTTCAAAAATATAAAACGGGATTTTTGAGCCCAAAATAACCACAATAAGCCCGAATCTGCTATTCGAAAATGGCAGGTTCGGGCTGATGGATGGTGCTATAATAAGGGAGCCTATTATTACCATTCTGCAAACCCATAACGCCGTAATGCGTCAGGGTCTTTTTCCACTATTGATAGAATCCTGGCTGCTGCCCCGCCTGGCTTGCCGCGGCCATATTCCCATGACTCAACGGTTTTTTTCGATACACCAATGACCTCGGCAAAAAAGCCTTGCGACATATTGAGATTGTCGCGGATTTTACGGATTTCATCAGCAGTATATTCTTTTGGTGGCGTTGCCGCGACATAATGTGACCTAAGTTCAATTTTGCCTTGCGAATGGTCAAGCATCTCTTGTAATCCACGCATAATGCTTTCAGAAACTTCACTCATGGCTACTACCTCCCAACTGCTTTTTAGTTTGCTCAATTATTTTCTTATAAATTTCTCGATCAGCTTGGAAAATATTCTCTTTATTGGCGCCTTCTCTCCCGTGTATTCCGTGAATTTAGCCTATCACATTTCAGAAAAAACTAATAGGATAAAAGCCAATTTGTCCCCAAGACTATTTTTCGTATTATCTGAATAGACTTATTTATATAAATGGCAAGCGCAAAAGTGTTTTGGCGCTATTTCGTTCAGCAGCGGCTCTTCTTCCGAGCAGGCCGGTATGACTTTGAGGCAGCGGCTGCGGAAACGGCAGCCGGAAGGGGGGTTTATTGGGCTGGGTACATCACCTTGGAGGATTATGCGCTGCCTTTGCTTTTCAAAATCCGGGTCGGCTACCGGGATGGCGGAAAAGAGGGCCTCCGTGTAGGGATGCAGAGGGTTTTTGTACATTTCCTGACTGTCGGCCAGTTCCATGATCTTGCCCAGATACATCACACCTACCCTGTCCGAGATATGTTTGACCATACTTAGATCATGAGCAATAAAAAGATAAGTAAGTCCCAATTCCTGCTGTAATTTAATTAGCAGATTAACTATTTGGGCCTGAATCGAGACATCCAAAGCAGAGATCGGCTCATCACAGACAATGAATTCCGGATCGATAGCAAGAGCGCGGGCTATGCCGATCCGTTGGCGCTGCCCGCCGGAAAATTCATGGGGGAAGCGGTTGGCATGGTCACGCTGCAGGCCTACCTTCTCTAAATTAGTATAGATGGCTTCCTGTCTCTCTTTGCCGGTACACAGACGGTGGATATCCAGGCCCTCACTGATAATATCACCCACTGTCATCCGGGCATCCAGCGAAGCATAGGGATCCTGGAATATCATCTGAGCCTTACGTGAATATTCCTTGCCTTGCTTTTTATCAAAGCGGGTTATATCCTGACCGGCAAAATAGATCTCACCCGCTGTGGGTTCATATAGCTTTACCAAGGTACGGCCAATGGTGGATTTGCCGCAGCCGCTTTCTCCCACCAAACCCAAGGTTTCGCCGCGGTCAATAAAAAAATCTACGCCATCCACAGCCAGCAGCACATTTTTCCCCCCGGCGCCAAAATACTTTTTCAGGTTTTTTACCCTTAACAGAGGATCCTGTCCACTCATTCAAACACCCCGTTTCTAGAACTTTGAAATAATTCTTCTACCATAAGGTAAGAATATCCTTTTTTGAATGGCCTCTATTTAAATTAATCCTGTCTTTATTTGGAAAGATTAAAGGGTTTTTGGGATTAACGTCGAAATTTAGGCTTAATTGATAGAAAATATTGAGATTAGGAGGATGAATTATGAAGAAAACTAAACTGATGCTTGTTGTAACTCTGGTAATGATGGTGGCGCTGGCTCTAACCCTGACAGCTTGTTTTGGTTCGGGCAGTAAGTCCGAAAATGCCGCCGCCCAAAGCTTGATCTTTGCCTCTTTGCCCCTGCAGGGTATAGACCCGCAACAGTTCAATGCCGCCCCTTCTTATGTGATAATCAAGGGTTTTGCCGAAGGTCTGGTTCATACCTGGCAGGGGGAAATCAAGCCCGGCGTGGCCGAAAGCTGGGAAATTGCAGATGATAATATGACTATGACCTTTCATCTGCGTCAGGATGCCTGCTGGAGCGATGGCAGTCCCCTGATCGCCGATGACTTTGTCTATGGCTTCCGCCGTTTGGTTGATCCGGAAAATAATGCCAGCTACCGTTGGGTGGCGGCAGAAATCGTCAACGGTGAGGAAATTGCTTATGGCGATGGCAGTATCCCTGTGGAAGCACTGGGTGTGGAAGCTCCCGACGACCATACCTTCGTTATTCACTTCAATACCCCGGCCCCCTATTACCTGGGCTTTTTAGATTTGCCGCCCTTCTATCCCACCAAGCAGGAGTGGGTGGAACGATACGGGGACCGCTATGCTTCCTCCCCCGACACTATATTAGGCAACGGCCCCTTCAAGTTGGAGGAATACCTTTTGGATGACCGGGTGGTGATGGTGCCTAATGATAATTATTGGAATAAAAAGGATATCAAACTGAAAAAAGTGACCGCGCTGATCATGAATGAAGAAACCGGCTTTGCTATGTTTGAATCCGGTGCGGTGGATTGGGCCCGGATCCCGGTGGGTATTGCCTCCAATTATTTGCAAAATCCCGGTACTTTACCGCCTGATGCTACCGGCTATACTTATAAAAGCGGTGCGGTGGACTGGTTCTGCATCAATATTGCCAGCGCCACCAACAGGATATTGGGCAATCAGGATTTTCGCCTGGCCCTCAATTATGCTCTTGATCGTGAAGAATACATCGCGATCACATCAGGCGACCTTTATTCCCCGGCTACCCGCTTTGTCCTGCCCACCGTTTCCGGCTTCAAAAAACCCTATTGCGAGGAATACCCTATCAATTTCTTCAAAACCAAAGCCGAACAGGATAAGGCTCAGGAACATCTGCAAAAAGCCATGAGCGCCCTGGGTATCAGCGACCCCGGCGATATTTCTTTCAGCATCACCGTGGCTGAGACTACCCCAAAGGCTATTGCCGAAAATTGCCAGGATCAATGGAGGCGTACCTTGGGCATAAATGTTGATATTGAAACTGTTACCTATGCCGCCATGATCGAAAACCGGATAGCCGGTACATTTGACCTGATCTATGCCGGCTGGATGCCCGATTATGATGATCCCTATACCTATCTGGGCTACTTCATGTCCAATAATTCCCAAAACGGGGGCAAATACAGTAACCCGCGGTATGACGAACTGGTGGGTACGGCCAATAACTTCGCCGACCAGGCCTCCCGTCTGGCCATGTATGCAGAAGCGGAAGAACTGTTGATCAGAGAGGCCGGCATTGTGCCCTTGCAAGTACGTGAAGTACCGGCAGTCGTCCGCAAAGGTCTGGAGAACTTTGTCCACTTCTATTTAGGCATGGAGCAAGACTACATTTACGCTTACTATAAGTAGAGGCTAAAGGCCAGAGGACAAAAGACAGAACAGGTATTTTTCACTTAACGAAAATGATTTTATCAAAAGTATGATCCCAAAAGTCATTTCGCCTTTTCACCCCCCTCATTTACGACAATGTCAACAACTAAGAAAATTTATCATTCACAATTCATCATTTTTCATTTTTTAATTTAGATAAATAATGCTTGCAAAGAATAATGAAAAATGATGAATGATAAGTGATAAATTATGAATTAACAAGCATTCTTTAAGTTGTTGGCATTGTCATTTACGAGGGGGGAAGTTGCCGAGGGGGCCATTATTTATATTCCGCGAGGGGTGAGATTGTGCTTAAATATGTCCTTAAACGTTGTGCTATTGCGGTTTTTACCTTGCTGGTACTTATTACCATTATTTTTACCCTGGTGCGGCTGCTGCCCGGCGACCCTTTTTTGGATGAAAAGGGCAACGCTGCCATCCAGGCCAAAATGCATGCCTATTATGGTTTGGATAAACCCTGGGTCGAGCAGTGGGCCACTTATATCGGCCAGCTGGTAAAGGGAGATCTGGGCTTATCCCTCAGATACCCCGGACGCACCGTCAACGATACTATTACCCAAACCTTTCCGGTCTCCGCCTCCCTGGGTTTGCGCGCCCTCTCTTTTGCTTTACTGGTGGGTATTATCCTTGGTACTATATCCGCCAGAAGAGCCGGTAAAATAGTTGATTATATCTGTGTACTCATAGCCATTATCGGTGTTTCCGTGCCGGATTTTATCATTGGCGTGGTTTTGCAATTGGTTTTTGCCGTAAAACTGGGCTGGCTCCCAGCCGGGCTCTGGCAGGGCTGGCGTTATGCCATATTGCCGGTATTTGCCTTGAGCCTCTACACTATAGCCATGATTACCAGGCTGATGCGCACCTCCACCCTGGAGGTACTGAATCAGGATTATATTTTGACCGCCAAGGCCAAGGGGCTTTCCCGCTTCGAGATCATCTGGCGGCATCAGCTGCGCAATGCCATACTGCCGGTGGTCACCATAATGGGGCCTCTGACCGCAGCAGTTCTGACCGGCACCTTTGTTATTGAAAAAATCTACGCTATCCCCGGCATGGGCAAATTTTATGTCCAAAGCATCTCTGACCTCGATTATACGATGGTATTGGGCATGACGGCCTTTTACGGGCTGTTTTTAGTCATTGCCAATTTGATAGTGGACATACTATACGGAGTCATAGATCCGCGAATCAAAATCACAGAAAGCACTAAAAGCCTGATACGAAGGCCAAGGGAGTAGGAACTAAGCTCTCAAATTCGAACAAAAAAAGTCAAAAAAACACGCCATCTCTTGATTGACCTGCAAGGATGTAGATTCAAAATAATATATGAAATAATAAGACACGGATTTTCGCAGATTTTAACGGATTTTCGCTGTTGTCTCTAGAATGTGAGTAACTTGGGTATTATTGTTTTGGGAAAAAAACAAAAAATAATTCAATGCTTTTTATCATAAAAAAACCAGTGCTAATCCGCTTTTAATCCGTGCAAATCAGTGTCTAATTGGTTTTTGAATGCTTTTCCAGTTTATCTGGGGTAGGGAGTAGAAATTTGTAGGAGACGATGGCAATCGTCCCGCCGGGTCGTAACCGGTCTGTATAAAATATCAGGCGGAGCCAATCCGCCTCTAAAAGGGGACTTTCTGTATGACGGAGTTACCTATATTGCCCTTTGATCTTCAGGAAGAGGGGCTGTTTGAGCCAATCAAAATGGCGGATGAAGAAAAAAACAAGGTGGTGCGCCCCAGCCTTACCTATTGGCAATCCGCCTGGATCAAGCTGCGTCAAAATAAAGTAGCTACTGTGGGCTTGATCATTTTGATCATCTATGTTCTTACCGCCATCTTCGCGCCTTTGCTCTCTCCCCACAGTTACAGCACTAATAATGCTCAAGCCTTGAATCAGCCTCCCAGCGCCCAGCACTGGTTCGGTACGGATACGGCAGGGCGTGATTTGTGGACGCGCAATTGGATGGGGGCCCGGGTCTCGCTGGCTATCGGCCTGATCGTGGTCAGCATCAATATGCTGATCGGGGCGCTGCTGGGCGGCATAGCCGGTTATTTCGGCGGCAGGGTAGACATGGTGATAATGCGGATCATTGACGTTTTATACGGCATACCCGTTATCATTATCGCCATATTATTGATGACCGTACTAAGCAAAGGAATAATCCCCCTGATAGCTGCCATGGTGGTCGTGGGCTGGGTAGGCAATGCCCGGCTGGTGCGTGGGCAGGTGCTGCAGCTGAAGAATTCCGAATTCGTCTTAGCCGCCAAAACCCTGGGCGCCGGTCATGCCCGGATCATCTTTCGCCATATGTTTCCCAATATCAATGGCATTATCATCACCCAAATGACCATGGCCATACCTCTGGCTATTTTCCTGGAAGCTTTTCTTTCCTATATAGGCTTGGGCGTACAGGCCCCCGGCTGCTCATGGGGCTCCCTGGCCAAGGCAGCCACGGATGTCTACCGAATCTACCCCTACCAGCTACTGATACCGGCCTTTTTTATCTGCACCACCATGCTCTCCCTAAATATGCTGGGCGACGGGTTGCGTGATGCGTTGGATCCGAAGATGCGTACTAAAACTAATTAGGGGTTCGCAAGAAACCACTATCTTACTATATATTAACCTAGCCCACTATACAGCACCAACGGAGGTTGTCGTGAATTTATTGCAGATCAAGAATTTAGAGGTTGAGTTTGCCACTTATGGCGGGAGTATCCAGGCTGTGCGTGGTGTTTCTTTTGGCATAGAGCCCGGAGAATGTATTGCCGTGGTGGGGGAGAGCGGTTGCGGCAAAAGTGTGACTGCCAAATCTATTTTGCGGCTCTTGCCGGAACCGCAGGCTGCTATCAAGGACGGCAGCGTAATTTTATTTAAGGGAGAAAATGTGCTGAAATATTCAGAAGCACAGCTGCAAAGGCTGCGCGGTAATGATATCAGCATGATTTTTCAAGACCCTATGACTTCGCTAAACCCTACCATGACCGTGGGCAGGCAAATCAGCGAGGTACTGATCAAGCATCAAAAGCTCAGCCGAGCCCAGGCCAAGGAGAAAACGATCGAATTTCTCTCCCTGGTGGGTATCGCAAATCCGGCGGCCCGCTTTCGCGAATACCCCGGCAGCCTTAGCGGCGGTATGCGCCAGCGTATAATGATAGCTATTGCCATGTGCTGCAACCCCAAGTTGCTGATAGCGGATGAGCCCACCACTGCCCTGGATGTGACCATCCAGGCTCAGATCTTGAACTTGATGCGCGATTTGCAGCAGCGTTTCAATACGGCGATAATCCTGATCACCCATGATTTAGGGGTCGTGGCCAATATGGCCCGGCGGGTGCTGGTGTTTTATGCCGGACAGATCATAGAGGAAGGATCATGCGAGGATGTATTCTACCGTCCGCGCCATCCTTATACTTGGGGGTTGATAAAATCCATGCCGCGTTTGAACAGTGAGCATAAAGAGGATCTCATGAGCATAGAGGGTACTCCGCCCGACCTGTTTGCGCCGCCTGTGGGCTGTGCTTTTGCGGCCCGCTGCACCCACACCATGAAGATATGCACCCGCCGCACCCCTGCCAGCCTGGAAGTAGGGGAAAATCACCATGCCGCCTGTTGGCTTAACTATAAGTAAAAATATTTTCCAGATATTTCTTAGGGATTTTTCGGGTTATTCTGCAAAATATGGGGAAACTAGTCATATCAAATTAAGATAAGGAGTCTGAGCAGCTATGACTAAAAAATTCCCCAAAATCTTTATTGTTTTGCTGGCTTTGTTTTTTGCCGCCGGAGTTCTTGCTACCGGCAACACTATCGCCCTGGCAGATGAGGGCCAAATTGTCAATGTTCCCATCTATGACCAAATCATTGACACCTCCATCGATGAACAGACTATTGACGCGTCCATCGATGATCAAATCACTGATGTCTCCATCGACGACCAGGTCACTGATGTCTTTATCGACGATCAAATCACTGATGTTTCCATCGGCGATCAAATCACTGATGTCTTCATCGACGACCAGGTCACTGACGTCTTCATCGATGATCAGGCCACTGATGTTTTCATTGATGATCAAATCACCGACGTCTTCAACGACGAGCAAATCACCGACGTCTTCATCGACTACCAGGTTACTGATGTTTTCATTGATGATCAAATCACTGACGTCTTCATCGACGATCAAATCACCGATGTATTCATCGACGACCAGGTCACTGATGTCTTCATTGATGATCAGGTCACTGATGTCTCCATCGACGATCAAATCACCGACATCTTCATTGATGATCAGGTCACTGATGTCTCCATCGACGATCAAATCACTGACGTCTTCATTGATGATCAGGTCACTGATGTCTCCATCGACGATCAAATCACCGACATCTTCATTGATGATCAGGTCACTGATGTCTCCATCGACGAGCAAATCACCGACATCTTCATTGATGATCAGGTCACTGATGTCTTCATCGGCGAGCAAATCACCGACGTCTTCATCGGCGACCAGGTCACTGAAGTCTCCATCGATGATCAGGACACCGACGTCTTCATTGATGACCAGGTCACTGATGCCTCCATCGACGACCAAACCACTGATGTCTTCGCCGATGATCAAATTACTGATGTTTTCATCAATTATCAAATTAGTGATGTCTTCACCGACGATCAAATCACTGACATTTCCATTGATGATCAAATCACTGATGTCTTCGCCGATGATCAAATTGCCGATCCCGTAGACAATCAAATTGATGAAGACCGGGCGGTTGATCCGGTTTCAACGGAAGATGATACCCAAGCTATTTCCGCAATAACTATGCAAACGCTCGGAGGCGATGATGACCCGGATGATGACGACCCGGACGATGGCGACCCGGATGACGACGACCCGGATGATGACGACCCCGGCGATGACGACCCGGATGATGAAGTTATCTATCTGGAAATGCCCTATATCGACGGTTATCCCGGAGGTTTATTCAAGCCCAGTCAGCCTATTACCAGGGCGGAAGTAGCCCAGATCCTCTTTAACCTCTTTGGAGAGGATGAAGAAGATGTTGATTTGAGCGTTTTGAGCCAATTCACTGATGTAGCCAACCACTGGGCCCGTCCCGTATTAGCCTGGGCTAATAACGAAGGCTTGGTAAAAGGCTATCCCAATAACACTATGCGTCCCAACAGCAATATCACCAGGGCCGAACTGGCTGCTATTCTTTATCGTTTGAACGAAAACCTGGAGCTTTTTGAGGAAGCGACCCTGGACGAATCCCCTTTTACGGATATCGATCAGCATTGGGCCTATAATGAAATTCTGGCTTTGGTAGAAAATGAGATTATAAAAGGCTATGACGATAATACTTTCCGGCCCAATAATCCCTCCAATCGGGCAGAGGCTGTGGTCATGTTTTTCCGTTTACTTGACCGCACCAATGACTTCAGCCCAGGCAAAACATTTTCGGATGTGCCCGGCGGCCACTGGGCCTATACTGAAATTATGAATGCAGCAAATGGTTTGCTGGAAGATCTGGATTAGAAAAAAATAAATAGGAGACCAGAGGCCAGAGGCTGAAAAAGGAATGAATGATCCAAAATACGGCGGGACGATGTTCAGATCGTCCCGCCGTATTCCTGCTCCTACTCAAAACTCAACACTCAAAACTCAACACTCCGGCTTGTCCGGAGGTTAGGCTGCTACCAGATCCCGCTTTCTGTAGAAGATCAAGCCGGTGGCTGTTAGCACAGCGGCGATAAGTGTCATGATGATAAGCGGGGTATAGTTAATATCTACCAGGAGAACTTGAGAGACATGTTTTAAGGGAGCCAGGCCCAGCAACCATTCCGGCAGTCCTATGACCTCTCCCATAAACGAAGCAAAGAAAACAAATCCGTAATACCACCATATTGCCGTGGAGGCTTTGGGGAGCAGTCCGACTAAAAGTACGGTGATGCCTATCATCACCCACATGGCGGGCAGGTACGCCAAATTGGCTTTTAACAGCATTCCCAGAGGAAAGGGATTGGCGTCGCCTGTGAGGGCTGCGGCGGAGATGTAGATCCCTGTCGCTGTTGCGCAAGGCAGCAATATACTGGCTGCATAAGCCAGGATCGTATAACCGGACAGATATTTTAAGCGGGGAACGGCGCGGGCAAGTACATGTTCGGTATGCTGTTCCTTTTCCTCGCTCCTCGGTTTCAGAGCAGCGATGAGCAGCGGGACAATACAGATCAGCGTCATCATTGAGGTCACAAATGACATAAAGTATTTTTGAACCATCGCTTCTTTTGTTGCATCTGTCAGAGTGTCTATATAAGCTGCAGGCATGCCAAGAATTTCCAAATATTGGGGGCTGTCGCCGACAAATATGCTGATATCACCGATAATTGAGCCATATGAGGCCCCAAGGACAAACATAACTATCAACCAGATTATCAGGGTATTGCGCAGTAAGCGGAAGGCAAGCCCAAAGTTTGAATGTAAAAGAGGTGAAGCTTCTTTTTTCCCCGGCCGCGCAGATATGAACCCCTGATCCAGATCGCGCAGAGAGTTAAGCTTATAAGCTGCGGTAGAGATAATGGCGCCGGCAAGTAATAATACAAAGACAGGCCACCAGTGGTTTTCAATATAGGCCTGAGCCCGCAAAATCAGCCCCAGGGGACTGATGCAGGATAAAATCTCACTGCCGTTCATATCACCTGCGGCGCGCATCATATAGAATAGGCCCAGTGATAAAAAGGAGAGGCCTGTCGCCCCGCTTTTGCTGGAGGAAAGCTGGCAAAAGAGCGCGGTCAGCGCCGCGAAAGCCAATCCGGCGGCGCAGGTCACTGCGCCAAACAGCAGGGAGCCGGCAAAACCCATGTTGGTCACGCCCATGGCGGCAAGGCCGAGCCCCATCAGCAGGCCCAGCGCGGCATTGACGATCACTGCTGTGATCATAGTGGCGTTCAGGTTAGCCAAACGGCCGACGGGTAAAGAGCGCACAACCTCTGCCCGCCCTTTTTCCTCATCGGCGCGGGTATGACGCGCAACCAAAAAGATATTCATAATAGCAACGGCAATGATGATCCAAAGCAGCATCATGCCTGTATACATCGCACCTTCGGTATAATTGTCAGCGCCGTAAACGGGTCCCATCATGGCTATCATGACCGGATTATCGAAGCTGGCAGCAAACTGCGCCCTCCCTTCGGCATCGAACATCGCGTTTATGCCTGGTGCGAGCGCAATCGAGAATAATACCAGAATAAGGATCCATAGGGTTGAGATTACAGCTTCGCGTTTCAACATAAACCGGACAAGCTTGCCGGTATTGGCAAAATTTTCCAACATGATTACTCACCCCCGCTCATGTTATAGTGACGCATGAATAAATCTTCGAGCGTGGGTGGGGCGCTCTCAAGCTTCCTGACCCCGTATTTGCTGATATATGAGATGACGCCGCCGATCTCATCGGAATCCACCTGGAAAGAAAGCTCGCAGCCCTCCCCGATAATACCGTGGACACCTTTGACTTGGGCCAGGTTATCGGCCGGATTTTCTGTTTCGATGCTCATGGTGACCCGTGTGAGATGGCGCATTTCCTTAAGTGTCCCTGTTTCCACGATCATGCCTTCCCGGATAATAGCGATCCTGTCGCATAGTTTCTCTACCTCGGACATGATATGGCTGGAGAGAAAAATGCCTTTGCCATCCTGCTTCAGTTCCAGAATGCAGCCTTGAAAGACCTGCTCCATCAAAGGGTCAAGCCCACTGGTCGGTTCGTCGAGGATATAGAGATCGGCATAGGAGGCAAGTGCGGCGACAAGCGCCACCTTTTGCCGGTTCCCCTTGGAATAGGTCCGGCATTTTTTCGAGGGGTCAAGATCAAACATTTCCAAAAGCTTTTCCCGCCGCAGCTTGTCATGTTTGCCGCGCAGGCTGACGAAGAGATCTATCACCTCGCCGCCGGTCAGGTTTGGCCACAGATTGACATCGCCGGGCACATAAGCTATCCTTTTGTGGATCTCTACCGCATCCTTCCAGGCATCCATCCCAAACACTTTGGCCCGGCCCTCCGATGCCTGAAGAATGCCCAGCAGCACCCGGATGGTTGTTGTTTTACCCGCCCCGTTGGGGCCGATATAGCCGAACACTTCACCTTCGTTTACCTTCAGGTCAATGCCGTTAAGGGCAGTAAATTTGCCAAATCGCTTCGACATTTTTTCAGTCTCCAAACTTAATCCAGACATTGCGATCCCTCCTTATTTACTTAAAGTATATATAAAAATCACTGTAAAATGTATGCAAAAAGGCAGGGAACCGGATAACCGGCTTCCCCACCCTTAAAGCCAAAACTCGACACGGCCTCCGCCGCCGACCGGGAGTGTATGTATGCACTTATTAAGTAGCATAGCACAACAGGATGAATAGGTCAATAGTTTCTGGAAAATTTTTGTTAACTTTGATATACAGTGTTCTGTTCACACCATAGGACAAAAAAGAAAATTAGACACGGATTTTCACGGATAAAAAATGGATTCTCACTTTTATTATTATTGTACTTGGGCGCAGGATATGTTAAAATATAGTAAAATACGGTAACATGAAAAAAAGATGAGGTAATAAGCGATATGAACCCAAAAATCTATAAATATGATGCGGTGATCCAAGCTTCGGCTATCGGCAAGGGCGGCGCCTATGTAGCCTTTCCCTATGATATCCGGGAGGAGTTCGGCAAGGGCAGGGTGAAAGTAGAGGCTACTTTTGACGGTGAACCCTATGAGGGGAGCATCGTCAATATGGGCCTAAAAAATGCCGATGGCTCGGCATGTTATATCATCGGCATCCTCAAAAGCATTCGCTCCAAAATCGGCAAGGAGCCTGGGGACAAGGTGCATGTGACGATAAAAGAGATGGAGTAGTATTAGTTTGAAACTGAAGGGGTGTATGATTTATGACTGTTGAATATAAAATACTTAAAGCCCAAGAAGCGGATGCCAGGGAAATATTGGAATTACAATATCTTGCCTATCAGAGTGAGGCGCAGCTTAACGATGATTTTGCGATTCAGCCCCTGACACAGACCTTGGATGAGCTTATAGCGGAATATCATAAGGGCGTTATATTGAAGGCAGTACAAAACGGTGAAATCATCGGCTCAGTCCGGGCTTATGAAGAAAACAAAACAGTTTATATCGGCAAGCTGATCGTTCACCCCGGCCATCAAGGCAAAAATATCGGAAAACGCTTGCTTGCGGCTATTGAAAAGGAATTTCCGAATAAGCGGTACGAACTTTTTACAAGCTGTAAAAGCGATATAAACCTGCATCTGTATGAAAAGGCGGGATATAAACGATTTCGGGAAGAGATCAGCAACGGGATCAATTTTGTCTATTTGGAAAAGCAAGCAGATGATGGTACTAATATTGCTTTGGGGCTCTGCTTTGGGTCATGTGCAGGTGTTTTGATCGGGGTGCTGACAGATAATATTGGCTTGTGGCTTTCGATAGGAATAGGTATCGGTCTTGCTATAGGAGCGTCATTTCCTAAGAAGAAGAAGGAATAACGAATGGTGTATGGATAATAATTAATTTCGAATAAGAGAAAAGAATCCGCACCACTATGCAGGGCGCGGATCCTTTTCTTTGATGTTAAAATTATTTCATCTTTTCCAAAATCAACTGCCCCGGTATTTTGTAGACCATGCCGGTGAATGTGTCATCGCCGTTTTGCTCAATTACTGCAATGGATCTGTCGCCGCCATCGTATTCATCCCATAAATCATGCAGGTTTGAGTAGATCCACATAATACCGTTTTCATCAAATAACCCCTGTTCTACAGCCGACGCCATGGCTTCTTCTAAAATTTGGAAAAACCCTGTCCCTGTACCAAGATCATCGGTTTGGTATTCAAAAGTGTCACCATAGGTGAGTGCTATCACGCTGCCAGGGATGACCTCGCATTGTTCAAGCGGTATGCTTCGCAGCAGTTCCTGATGTCTGATACTATCCGCTTCCATTCGGGCAATTTCTTCGGGCGGCAGTTGAAAAGTTCCGAAAAGCTCTCCTTGGGTAAGGTCAAGCGAAAGTATTTCTTCCTGAGTATTTCCGTCATTGAAGGTGGCGGCGGCGCGGATGGTTATTTGTGATGGATACTCCTGCCAGTCGGAAACTTCCACTCCCACAAACAGGAGGAAATCATCGCTCATAGAGTCTGAGTCGAGCGTGAAATCATTTCCGATCATATCAAAGTCATGCCCGTACATGACAAGGGTATGCTCATCATCGCCGGGGGCTTTGCGGTACATTGCCGGAACGCCCTCCTCCCGGACTATTTTACCATTTTCAATTGTCAGGTATTGCTTGGCAAAAAAACCGTCGTCTGCGTGAAAAGCTACACTCCTGATATTTTCACCTTCGCATTTCAAATTAGCGTTCACATAAAACATGTTTCCGTCATTATAGAAACTCCAGTAATATGTTTCCCCCAGTAAGTCCACTTCGCGCAATTCGATTGAGCCGTCATCCATCTGTTCCATAGCATAGGCTTTTAGGGAAAAGATATTGCTGCTTTCGCTTTGCGGTAACAAAAACATGCCGCTAAGCATCAGGCAGATCACAGCGGCAGCTGCCGCAATAACGGGCAATTTTTTTGATCGCGGTTTTCTGTATTCTCTTTCCTCTTTGTGTTCCAAATCCCGGAGTGCATTGTCTACCTTAACAAAGATAGATTCCGGAATATCAACTTTTTTCGCATTTTTTAATGCACTTTCAATATTGTTTCGCATTCTCCAATTCCTCCTTCTGTCTCGGCTGCGGAGCCTCCGATAGTTTTTCTTTCAAGACCGATTTTGCTTTTGCTAACCGCCATTTGACTGTGCCTTGAGGAATCATTAGCACGCTGGCAATCTCTTTTATCCGCATATCTTGAAAATAGTAGAGAGTTATTACCGTTCTGAGCTTGAGACTAAGGCTGGCTACCGCTGCGGCCAGTTCGTCATTGCCTAGATCATAAGCGTCCTCATATTGAGGCTCAAATGTAGTGTCGTTAAGGAAAATAACTTTGCTTCGCTTTTGATATGCTGTATTAGCTTGATTGACAAGTATGCGAATAATCCAGGTCTTGAAAAAATTACAGTCATTTAGTTTATGGATACTTTCGTATGCTCTCACCACAGTTTCACAAACAGCGTCATCGGCATCGTCCTTGTTTTTCAAGATAGACATGGCTATCCTATATAAGTCCGGAACGCATAAGCGGATGACTTCATCAAATGCGGGCTTATCGCCCCTTTTGGCAAGCTCTACGAGTTCTATCAACTGCTCCCTCACCTCCGTTCTCCTTATTAGACTATTTGAAACATAATAAGGTTGGCGTTTTTATGACTGTGTAAGTTGTATATTTGTTCCAGCCGATCTTATCAGCCGCAAGAATCTGAGTGTAAATAACCAATATTTGGCAAAAAGTGCTCTACGTCAAAATGACGTAGAGCACTTTTTGGCTGCAATTTCAAAAAAAGGGTTTTGTCAGCCGATCCAGCTATGTTGATTAAAGGGTTATTCTTTTTTCCTGTCAATTTTCGCATCAAGGACTAAATATTTTTCCGGAACAGACTCCGTTATAACACCGGAATAGCCTTTGCCAAAGATCCAGGTGTCTATTGTCAGGAGGTAGTAATTATCTAATTCTGTGCCGTCGGGATAGGAAAAGATATTTGTCATCCATTCACAACCCGGCGTAACAGCCTGATAAGCTGCTATGATATCATTTTGAAGATTGTCGGAACTGTTTCCTTCAACTATATCCTTGGCGAGCTCAAAAAGAACTGTGCTGGATGCGAAAGTATAGGAATACGGCCAGCAGCCGACCCTGCCGCTTGCCCCTTTGGCTACGATATCATCTTCAATTTTTTTGACAATAGCCGGCCAGTCACCTTCCTCGGCGGTAAGATCAAGCCCCAGGGCACTGGGGAAGCCGCAAATTGGTGACAGATCATCGGTGTTGACAAACAGAGCGCCTAATTCAACCACGCGCGCTATGATCGGCTCATGCAGAGCGGTATTTGTGGTGAAAAACACGGCGTTTTTACCATACTTCTCAATCAGGCGGGGCATATCATCACGGACCTTCTGCTGGGCGCCGGCTGCGCCAAGGTCACCTGTTGTCGGGTCGGGAACTGTCTCAAAAACAAACTCTATGCCCAGATCCTTGCAGGCTTCTTCATAAATGACTCTTCTTCTGGCTAAATTATAAGAACCCATATGGCGCGGGAAGGACATATGGACAAAAGTCGTAGCGCCCATCTGTTTTGCTCTGACTATATCATAATAGCCTCTTAGAATGTTATCCGAGTCCACTATGACTGTAGCCATTTTGGACATGATCTCCGGGTCGTCCTGCGGCATATTGGTCAAAAGGATTATGTCATCTCTTTTTTCCTTGATTTTTTGGAATCCGGCTGCGGTCCCCTGGATACCCTGGTTGACGAGAACGGCTTTCATCAGCGGGTCATCCGCCAAGCCGCTGATCAGGGAAATAACCAATTCCTGTTCGTCTGAGAAGTTAGCGGGCAACACGACCCACTTGACCATGCCGCCGTCTTCTGCCTTGCCATATTTGGCAATCATCGCCTCGGCGCCTCTATACTCATCCTCTGACTGATCAAGACCCAGGGTGCAGATACCGATATGAAACTCTGCGGATGGCGGCCTTACCGGATCGGGTATTACCGGATCCGGGGTAACCGAATCGGGTGTGACCGAATCGGACGTATTGTCATCACATGCGGCCAACCCAATGACCAGAGCAACTGTCAGTAAAACTATTAATAGTTTTTTCATGGTAATTCTCCTCTCAAAATAAATTTACTGGTTTTTGGGGCTATACAGAGGATATGGCTCAAAATCACCCAATAAAATCACCTCCTATCATTGATAACTGTAACAAAAGTTTTCATTCCTAATTTTAATAAAAAAAGAATGTTTCCGCTATGGCGAAAACACCCCAACTTGTCAAAATTATAGGGGTGAAAATACCCCGATCTTAAGAAAGCACTAAAAAAGGCATAGGGGTGTTTTCACCCCTATGCTTTTTACACTGGCAAAATCAGCTTTTAAATACGGTAATCAATGCTGATCGTGATTTTGTGCTGGTTTTTGCCATCATGGAACCGATATATTTTTGAACCGTCTTTTCCGTAATGAACATTGTCTGCGCGATTTCAGATGTGGATTTGCCCGACAGAAGCAGTTTGAGTGTTTCGGATTCCCGTTCTGTGATCCCACAGGCGGCTATCATCTCGTCTAATGTTTGTGATCTATCAGGCAAAACAGGTGCGATACGCTGCACAGATAGCTTGCCCTGGAAAAAAAACAGCATAAATAAGCTGCCAAGCAGGGCGATATAGATAATTGTGAAAATTGTGTTGGCGTTAGCCGAATAGAAATAGCCTCCTATAACAGACATTATTCCGTTCGGAATATATTTCACCACTCTGCCCATAACAGCCCACAGGGCTGGGTTTTCTGAAGATGTGGCCGACAGCGTAAGCGCGGCCAGCGAATATATGTTACCGAAAGCGGCGCATAGATATATAGCTCCCAATGCGGCTCTAAAGCCCCCCGAGCTTGTGAAGATAAACACTACGATAACTTGAGCTATCATAAACAACATGGTAACGGGAGCATATATACGCCCATCCTTGTAATCAAAGAGAAAGCCTGCGATAACAAGGCTAACAGCGTACAATAACCGGGGAAAATCTGAAACATTCAATACTTGTTCCGCGTGAAGCCCTGTAACAACTCCGTCAATCATTCCTCCCATAGCCCATATTATGGTTATGATGAAAAATATGCCCCATAAGTATTTCCCCATATTCTTTTGTTGAAGAGAGGCAGAGGCTTTATTCTTTATTGCTTGAAATGGCAAGTGCCCGAAAAAAAGCAGAAGCAATACGGAGCATATGCTTAGGGCAATTTCAATAACAATAGCCTCGATCCAAAATCCGGCAGCACCAAATGCCGTAATAAGTTTTGCAAAACCGAACTGGGTACTAAATGCCACCGCACTGGAAATGCCAAACATTCGGCCAAAATATGCTTTATTCGCCGGTCCTGCGGCAATCGTGTAAAAAACAAAGCCGCCAATATATCCGGCAGTCAGCGTAACAAACACAGCTGCAAGAGAAAAAATACTGGGGGAGGATACGGTCAGAACTACAACAAAGGCAGCCAGGTTTAGTACCCATGCAGCAATTAGCAAAAATTTCTGGGTCGTGCTCCCTGCAAATAGGCGGCGCAGGAGCGGAAATAAGAGAAACCCTCCCGCCACTGCGACAGAAATCGCCCCGTATAGGATCACAACATTTTCAACACCCACTGCGGCAACTGCTAAATCGTTTATCAATAACTCTACAAAAGCGTAATAAAACATATGCAAGCCGAAAAGTATGGCCGGTTTGAATAAACTTTTCATTTGGTACTGCCCTCTTTGTTGCCGCTGATTTTGATCGCTATATTGGATAAATCATCCTGCCGCGTGATAAAATCAAGCAGGATCATGCGGACGATATCATCCCTATATTGAAGCCGGACGCCGATCAGATACGGTGTAAAGGATAGGCCCCGCTTGCTATGTTTTCGTTCTTGGGTATATTACAGAAAAATTCTGATCGCCGCCATAGACGGCGACGATCAGGGCTGTTATACCGTAGACTAACCGTCAGAGTAGGCTTAAATAGTATAACAGATAGTTCTGAAATTGTAAAGTTTTTTCCGATTGGTAAATAAATTAGTGATGGATTATTGTTTTACCGGTAGTATTTTTGATTATCGGTATATTTATATCTTTTATACTCTCCGGTTCTGATATTTCCGGTTCAACAACCGGCAGGGTCTCAATCTCGCCGGGAGGTTCCGTCTCCTCCTGCACAGGGGGTGCCGTGGTGCCGGAGCAAGCTGCAAACAATAATATGATCAGCAAAGATAGGATAAAAAGTATGGCTATATTTCGGGTGCGTTTTTTCATTGTTTATTCCTGCCTCTTTTCATGTTACTCTGCTGGGGTAATGACAGCTTTGCCATCTTCGACAGTAATCTTGACCCGGCTGCCCCTGTTGATGCCTTCCGTAAAGCTCTGAGGGAGCTGGAGCCGCCCGGATCGGTCGAGTACGCCATATTCTTCATGGGAGATCTCCTGAAAAGGGATGTCGAGCAGATCGTAATGGCGGCGGATAAACTCGCTGCCGACACGGCCGTCGCACATGCTGGTAACACGGTCAACAAATGATGAGACGAAGCGGTCGTGGGTGACGATTACGATGGTCGTGCCCAGTTCAACACTGATCCTCTTGAACAGCTTAAGCAAATCAGCCGTGGTTTTGCTGTCGACTGCTCCTGTAGGCTCATCGGCCAACAAGAGCGGCGGCTTGTTGGCCAAAGCAATAGCGATAGCGGCGCGCTGCTGCTCTCCGCCGGAGAGCTCGAAGAGTTTCCGCTTTTCTTTACTGCCAAGACCGACATAGTCAAGCAACGACCGGGCATAATCACGGTCAATACTTCCGAGTAAGCGCATGGGCAGCATCACATTGTCCAGGGTTGAGAGATAAGGGATAAGGTTCCGGGCTGTATTTTGCCACATAAAACCTACTGTGACGGTCTTGAACCGCTTGAGATCCGCCTGGCTTAGCTTCTCGATCTCCAGGCCGTCCACCAAAACCTTGCCGGCCGAGGGTGTATCGAGGCCGCCCAGGAGATTGAGCAGGGTACTCTTGCCGGAGCCGGAATTGCCGATGATTGCCATCATCTCGCCCCGTTCCACCGTCAGGGCGAGGCCTTGGAGGGCGACGACTTCGACGTCTTTGGTTTTATAGATCTTAAAGACGTTATCGCAGACTATCATGTCACCCGTTTTTTCAAAGCTCATCGGACAATTCACCGTCCTTTAGCGTATATACCGTTTGCGCCACCTCAACAATTTCCGGATCATGGGAAGACATGACGAAGGTGATGCCCTCCTCTTTTGCCAAGGTGAGAAATAATTTGATGATTTGCAGCCCCATTTTAGTGTCGAGCTGAGCCGTCGGCTCATCAGCCAGGACCAGAGCCGGCTTATGAGCAATGGCCCTGGCGATAGCTACCCGCTGCTGTTCGCCGCCGGAAAGCTCTTGCGGGTTATGCTTGATGCGGTTCACGAGGCCTACCATCTCGAAGCACTCCCCGATTCGCTTGGCGCCTGCTTTGGGGCTGATCCCGGCAATGCGCATGGCAAATTCTACGTTCTCAAAAGCTGTCATGTCCCCAAAAAGCGCTAAAGATTGAAAGACAAAGCCAATCGAAGAGCGCCGGAGTTTTTCCCGCCCCGATTCCGGCATCAAGGTGATCTCTTCACCGCAAACCCAAATTTTCCCGCTGTCAGGGCGGTCGAGCGCCCCGATAAGATTGATCAGCGTTGTCTTGCCCGAGCCGGATTTACCGGAGAGAACCGTAAGGCAGCCGCTCCCAACAGTAATAGAGACCCCGCCAATAGCCCTCACAGGCTTGCTGGCATTAGGAAATGTTTTGACAACATTTTCAGTACGAATAATTTCAGACATAAACCCTCTCTAGTAGCTTACTACCACGTAGCGTAAAAAACAAGTTGTTTGCTTCAATAAGTTTTCGCGGAGCGAAAAGTCACCAACATTCTGACTTCTGAATTCTGACTTCTGAATTCTTGCGGTCGCAGACCGCATTATTCTTCGCCAAGTTTTAATGTATCGCTTATTTTTATGCGCGAGGCCAGGTACCAGAGCATGGCGATGGTGAGTAGGATGATGCCCGTTATAATAGCGCCTACCCGTAATGCGTCCGCCGACAGCCTGAAAACGCGGAAAGCCAGCGGCGATTTCGATCCGCCCATTTCAAACATAGGGACAAATAAGGTAGAGCCGATCCTCCCCAAAACAAAGCCGGCAAGCAACGGCAACAGGGAAAGCAAGGCCTGCTCCCACAGGAGCATGGCGATCACGCTGTTTTGGGACATACCCGCCGAACGCATGATACTGATTTGGAGCCGGCGGCTTTGCAAGTCAAAGCTCCAGAACAGCAGTAAACCCACGGCGGTGAGAGCAAGTATCATGATAAAGTTCAGGGTCAGAAAACTGTTCATGCTCAGGATCAGGGGATCGCCCAGGACAGACGCCAGCTTGACCCGGGCGTCATTCATTGCAAACTTGGGAAGGCTGTAGTCGGTGCGGAGGAACATGGAGGCCCCCCGTACATATGGGTCGATAGTACTTTCAAACACTTTTGGGGGAGATTCCCTGTGATCCAAAAGGTATTGCAAGATATCCGCCGAGGATGCCCCATCTTCCTTCCTGATCCAGACCTCATAGGGCTCTATGGGGTACTCCGACTCGACAAGCTCGTAGTTCATTACAATAAGGGACCTCAAAGTCCCGTCCAAAGCCACCGGATCGAAAGTCGGGAAGTATTCTATTGCATCATAGACATAACAGATCAAGTTTTCAGGATTATTTTCCCAACGAACCCTGATCTCGTCGCCGTTGGAGACACCGAGCTGCTCCATTAAGTTCCGGGTGAGCAACACGGTATGGTAATTCGCCGACATAGCATTCATCAGATGATTCAGGTGATAGGCGTACATATCATCGCGCTGCCAGGAGATTTGGGCGAACTCATCGGGGTAGATCGCTATCACGTCCAGATCTCTCGCATTAATTCCCTTTAAAGTCGTGATCATTGTACGGTCATTGCGATAGACCTTGGTCGCCAGCGCTACGCCGGGGGGCTCGTTGAAGATTTCAAAGGGCATCTCGGTAAAAAACACGTCTTTGACATGGGGTACGATATATTTACCATTCCTATATACAGGATTGGGGTCGATGAAGGGCCAGCGCTCTTTAATAACGAGATCGGCACCGATGCCGTACATAGCGCGGTCTAAGGTGTTCTGGTTTATGGTTCGCGCAGCGGTAGAGGTATAGAGGCTGATAGAGGCTGTCATGATTATGAAGAGGATGATATAGCGGCTGCGCGGGCGCGAGCGGGAGGCGCTCAATGAGGCATAAATAGCCGGAGGCCAGAGGGAGCGCCCCAGATGAAACAGCAACCTCATCAGATAGGGATAACACCTGGCAATCAACATTGCGCAGCCCATAAGGAAACACGAGGAAATCAGAAATACCAGCGGATCGATCGTGATTTCCGAGATCCCGGCACTGGTAACGGTTAGGATATCCGAGAGGTTTTGGTAGGAAAAATAACCGTAAATCGATATCCCAAGCAAAAACAAATCAAGATAATACTTCTCAAAGAACGGTTTGCTTCCACGCACAGCTTTGAGGCGCCGCTGGGTCACAATGGAGGCGGATTTTGAAAAGAGGATAGGCAGGAGCGTGGATAGAGAAAAGAGTGCTGCCCCGGCTGTCGCATAGCCAAACACCTTCGCTGTAGCCGTAACTTGAAGCGGCGCCCGCCCCACAAATTCCAAAAAGCCGGATGAAGCGCCCAGAGCCGAGCAGAGCAGCAGACTGAGGGGGATTCCGGCCGCTATGGCAACCAGTGAAATCAGCAGGGTCTGGATCGCATAAATGGCTAAGACGCTGCCTTTACCGGCACCCCGGCTGTAGAGTAGGGATATCTCGACTTTGTCCTGCTCAAGGATCAGATCCGAGATCATGATGATGAAAAACATCAGCAGGGCAAAAATGGGTATCAGCAACACCAAGAGGTAAAATCCAAGTTCAAGATCGCGCTTAAATGCGTCCTCTAAAATTTCCATGTTGGTTAATGTGCCTGAATTCTCTGTCTGAGCCAGGTCAAGGATGGCCTTAAGATTTTCCGGCCCGACTGCGGTATGGTCAAATGTGGTTGTCAAGTGTACCGAGAAGCGGGAGACCTCTCCGGTAAAAAAAGTACTTATGAATGATTCATAAGTAGTATAGGGATTTATCTCGGACAAGGGCGTGACCCAGAAAGGGTCGGCGGGGTCGGCCATCCGGATTATGCCTACCACGTGGAGCCGGACCTCCTCAGAGGGGAGATCCTGCGCCGGAGTGAATCTTTGCAAATACACCGAGCCGAGCATGAAGGGCATTTTTTCGGCTGCGCTTTCGCTGACGACGACCTCGATTATCCCATCAGCGCCGGGTTCATTGGGCAAGCGGCCTGCCATAAGCTCGACATGATCAAAAAGACCTTCGCCGTACATGATGCCGCCACGCTCCAGAAAGATAGAGCTCTCATTACCTGGCGAGATATGAAGAAAAGCGGCAGAATGATGGTTAAGTGTGAATTGCTTGGCAATGACAGGTATTCCGAATCTTGGGATCAATGCCTTGTAGATCCCAGTTTCGAAAACATCGATGCCGCCGCCCTCATTTTCGGTGATCTCTCTGTCACTAACAGTGATTTCGTGGACAAGCGGCGGCAGGGTCGTCTCATATTGCAACTGGGACAGCTCCCGCTGGAGCATCCGCTTTTTGACGGCGTTTTCAAAAGCCGGCATAGTGGCAAAAAGAGATACAGAAAACAAACATGCTATCAGCATGCATAAAAATGGCGCCTTGTTTTTTAGCATTTTCTCGAAAGCTATCGCCAGCATAGTATTTCTCCATAAGTTATCTGACTGCAATTTCCTCGCCGGGTTCCAGGCCGCTTATGACCTCAACCTCGGTTGAGCCCATCAAGCCCAGTTCCACAGGTCGCTCTCTGGTGACACCGTTCTCGACAACGCGGACATATCTGTAGTTAACGCCGGTCGTGTATACTGCATTGATCGGGATGACCACGACATCATAGCGAACATCATTCGGCACACTCACAGTGATCCCGGAAGTACCGAGCCCGACCTGACTGGGCCAATTTGGTGCATCTATCACGATCGTGTTATCATTGCTCAATGAGGCGTCACTCCTTAAGTCCGGCGAGGCTGAGATCACCATGCCCTCGAATTCAAGATCACGCCACTCGTTATCAACAAATGTCTGAGCCTTTAACTGTACCTCTATGCCCGCCTGAAAAGGGTGGCCCGACCTGACATCAGCATTGCTCAAATCTACGGTGATATAGAATGACGAATCTTCCGCAACGGTGAATAAAAGCTGATCCGAACGGTAGCTGTCCCCGGTATAAAGATCACAATAATAAGTTATAACCCCATCTGTCGGCGCCCGCAATACCAAGCTCTCGATTTGATCCTTGATTTCCTGGAGGTTTTCCTGGGCAGCCGTTAAGTTTAGCTTCTCCTTGCGAACGGCATCATCCCCGGCACTTAATCTCGCTGCACTGAGATCCTGTTCGAGCTGCCAGAGGGTGTTTTTGTAATCGATCTCGGCTTGTCTGTGTTCGACTGCGGAGAGATATCCATGCTCATATCCGAATTGGGCGGCGGCGTAGGCGTCCTCGGCATCTTGGCGGCTGCTTTCAGATCGCATCTCCAGTTCTGTATAATACTTGTTTGCGATCTCCCTGGCTTGCAAGACAGCGTCGTAGTCGATGCGCGCCAATTCCAGAGTTCGCTGCAATAGCGCCGCCTGGGCTTCAAGCTCCTTGTTGCTGAACACCGCCAGGATATCTCCTTTCTCAACCCGGAGATCCTGGCCGATGATTTCTCTGATCCGTCTCTTAATGTCCGGATTGCGGATTTGCTGGCCTATGTTATGCTCAAGCAGGACGGCACTTGGGATATCAAGATAGATATTGTGCCGTTTGACAGGCGTAACAGCTCCGATGAAGTTCTCGTAGGCGCCGACATCGCCTCTTTTGACGGTTATAGTTTTAATAGCGATCTTCTCGCGGGGGATAACCGGTGGCGGAAGGGATTCCTCCTCAGGGAGCAGCGTGCATGACGCCAGCAACGCCACAATCAGTACCAGATAGACAACCCGGATCCATTTCAACACCATGTTCACCACATCTTCCTATTTTATATAGAATGAATAATTAGCGCTGCCTTGCGGCCAAATCGCGGAAACTTCATATACGTAACCTTTATCGTCAGCTAAGAAAATTACATTATTATACACTTTTACTTGTTCAAAAACTTGCCCGGATGCTTCACTGTTGCCAATATATGCATCAGAGAAGCGCCTGATGGAATATGATTTTGGAGGTATAGTAAATTTCAGGATGATTGTGTCCATACCACTTGAATTGGTAATTGTATCCATGTACTCGACGGAATCCAAAGGATGCGGAGAATCAGCCTCTATCGCTGCTTCCGTTATCCCATCCGTTTTCAGGTATCTCCACGAATAGGCATCCGGTAATGTGTTTAAGCAACATTCGTTCTTATGTGATGAATATTCATTCTTCTTTCTTGTATGTATCGAATAATAAAGCTCTAAATCCGGCACATGATCACTTGAGTATAAAAGTAATTCGGATTCAGGTACATTCTCATAAATATCAAGGCAAGCGGCAGTCATAATCGCCCCTTTCAGCCCATTATCAGATATGGGAAGCAGATATGGGAGGGCGGCAGAACCGAGGGCGATGATCTCATCATATTCAGCTTTATGTGCATTTATATATTCAAGGCTATTTGAAACATATAACGGACTTGACATAATTATTTCCAGATTTTGTTCGATTATTTTACCTGCATTATCCGGGGAAATTATTGGCGGAGTACTATTTACTCTGTTTACAGTAAAACCCAGGCTAAATATTGTCACAAATATTATCATTGCAACTATACCGGCCCGCGACGGCTTCTTGAAATTCAACACATTTTTTACCCGGCTTTTTATAGAACTTTCCCCAAAGGCAAGCGAAGCTAATAAACCGCCCCTTTTTAGGGACAGATTGAGCAGTGAAGATGAGTACACGCTGCGGATATCTGCGTCCGCTTTTCTTAATACTGCCTCGTCGCAGGACATTTCTATATCTTTTGCCATCAGGAAATACGCCGCCCACATCAGCGGATTAAACCAATGCAGGGCAAACATGATAAAGGCAAACGGCTTAATAAGGTAGTCGTACCGTCTGATATGCGTCTCTTCATGATGCA
>WRHF01000011.1 GCA_009783415.1 Clostridiales bacterium
CGCAACTGCCAAGCCATCCACTGTCACTGTATCAACTTCATAGCCTGCAGCAGGAGTAAAGTTGAAAGTTTGATTTCCGCCTTCTATCACCGAAACCGAGCCGCTGGGTGAAATCGAGCCGTTAGCGCCCGCACTGGCTGCTATGCTGTAATAGTTGGGCGGGATAGTTTTGAAGGTGACATTAATGGTATGATTTGCGGTGACATTTGTGAAATCGTAGCTGGTTGCTGTCGCAACTGCCAAGCCATCCACTGTCACTGTATCAACTTCATAGCCTGCAGCAGGAGTAAAGTTGAAAGTTTGATTTCCGCCTTCTATCACCGAAACCGAGCCGCTGGGTGAAATCGAGCCGTTGGCGCCCGCACTGGCTGCTATGGTGTAGCTGGCCGTGATAGATTTGAAGGTGACATGGATGGTGTGGTTGGCGGCGATGCTTGTGAATGTATAGCTGCCGGCTAATGTAGCTGCCATGCCATCTACTTCAATGGTATCAACTTCAAAGTTCAGGCCGGGGGCAAAGGTGAAAGTTTGGTTGGCGCCTGCTGCAACTTCGAAGACGGCGCAGGGTTCTATGGTTCCGTTGGCGCCGGCTGTAGCCCTGATGGTATAGGCAGAGGTATCGCTTGCCGCCCGCCATTTGGCAAAAATGATGATATCATCAGTCACTACGTCGTTGAAGTTGTAATAATCAACAAAAGCAGCATCCTTATACCAGCCGGCAAAGACATGATCTGCTTTGGCAGGATCGGTAACAGGGATAACAGCTTTGCCGCCTAGCGGTACTTCTTGCTCGGCGGGTACGGGAGCTCCGTCATTGGTTTCAAAGCTCACGATGTAAAAAACACGCTCCCAGCCGGCATAGAGATCCAGATCAGCGATGACCGGGGCAGCAAAATTATAATCAATAGTGCATGCCGGATCGCTGAACCAGCCGAGGAAATCAAAGCCTCTTCTGACCGGATCTGCAGGTTTGACGGCTATTTCGCCATCTTTTAAGAATTGTTTGACTACACTGCTGCCGCCATTGGAATTGAAGCTAACAGTAAAGTCAAACTCTTCAACTGATATCCATTCGGCATACAGGGTAAAACTGCTGTTCACAGGAGCGCTGAAATCATAGAGAACAGTACGATCCGCATCCGTGTACCAGAGTGTTATCCATTCTCCATCAGCATCTGACAATTTCCAGCCGTTAAAATCTTCATGGAGATCCAGAATACTTTCGCCATCCGGGACCTCTACCACCCAGCCGACAGTAAAGCCGGATTTTTCGGTGTAATTGAAGCCTATTTCATGGATGGTGGGATCAGGATCTTTCGGGTTGATAATTACGGTTGCCAGCAGGGTTTTGCCCACTATATCTTCGTAATACAATTTATAAGTCACGGGGGCATCCAGGGGTACGGACTCATGAAGGAAGCGGATCGTTGAGAAAGCTATCACATCAAGAGTCGGATCCGGATAAAAAGCTACTCCGCCTTTGCTGGCTTCTACGCTGAGTCCGGACAGATTTACATTATCCAGGGTATAGGCAAAACCGTTTATGACATTGTAGGACCAAGGAGCGTCATAAACATATTTTCCTGCTGCATTCCAGGGAAGAACGCCGCCCTTGGTAGTAATAAGGTCATCGGAGTAATAGCCGTTGATGAACTGAGCGCCCGGCGCCGAAAGTTCGAAGAAATTGATCGTAAAGGTACCGATGGGATCAGATCCGTACTTGAAGTGGAATGTGTAGGAATCACCATCAGCTCCCTCCAGGAAAAGAATGGAATCGATGATATAATTGACACCGCTTGCCTCCATGGGATAAACCATGGGCAAGAGTATGCCGTTTTTCTCGATTTGCAGCGAAAGATCCGCCGCATCCGGTGTCCCGAAAATCTCAAAGAGAATCGATTTCAAAGGTATATACATCACCGGATCATAGCTGTATATATTGGTAGTAAAATCACTGCCGACCCCGCTGACAGGCGTAGCGCTATCCGGCAGTGAGCTTTGGATGACATCTGTCAGGCGCACCGTCGGTTTTAGCGTTACTTTTGCAACCTCCGCTCCGTCATAGAAAATAGTATAAACAAGAGCAGCATCCAAAACTACCGGATCATGCTTGATGGAGGAAGTTGTTATGTCTAAAGCTGTAAGCCAAAGAGCTGCTCCGCCCTTTGCAGCCGTTACAGTGATTTTGCCCGCTTCGGCATTGGTCCAGGTGAAATCGATACCGGATACTGTTTTAACATCTGCCGCAGCATTATAGGCACAGGGGAACCCAGAGAAAGATGCACCGGTGGTACTGATGTCGGCATTGGCATAATAACCGTCAACCGAGCGCAATTTGGCAGGTACGAATAAAGTGACTGCAAATTCGCCGGCCCACTTGCCATTATAATTAAAGGTAAAAGTGAAAGTATCATGATTTGCAGCATCAACCAGGCCCAAGGGATAACGCAATTGGTAAACCCCGGCACCGGACGGATCCATCGTCAAATCGGTCGCATAATCAACACCGTTCAGTTGAGTATCCACTGTCAGCTTGAGATAATCAGCCACATTGGCGATTTCAAAGCCGATCCAGTCAATATCCAGCGCATTGGCATCAGGCCCGCCAAAGACAGTGACGGTAAATTTGCCGTCAGCCGCTTTGTAGAGATCTGCCAGATTAAAATCAGCTGAGGGCCAGGCAATACCTGTCAGCTGTACTGTCGGGTCAACAGTTACTCTTGCCATAAGCGGACCATCGTAGAAAATGTGGTATTCTATAGGAGCATTCATTGAAATCGGGTCATGGATGATACCATCCTTGTCAATTTCCTTCGGACCGGAATACCAGTAGGGAGAGGCGCCATTTACATACACATACACCTCAAGCTTGGACAGATCCAAATTCGCCCAGGTAAAGGCCAGCCCGGATATGGTTTCAACAGTCAGCGGCGCCAGATAATAGTATTCCAGGTCTAAACTGTCCGCATCTTGCTGCCCGCCGGAGGGCATGGTATCATCATTAGCATAGTAGCCATCGATAGTAAGTAACTGCCCGGGAATAAAAACATTGATCGTAAAAGTTCCGATTGGCACATCTCCGTAATAGAGGAGATAGGTGAAGGTATCACCGGTTTCTACAGCAAGGGTGCCCAGCGGGGCGCTCAGTTTGAAAATCCCGCCGCCTAAATCGATCATACCGCCCCGGTTAATGGGAACATTACTGTTTTTTTGGGTCTTTACCGAAAGCATGCTTACATCATAGGCATTGTCGATTTTAAACTCGATCCCGTTAAGGTACAGCAGATCCAGATAATCATCAAGATCCGCATCGACCATAAAGTCTCCGGAGGGTACCGGCGGTAATTCATAAACATCACTTGCATCGAAAGAAGCCGAACCTTGGGTAATATCCCTCAGCTGCACCGTCGGGGTCAGGATCACGGTTATCAGCAAACCGCCGTTATGGTAGAGTTCATAGACAATGGGTGCATTCAGAAGCACTGCGTCATGATATAGATAGGAGGAACCAAGCTCCAGATTCAGATCATCAAGATCAAGAACCGCGCCATTTTGAGTTGCTACTACGCTAAGGTTGGCAGAATTTACCGGGGTATCCAGGGTAAAGTTAAAACCGCTGACTATGGAATGAGCGAGAGGAACCTGGTAGATGATTTCATCAGGATATATTTCCGGATATTTGATCCCGCCATGGGTTATAACGGGACCCCCGCCATAATAATAACCGTTGATCGAAGTAACAGCCGGGAAGGCATTATTGTGAACGATCACGAATCTGCCGATGATCATGCCATCAAGATAAAGGGTATATTCAATGTTTTCACCCATAGCAATGGCATCTTCTATTGCATAACCCCAATATAGATCAGCCCCCGCAGGCGTCAGATAATGGTCAATGCCCAAATCGGTATACTCCCAGCCAAGGACCGGGTCATTTGTCCATGTCCCGACTTTGCAGAAGATCATTTTGCCGCCGGGCACATTGGCGATCTGATAGAGGACATCACTGACGGCAATATCATCATAGTTGGAGTTATTGAGGACTTCCATTCTTAAATAGCCGTCTTGGCCGTTATGATTATAGCTGATTTCCCCTTTGTTGAAGCTGAAGTTAACTGCAGTCAGAGTGTCGATATCCAGCAATTGGGTTTTGGGGTTCACAGTTACGGTCGCTACGACATTGCCGTCGAATTTGATGGTATAAACAAAGATATCATCCAAATCCTCCGGATCATGGGCAAAACCGCTAAGAGTCAGCGCTCCTCCGCTAACCGGTAAGGATACGCCGCCTTTGGCAACCTCTACGGTAAGTTTATCCAGATTACCGGCATTCACAGCCCCAAGTTGGAAATCAATTCCAAATATTTCCTGATGAGCCAGCTTGGCCTGGAAGGTATAATTCCCGGCAACGGCATCAACCGGATATTGGGCCGGGCCTTGGATAGATCCTACTCCATCATAATAATAGCCGCCGATATAGTTTACATAAGCTTCGACGGAAGCGGTAGTCGTGAAAGTACCGATGGGATAGCTCTCAACACCGTCAAAATAGTAAATCTGATAGATATAATCCATGCCATTTGGTATACTGACAGATGCCGGAGGACTATATAGCTGGTAATAATCACCAATCAGATTCAAAGCATGAGTGCTGAGGAAAGCGCCGTCGCTTCTTTTGACTTCCGCCCAGAGAGACCCTGCGCCATATACGTTGGCGATTTCAAACTTAATATCACCGGGATATATGGTTATCGGAGCAGTATCGCCGAATACTTTTGCCTCAAATACACCGGCTCCTCCGCTAACAGGTCCATAAGAAGGCGGGGCAGCAGGTGTGATCACATTCACCAATTGCATCGTAGGGGTTACCGTTACCGCTGCTATCAGCTCATCGCGATCATAAAGATAATAAGTGACAGGAGAATCCAAATCGATCGGATCATGCCAGTATAAATTATCTAAAAGCACTTCCCCGGTTACGGCTTCAAAGAAGGGATATTTGAAAACCAGTACTTTAAGCTCGGCATCATCCAGATTATCTAAAGTAAAAGCAAATCCGTTAATTTTCTCATGCTCCAACGGAGCGTCGTAGGTATAGGGGCCCGGATAATTGATAATTCCCCCGCAGGTTATGCCGATTTCATTGGCATAATAGCCGTCAATAGAGACTAGATCGGTATCGGAAAGCTTGATATTGATCGTCAGGGTTCCGATCTCCGCTCCGTCATAGAGGATGGAATAGCTGATTTTATCCCCATCCGCCAAGGGGCCGAAGCTTTCGGGGAAATTACCCCAATAAATTTCGCTCCACGGCACTGCCAGCGACATTGCCATAGAGTTTGAAACACCATTTACTTCAGATACCAGGCTAAGCTTTGTTGAGTCGGCAACATTGGCAATGGTAAATTGAGGATTGACTCCGGTTAAGCTCAAGGTACTGCCTGCCCGGATCAAGGTAACATCAAAGTTAGCCAAAGGCCCGCTGACAGGACCGCAGCCATCGGGAAGCGAGCTGCTTATTACATTTACCAGATATGGCGCCGGATCGATCACAACGGTAGCGATCAGGACATCGCGGTCATAAAGATAATAGGTAACGGCGCTGTCCAGCGCTACATCCTCATGCCAAAGTAAATTGCCCAGGAGAACTTCCCCGCCGAGTGTCAGGGGTAAGCCGCCCTTCTTTGCTTCCACCCTAAGTACGGCGTCAGCATCGTCAATAAGAGTAAAAGCAAAACCGTTGATGGTCCCTGCCGGGACATTGTAGGTATAAATGCCGGAGGGATAATCATTTGCCAACAGTTGTTCTCCCAGCAAAACACCAATACCATCGGCATAATAACCGTCAATGGATTCTACTGTGGAATAAACCGGAAGACTGAGGGTAACCGTCATGGTACCGATCACTTCACCGGCATAGGAGATGAATAATTTAACAAAATCTCCTTCTCCGCAACCATCTACCTGTACATTGTTGGGGATATTGAAATGATATGTATTTTCTTCAATTCCTGCCGCCATATGAAGCATGGGAAGCAGAAAAACAGGACTGGAATATCCGCCCATTTGTGTTTGGATCGAGAAGGAAAACAGGTTGACATCAGATACATTGGCGACCTCAAACAGCGCGGCGTTGGGTATGATCAGGCTCGCAAAAAGGCCCGTGTCATGTACTACATAGTCAAAGTCATCACCCGCTCTGCCGGCAAGCTCCCAGTTGGCCGGCAGGCTGTCTTCACGAATATCCACCAGCCATGGCTCGGTATTGAGCAGATAGTTATCGGGGACAGTGCCGTAGGGATCCATCAGGTAGTATTTACCGTCTCCCCCATCGGATACAGACCAATAAGCGACATATGCCGGCATGCCTGTGTCATCATAAACCAGATCACTTACATAGCTTTCGAGGTAAGCCTGGATCCCCGCTGTATCATTGGCAAGGATCAGCGCTTGCGGGATCAGAGGCGGACCTGTGACATCCAGGATTTCTATCGCTTTTTCAAATGGGGTCATAAAAGGAAGCTTAAAGTTTTCGGGGTGAAGACCATAAGGATCCATAAGATAGAAACAGTCGTCTCCGCCAAAGCGGATAGCCCATTTCTGAACATCAACAGGATCAAGGCCCGATGCGGCTATAGCATCGGTAAAACAGCCTTCGGATCCGATAAAGAAATCAATAATATCTTCATCATAACCTGTTATCACGTCATGATGCATAAGAGGCAGCGGGTCTATACTCAAAATAAGGCTGACCGCCATCTCAAAGGGATCCATAGTCTCAAGTTCTAAATTGTTATTGCGGACCGGGTCGGAATCCATAAAATAGAATTTACCGTTCCCGCCGGCGCCAATTTCCCACTGCTGCACATCTACGGCATGGGAAATACCAGCATCAGACAATATATCCGTAATTTGACTTTTCAGGGAATCTATTATGTCAGAGCTGCTACCCATGTCTGTATGTTCGAGTAAAAGAGGGAATTCCGCACTGATGGCATCGCAAGCATCATAGAATACTTCCGCCGGCGGTTGGGGTGCGGTCACAGCAGATGCCGGGATTACATTGGTGAGCAACATAGCTGTGATCATCAGTAAAGCCAGAAATTTTTTCTTCAATGTTAATTGACCTCCTTCAAATAGACTTTAATTTTCTTGCAAATACCTCTCAAATTCCAAAAAATATTTTCATATACCTCCTTTATGAACAATTTTTCTGATTTTTAAAGAATCTTAATAAAGATAATCGCTTTTGCATCCCTCCTTCTTTTTTTCAAGCCCTTTTGTCTGTTTTTTTCCTTATTTTTTACTGCCCGAGCAAATACAGATAAGCTCGTTAGCAGGAAAAAGCAGCAATAAACCTCATTTGTTTAAGCAATCTATCTTCCTTAATTAAAATTAAACAAATGCTGAAAAAAATGATTATTCCCCAAAAATGATAAAAATGCATAAAACCACCATTCTATTTCAAAGTATTTCTTCATCCCATTATAGCAGAAAATTAACAGATTTCAATAGCCTATCGTTAATTTCATGGAGGTATTAGCTGGAAATTTAGAGTTAAAAAACGGCAACCGGGGGTTGAAGGCAGGAATATTAATGCATATTTATACGTTTTTCTTGCATATTATGCTTCGGAAAGAGTATTTCCAATTATTAACATATGGTGTTTTTTTAAACTTAGGTAGAAAACTTCAAGGTACTATTATCTATTCAATCAGAATAATATAATAGCATATTAAAACTTCACTTTGGGAATTATTAGCTTAAATGCAGTAAAATTAAGCGCAAATGCGGTTTTGAATAAATAAATATAGTGTAGCAGGCCATATAGGCCTGCTTTTTGCAAAAGTGGGGATAGCCTTTGGGGCTGCCTCTCTTTTTTGGGCGGCAGCCCCAAAGGGAAATATCAATTGATAATTTTAGAATAGATGATATCCAATTGATATTATCTATTAGCTGGCGAATCCTACTTCAGGGTCCATTTGGCATATAAAGTAAAACTTCCTGTTACAAGAGCATCGAAATCATATAGATATTGACTTTCGCAGCCGGGATCCGTGTACCACTTAACAAGCCAAACCACACCATCGGGATCCTGCCATTCCCATTCGTTATAGTTCTCATAGACTTCGGCGATGCTTTGACCGGTAGGAACAGGCGCCTGCCAAATATATCCGCCGGCTTTTTCGGTATAATTGAAGCTCACTATTTGAGGAGCGCCTTTTAGCGTCCACTTGGCATATAGGGTAAAGCTGCCGGTCACCGGTTCGCTGAAATCATACAGGTACTGATCTTCGCGGCTGGGATCTGTGTACCATTTGGCAAGCCAGAATACCCCTTCGGATTCCTGCCATTCCCATTCATTAAAGTCCTGATATACACCGGCTATGCTTTGACCGCTTGTGATATCAGCCGGCCAGATGTATCCGCCGGCTTTTTCGGTATAGTTAAAATAGACTATCAGGTCGGCAAGGCGGTCGACCCAGTCGCTTTTGTAGCTTATACCGCAATGAGAGCAGGTGTAAAGCGTATAGCCTTCGCTGGTATAGGTTGGCGGGACGGGGGCGCCCGCAACATAATCATGACCGGTAGCCGGGATTGCTTCGGTTCTGGCAGCACTGCAGTGCGGGCAGGAATAGGTCATAAGGCCGTCTGCTTCACAAGCCGCCGCCACAGTCACGACCCCGCCGTCCCAATCATGGCCCAATGCGGATGTCTCGCTGTCAATAAAACTGTTGCTGCAGACAGAGCAGGTATGGGTCGTATAACCGCCCGCGGTGCAAGCCGGAGGGGTTACTACACTGAGATAACTATGACCGGTAGCCGGGATAGCCTCGGTTTTAGTAGCGCTGCAACGCAGGCAGGAATAGGTCATAAGGCCGTCTGCTTCACAAGCCGCGGCTACAGTCACGGCCCCGCCGTCCCAGGCATGACCCAGTGCGGGTATTTCGCTGTCAACGTAGCTGTCACCGCAGGCAGAGCAGGTATGAGTCGTGCAGCCGCCCGCGGTGCAAGCCGGAGGGGTTACTACACTGAGATAACTATGGCCGGCAGCCGGGATAGCTTCGGTTTTAGTAGCGCTGCAGCGCGAGCAGGAATAGGTCATAAGGCCGTCTTCTTCACAAGCCGCCGCTACAGTCACAACCCCGCCGTCCCAGGCATGGCCCAATGCGGATGTCTCGCTGTCAACGTAGCTGTCACCGCAGACAGAGCAGGTATGAGTCGTGAAGCCATCTGCAGTACAGGTCGGGGCGGTCACAAGCGCGACATGACTATGAATACCGGTGGCAGGTATCGCCTCCGTACGAAGCAGCATATTGCAGATCGTGCAGAAATAGGAAATAACACCATCCTCGCAACCCGCCTCTTTCGTGATCACGCCATCGCCTTCGTTGTGCAAGGGTTTTTTGGCATTAAGACAAGCGATCAGGTCATCAAGAAAATCATTGACCTCGGTAAGATCCAGGGGCGAATAGGTTTCTGCAAAGTCGCTTGCTGCCCTGATCCTGATCAAGGCATTGATGATTTCCTCGACTTGTAAGCCCTCATAGACAATGGAGTCGATCGTATGGCTCAAGGCTTCTTTCATCTCCGCCAGTGACATGTCTCCTGTCAGATTGGTATTAAATATAGCATTCAGCTCGGCGGAAAGACATACTTTAGCCCGATAAACAGCTTGCAAGGTTTCGTATTGGAGACGCAGCTTGATAACCCTTGCGGTTTCATTGACAATGCCCAGGCCCATCGTTTTCAAGGCATCAAGAGCGCTGCCGCAGGTCAGGTCAAAGCTCCCTGCATTACCGGTATCCAGGTAATTATAGGCATAGTCAAACAGGTATTCGACGATGCCTTCAAGGGTGCTTTTCAGCTGCAGGTTGCCGGGAACCAAACGAATAGCATTACGGATCTCATCATAGCCATAGACACAGTCAAAAGCGCAATCCAGGATATCAGTGATCCCGTCAGCGATCAGGATTTCCAGCTCCTCGGCATAGAGATAAATATACTCCGTGATCACATCCCTGGTAGCGCGCTTTAGGGAATCTATGACAATACCCGGCAGAGCTTCCAGGATCGCGTCATAATTGGAGATCGCACCCCAGGCATTGATGCCGACATCGGCAATCAGCCTGGCGTTGACATAGGTTTCGATGGTGGTATAACCACCGAGATAATCACCGACAAACGGGATCGCATCAAGAGGCGCGTTGACCTCGTTCTGCCAGCCGCTAACTGTGTAAGTTACATTGCCGGGAGCAATGATCAAAAAAGTAGGAGTAAAGGTTACTTTTGTGATGTTCCAAAACGGGTTGACTGCTGATCTTGAGGTATTATGCAGGGTCATTGCACCCTTTGATGTTATTCCGGATGCACTGTTATCAAATCTGCCATATTCCGTATTCCAGGCTCTGGTTACTGCCAAGGGGTAAACAGCTCCATAAAATGAAAATAAACCAAAAACATCAACGTCACCGTCGGGAATATTTATATTAAATATATCGTCCGTATACTTATCGATAAGATTTTCCCTGGACTCCGAGCCGACGCCTACAACGACCAGACTCATTACGTCGTTTATCGCATATTGGATAGTCCTTGACTTGATTTCCTGGACGATCCCGAATTCAAACAGTTTATCAACGACTTTTTGCAAAATCGGAATCAAATATTCCTCAAGGGGAAGCTCCGGCAATTCGATATCAGATTCGAGCAGCGAGTTTATCAAATCATTGAGCAAACTGTTGAGCCAGGGATTAAGCTCTGCTCCTGCCGTGCCAGAAAAACTAAGTACCATATTCAGCAAACCGTTCACATCAGTTAAGGCATTATCGACATAACCTGTAACAAAATCGACAATATAGTCCTCCACGACGTTATACAAGCCTTCCTCAAACTGCTGATCGACGTATCCGGCGATCATCTCTCTGAGAGCAGGTCTGGCGGCGCCGCTGTTCACAGGTACTACCGCCAGCGCCGGCGCGGCTATATTCAGCATCATAGCCAGCACCAACGCCACGGAAATTACTTTCATGGGGATTTTTAATCTGCGCATTTTTTCTCCTTTCCGGGTACCTCTGATAAAGCATGTCATAAACAAAGGTCTCAACCTATAGATTCCCCCGTTTTTCTGAAGCCGGGATCCTTCGTTTTCATCCGCATTGCTTTCGCGCAACGCAGCAAAAGCGGCTTTTTATTGGAGTTAGCTTCTCCTTGAACCTCTCATAACAAATCCCCCCTCAATTAATTCACAATTCTCAATTCACGTTACACGATCCACAATCATATGTCCTCAAATGCTTTGAAAATATAGGGTTTTTCACAGGTTATTTGACGACATCCGAATAAAAAATCAGGCTTTATCTCTTCAGGTTGATGCTCATTTCGGGCTTCAACCTTGGGCAGGGTTCTTTTCTGAATTTTGAATTTCTATAAGGAGCCCGGCCTCGGAAAGGGGCCGGGCTCCTGAAGAATGCTTTTGCGAAGGAGTTGATTATTGCGGCTGCCTATGAGAAATCATTCGAAGCGCAGGATCATCGCCGGGCGTACGCCTTCTAATCTTGCCAAATTACCTGTGCTGCGGCCGGTACCGCCATTGTAATTGAATTCCCAGCCGGTACTATTATTATACGAACCACGCTGCCACCAGCTGTTCGCGTCATGATTGGCAGTTGGGCCAACGCCGGCATTATAGCCAATAGTACTGTGGATCTGTCTGGCCTGACGGTTCAGTATTACTGTGCTGCGGCCGGTTCCGGTTCTCACCGGCCATCCGCCAAGCCGTTCCATAGCAACATCGCGATGAGAAAGCAGGAAGCAGCCATCCAATACAGGGCCCTTGTCTGCGGCTATCCCTGAACTTGTAGTCCTGTTAGGCGCCCCGTTTATACGGTCTGTCCGGGTGAGATTGCTTGTGTTGGTGCTGCCCATGCGGCCGCCCCAAGAGTTGCCGACATTGGTATTCGGCAATACCGCGTACTCCTGCGCCCATGTCAAGCCGTTATAGATGTTAGTAAGCGTAGAGGTACGTAATGAGCTGGCCATGTAACTGCTGCATGAACCTGAACTATGGTACCTGGCTATTTGGTACAGATGCTCCGAAAGAACCAGGATCTCTGTACCGGAATTGTTTCCGCCCGGGCCAAAGGTATTACTGAGGAGACGCCATTCCCAACTGTCGCAGATAAATGTTCCGCTGTGTGCATAGCCGTTTGAGATATTGTTACCGTAGACAAAATCCTCTATTTTAGATACGGCCAGCGTAAAGGACATGCTCGTATAGCCATCCGCCACAGCCGTAACGACCACATTGATATCGCCTTCATAATCCGCCGGGATCAAGACGCCGGTCTTATTCCCGATTGTCTCGAATGGCATATCTGCCGATACCGTGAAATCAGTACTCCGCCCATAGGAATCTATAATCGTAGTGAAAAAGATAAAGCGGGTATCTGTATTCGCGGACACAACATTACTGAAAATTCTGTTGTCTGTAACGTAATCATTGCAGTGATTCGGCAGTACACCAACGCTTACACCAATGATCTCAGACCATCTGGCATGATAGGTTGCGCTGGCATTTACTGTTTGAGGGAATGTCACCAAGGAACCGCCGGATGGGCCGGCGCCAGTGTACCAACCGGTAAAGGTATAACCCAATCTGAACACATCCGGCGGCTCAACCTCTGTGCCAGGCTCCACAACCACTGTGAGAGGATTCGCTGAAGGATTTGTTCCGGCAGTATTGTACTGGTTAAAGGTTACAGTGTATCCCCATACGGCATATAGAGCCAGGGGTTCGGTCAACCTGTAAATGAACTCTTCCCCGTCTCCGAAGACCACAGGACCACTTCTTGATGTGGCCCAACCCATAAATACGCGAGTAGCATCATTATGAGTATAGCCTGTATCTTCGATCGTTCTAAGTGTGACTGCTTCATGATAACGGACGGGTTGGGTCTGAGTTGTATTATCACTTGACGTTCTGTTTCTGTAGAAGGTTATATTATAAGAAGCTCCTCTCCACCTGGCCCAAAACTCCATATCACTGTTAGCGGTCAATGGGAATTCGACCATACCTTCTCCGTATGGGGCAAGCCCGAAGTCCTCATCGTCGTACCAGCCTTGGAAGGTAAAGCCTGTTTTGGGAGGGGGCGTCAGCGCCGAAACCGAAGCGCCGTGGTTCACATAGTCCGTGACGATCTGCTCCGGATCGCCAACATCCGTGTTCCAGGTAATGGTATAAAACCCTCTGTAGTAGACATACAGTTCCAGTAAGCCGTCACCCGAGATCGTGCCGCTTAAGACATTGCCGGCATTGAACTCGTCAAAGGTATAGCCGGAGAATGTTCCGATGACCGCATATGCAGTTGTATATGTAGTACCTGTCAGATATTCCGTATCCAGAGCCACGCCGCCCGTGCCAATGTGATATACCGTATACGGCGTATCTTCGTTTGGCGTGTAGTAACGTACCAGCACTGTCAAACCGTTGCCCTTGATCCTGGCGCTTAGTACATTGTCGTCATTATCCCCGTCAAACTCATATCCGGCAAAATCTCTTGCTTCGATCGATACCAATTCGTATGTCTCGCCGTTACGGGTTTCCTCAAAGAGGATCTCGCCGGTGGTACCAAGGTACTTAACCGTATACTCCGTATCATCATTGGGGATGTAGTAACGAAGCAGCACTGTCGTACCATCGCCCTTGATCCTGGCGCTCAGTACATTGTCATCATTATCCTCGTCAAACTCATATCCGGCAAAATCTCTCGCCTCGATCGATACCGGTTCGTATGTCCTTCCGTCACGGGTTTCCTCAAAGAGAAGCTCGCCGGTAGTACCCAGATACCTTACCGTGTACTCCGTGCCATCATTGGGGATATAGTAACGAACCAACACTGTCGAGCCATCGCTCGCGATTGTATCACTCAGATTGTTGCCTGCATTTGCCGCGTCAAACTCGTATCCGGCGAAGTCTCTCGCCTCAATGGACACCGGTTCATATGCTCCGCCGCTACGGATTTCCTCAAACAGAACCTCGCCGGTTGTGCCCAGATACCTCACCATGTACTCCTTGTCTTGAGTATAGTAACGTACCAGCACTGTTGAGCCATCTCCCTTGATCCTGGCGCTCAGCACATTGCCTTCGTTATCCTCATCAAAGTCGTATTCGGCAAAGTCTCTCTCCTCTATTGATACCAGTTCATATGTTTCGCCGTTACGGGTCTCCTCAAAGAGAACCTCACCGGTGGTATCCAGATACCTTACCATGTATGCCGTACCTTGATTTGGAATATAGTAACGTACCAATATTGCCGAGCCGTCACCCTTGATCCTCCCGCTCAGGATATTATCTGCGTTATCTTCGTCAAATTCGTATCCGCTGAAATCTCTTGCCTCGATCGATACCAGTTCATACGTCTCACCGTTACGGGTTTCCTCAAATAAAACCTCGCCGGTAGTGCCCAGATACCTCACCGTGTACTCTGTGTCATCATTGGGGATATAGTAACGTACCAGCACTGTCGTACCATCGCCCTTGATCCTGGCGCTCAGTACATTGCCGTCATTATCCTCGTCAAACTCGTATCCGGCAAAATCTCTCGCCTCGATCGATACCAGTTCGTATGTTTCGCCGTTGCGGGTTTCTTCAAAGAGAAGCTCTCCGGTAGTGCCCAGATACTTCACCGCGTACTCTGTGTCATCATTGGGAATATAGTAACGTACCAGCACTGTCGTACCATCGCCCTTGATCCTGGCGCTCAGTACATTGCCGTCATTATCCTCGTCAAACTCGTATCCGGCGAAATCTCTCGCCTCGATCGATACCGGTTCGTATGTTTCGCCGTTACGGATTTCCTCAAACAGAACCTCACCGGTGATACCCAGATACTTCACCGTGTACTTTGTATCATCATCGGGGATATAGTAACGCACCAGCACTGTCGTGCCATCGCCTTTGATCCGGGCGCTCAGTACATTGCCATCATTATCCCCGTCAAACTCATATCCGGCAAAATCCCTCGCCTCGATCGATACCAGTTCGTATGTCTCGCCGTCACGGGTTTCCTCAAACAGAACCTCGCCGGTAGTGCCCAGATACTTCACAGTGTACTCCGTGTCATCATAGGGGATATAATAACGTACCAGCACTGTCGTGCCATCGCCCTTGATCCTGGCGCTCAGTACGTTGCCGTCATTATCCTCGTCAAACTCATATCCGGCGAAATCTCTCGCCTCGATCGATACCAGTTCGTATGTCTCGCCGTCACGGGTTTCCTCAAACAGAACCTCGCCTGTAGTACCCAGATACTTCACCGCGTATTCTGTATCTTCGTCTGGCGTATAATAACGTACCAGCACTGACGAGCCGTCACCTGCGATTATATCACTCAACACGTTGCCTGCGTTGGCCGCGTCGAACTCGTATCCGGCGAAGTCTCTCTCCTCAATAGCTACCGGCTCGTTTTCTTTTCCGTAGCGAATCTCTTCAAATAGAATCTCGCCGCTCGTACCCAGATATTTCACCGTATACTCTATGTCAGGATCGGTCACCAGCGTCCATTGGGAATACAGAGTAAAGCTGTAAGTCACTGGGTCTTCGAAATCATATAGCTGAGTACGGCCTATATCCGTGAACCAATATGCGATATAATTTGTTACACCGCCATCAGGAGACCATTCCCATCCATTAAAACTTCCATAATTTTCCTGAACACTTTCACCATAAGGAATAGCCGGCGCCCACCAAACGGCCCAGCCGGACATTTCGGTGTAGTTAAAGCTTACTATGGGCAGATCCCACTCATCCGTGCTCCATACGGCGCGCAGTGTTGTGTCTTCGTTGATATACACCCAGCCGCCCGGCTGATAGCGGTCGCCGGGAGGGGCAGTAGGGACGGGATATGTATTCCAGCCCAAAAATACAGCTCCGGCGCGTACAGGTACTGTAGTACTGATATTGGTATAGGCATCCGGGATGACCGGCTTGGCAGGCGGAGCGCCGCTGCCGCCGTTGGCATCGTAGCTAAGGGTAAACATGGATACCCGCTGCCAGGAGGCGTACAGTTCGAGACTTTTTGTTACAGGAGCCGTAAAATCATACAGCTCTGTCCGGTCTGCATCCGTGTACCATTTTGAACTCCAAAGCACCCCTTGAGAATCAGTATACTGCCATTGATTATAATCTTCATAGATTTCCGAGATAATCAAGCCGGCGGCAATTTCCGGCGCCCACAAAACGGCCCAGCCGGACATTTCGGTATAGTTGAATTTTACCGTATGTTTGACAACCCCTGCCGTATTATCCCAGATGGCGTACAGGGTCATATCACTGTCCACAAATATCCATTCCCCACGTTGATAAAGAGTACTGCCGGAGGTAGGCTGAGTGGACCAGCCCAAAAATATCCGGCCCAAAAGGACAGGTTCGAGAGTGCTGAGATTGGTATAGGCATTACTGATCACAGTTTTGCCGGGCGGGGCGCTGGAACCGCCGTTGGCATCATAGGAAAGCTGATAAGTATTCGAGTCTGACGCCGAGGCAGATATAGCCAGGGCAGACAGGATCATCATAAGCGAAATAAGGATCGCAAAGATGATTTTTGATCTTGCAATTTTCACGGTTTACATCTCCTTTGCTGAAAATAAAATGTTTTCACTTTCTAATAAAAGTATTTGTATCAGCATTCCTCCTCATTGAATAAATTTTCTCTTACCTTCCGGTTAGCAGATACCCCTTGGAAGGCCGGATATTGCTTCTTCCTTAACCGCATTAATGTATAATATCTCCTTTTAATTTCTACACTTTTCTACATATTATTATAACAGATAGTTGCAATATTTCAATAGCTTTAGACAATCTTCACACTGGTATTAGGTGGATATACTGGATTTATATGGCTCCGCAAGGGGATAGAGACAGCAAACCTTCCTGAATATTTATGGAATATTTGCCAATAATTACATCCATAATAGATTTCAATTTATGGGAATCAACAGAAGCAAAACGGATAAAAAAACACTTGATTTTCAGAGCCGGCTGAAATTTAAAAGTGTCTTGAGCCATTTTGTCAAAATTTTTGAAATTTATAATACCGAGTTCTTATATTATAGCAAATATGAAATCTATTTGTCGTTTTTTGGCTTAATTGCAGATAATTTCAGTTTAAATGTTTTGTTTTTGAAATATTATCACAGAAAATGGAACAAAAAGGAACCCGACCCTCATAAGGGGCCGGGTTCCCGAAGAATATTTTTGGGTTTAAGATTTAGGGTTCGATGATTTCTTTGTACACAGCCTTTACGGTAAGGGCACGGGTAACCTTGTCAAATTCCCTATCCCAGCCGATAAACTCCCAACCTTCCCTGGCCGGATCTTCTTGCGGAGCCGCCGCGGCTTTGCCGAAAGAAACAGTTTCAGTCTTAAGCACTGAATCGTTCCAATCAACAAATCTCACAACGTTTTTAAATCTCAGGATCATAGCCGGGCGGACACCTTTGGTATTGGTCTTGGCATCGTTACTTACAGCACCTGCAGCAGTGATCCTGTGTGCATTAGTGTTAGAGCTCGAAGTGCGGAGCCAGAGCTCAATGGGTCCTCCACTCAATAATCGTGCGGCTTTTTTAATATCAGTGCCACTTAACCAGCCAAAATTAGCAGTGGCTAAGTCGACTTGACTCAACAGGAAACAGCCATCAAAGAAACTGCCGGAGTCCTCGAGATAATTACCCGAACTTGCGGTACGGGAACCATTGCCGGTGAAGGTAGTACCTGTAGGACCTGCAGCCGGCCATGCGATATCTAAAGCCGGTAAAATCGCATTACTGTGCGCCCAAGTAAAGTCATTTTGGTAAATAGATTCAAGTGCAGCACGTACAGCACTTCTATAGTAGTTTCTGGGAGCTGCGGCATTATCCCACACTGACATCGTATAGGCGTGTTCTGTTGTGATCAGAACATCTTCGCCATTGGTGGGCGTTGAACCCAATGTCTTGGAAAGCAGGCGCCATGCCTGGTCGGCAACATAGAATTTTGCGTTGTTGTAGTCGCCGGCCGGATCCGGAGTTTTATTCACCGTTTCTTCCAAGCCATCCACATGCAGGGTGAGGGAAAGAGTAACATCAGGAAACTCCGCCGAGCTTACCGTCACCAGAACTGTTCCTTTGTAACCTGCCGGGATGACGACAAAGCCCTTGCCTGTTTCGCCCTCATACGGATCAGTCTCATCATTGGCCTTGTCTGTACTGGTCATGATACCGGGGTCATCGGAGTCTTCGACTACTGTCACTACGGGGATCAATGGTTCATAACCGTTGCCTGTAACATCGGTAGTGATAGTGAACCTTGTTTCTCCCTCCGTTGAGGCAACCAGGTATTCGCTGACCCCGTCCCGGATGGGAAGAGGCGTTGTTGCAGTACTACTGGTGATCCGGAAGGGGTCGCACTCAACCAGGGCGTTAATAGATGAGCCAAAACGCAGGATCATCGCCGGACGAATGGCATAATTTGCAGTTGTCTTTATCATTTCGCCAATGGCATAGCCGCCGTTTGTGAACACACCTAGCGCACGACTGGCAACATTCGAAGAGCGGGTCCAGGTAATAATGGGTGATCCATCCAATACGGCTACCTTTCTATTTGTGTTTAAGTTTCCGCCGCCTTGTGTATGATGAGCCGGCCATCCATAATAATTGGAGGGACTGGTATTACTTGATCCGCCAAAATAGTCCGTCCAACTCAGTAAGAAGCAACCGTCTATGCTATTGTTTCCGGCCGGTTGACCGGAACTGTAAGTAAGCTCACCCAGCGAGGCGTTTGTTGATAATCCTGTAGTGGTATTACCGTTACCGATTACATTCCAGGAGCCATCTTTGCGCGGCTCTACCGCATAGGCGTGCGCCCAGCCAAACTCATCTTTATAGATATCTGCGAGCGTTGGGCGTAAAATTGTGCTGTCTTCGTAAGTAACGTTTCCACCCCAGCCAAGCAATCCGCCAGGCAAAACACCGCCGGGTTTTGATTTGTAAGCGTTTTCGGTAATGATCAGGATGTCATTGCCCCCGGTGGGTCCTGTCGTGCTGAGGGTGTTGGAAAGTACACGCCATGCTACGTCGTCGATGTAGAATTTTGCCTTGTTGTAATCGTTGTCTGATACCAAGGAGGAAGCCGGGAAAGGTCTATTCGGGAATGTAACGGCTTTTACCGTGTCTTCCAGGGATCTTACATTCAGTGTGAAGACATATCCGGGCAGCGGATGTTCGACATTGAGGGAAACCTGAATCCGTTCCGTATGATCTGCCGGGATATGGAATACAACTCCGTCACTTGCTGCGGTGCAGCTGATACCGGATCCCGGAGGCAAATGTACCTGAACGTCGAATTGATTATGATTTCCTTTGAACATTGTATCAGTCTTAATGGTGAAATCAGTATCAAAGTTAGTTGAAGCGATATTGAAAACATCACCGTTTTTGATGAGATTGCGCGCCGCGCCGCTTGCGGTATTCACATGGCTGTCAGACCCGGGCCAGGCTTCAAAATAGTCTGTAAAGCTAAGGAGCATCGCCGGGCGCACCGCCATTGGTGTTAAGCTGTTGTATGCCGTATTGCTTTTTCTCAGGGTAGCGGCGGCGCCGTTTGTACCAATCACCCGCGCATTGCGGCCGCTGCTGGATGAACGCAGCCATAGCTGAACAGCAGTTCCATCCGTCAAGACGCCGGCTCTTCGATAGCTTGCGTTGGCTGCGGTCGTTCCGGTTCTATTTGCCCATCCGTAATATCCCCTGGCAAAGACTTCGTTGTGGCTGAGCAGGAAACAGCCGTTCATAGCGCTACCTGTGTTCGGAACCCGGACATTCGTACTTCTGGTAACAAATCTCGCATTGTTCGTCCCTGTCCATGTAGCATCATTTGTGAAGGGAGTTAAGGCAAATCCATTTGCCCATTGCCTATATGAGGTATTGTAAAGATTTGAAACCGCAGTGCGTATAGCGCTGCCATTATAGTTTCCGGAAGCCGGATTCCTCCATGCGCTATTTTCCAGCTTCGCATACTCAGTTATGATCAGATAGTCACTGCCCGTGCCGTGACCGGCCGCCTGGGGTCCGATCCTGTTGGACAAGACACGCCATGCTTCATTGTTCACATAAAATACCGCTTCATCATATGCGCTGTCATTGCTTGCGGAAATCTCATAAGACCTGGGCGTTTCGACCACTGTTTTTTCCAGGGTATCCACTAACAGGTAGAAGACAACTGGTTCAAATGAACCGGCATAGACCTCCACTTTGACTCTGCCGTCTCCCGATCCGGGGTAATTTGCCGGGATCCTGATCTCGAATCTGTCCGTGGCGGCATTGATTTGCCAGCCAAGAAGCGTACCTTCTGAATCATAAACCTGCACATCAGGAACATTATCAGATTGACGTACACCATCGATCATAGTAACCGTCTTGATGGAGAATCCGGTAATAAAATTCGGCGATGCAACTTTAAAATCTCTGCCGCCCCTGAAGAAGTCCTGAATGACGGCATTTCCATACCGGCTGGCGCTGCGGGAATATGTATCGGTTCTGCGAGCCGGGTATCTGAGGTTGATCGGGTTACTTTCGACCTGGAGCACAATGTCCAGACCTGGTATAAATTTCCACTTGGCATAAAAGTGTTTTTCGGCAGTAACAGCTGCTGCGAAATCGGCTTCGTTCCCTTCGGTACAGGCTGCATCGGTATACCAGCCTACTATTTCCCAGCCCGGTATCACGACTTCATAGTTTGGCGGGGCAGCCGGGAAGCCGTATGCAACAAGTGTTTCCGTTACGGTTTGAGGCGTACCGGGTCCGTCCCAGGCCGGCTCTTGCCAGTGCCAGTAAACAACAACTCCGGGAGCCCATACAGCATAAAGGTCGATGTCGTTGCTATACAGGTACTTGATAGTTTCTTCATCTTCGAAGTCCACCGCTTCAAAATCGCCGTCATCGGGATCAACCGAGAAGGACCAGCCAATCAAGACATATCCGTCACGTTCGAATTCGTTGATGAGAGTGATGTTTTGGCCATAGGCGGCTTCGATACTGTAGGAATCGCCGGTGGGTCCATCAATATCAGCTTCGAGATCATCTTCATAGCATTTGCCGCCGTTACCGAAGAAAGTGATTTTGTATGTTTCCCCATTATCTCCCCAAACGGGATAAAGGGTTATATTCCTGTCTTCCCCGTAGGTATCTCCCGGCCAATAAACAACACTGCCGCCTTCTTCTTCTGCCCAACCAAGGAAATAGTGTTCAACGCCTTCACTGTCTATCCAAACCGGCGCTACGGGATGCAGCGTCAGGTTTATAGCGCGGTATTTGATTTGACTATAAACAGGATAGGCGGCGCCTTCGGCGAGATTGGACCAGTAGTACTGAACTGTGTAGGTCTCGCGTATTTTCCATTCCGCGTACAGCGTTATATCTGAAATCGGGTATACTACCGGAACCGTATCACTCCAGCCGGTAAATTCATAGAGATAATTTTCGATAACAACAGGTTCGATAATTGCCGGGGCGCCGGTGGCCTTGATGCCTCTGAATGATGTCTTGCCGATCAGAGAGCCTTTTTCTGCGTCTGTTGTAAGGATAGCAAATCTCACTGTTGACCATTCGTCGGCTACCTCGTCAAAATTAGCATACAGCGTCGTGTCTGCATCCGGGTATTGCGACGGCACTGATTCGCTCCAGTCTTTGAACTCATAACCGTAATTGGCGATAACTTCCGGTTCAATGATAGCCGGGACAGCGGCGCCTTTGATGCCTCTGAATACCAAGACGGCGTCTTCTTCAAATTCACCCTTCGCTGCATCTGCCATGCGGATGGCAAATGTCACTGTTGACCATTCAGCGGCTACCTCTTTCCATATCGCAGTATAGGTTTCGGGAGTTGCCGGGAATTTGGCCGGAACATTCGGGCTCCACTCGTCAAACTCATAACCGGATTTACGGGTAGTTTCCGGCGCTGTCAAAGTGCTGCCGACGATCCCTTTTACTGACAGGACATTATCTGTCGCTCCGTCTACTGTTCCTTTATTGACATCCTCACTTTCAAAGATTACCGTTACCCATTCGTCGCTTTTCTCTTTCCAGAGCACAGTATAGGTTTCGGGAGTTAACGGGAATGCAAGCGGGACACTGGGACTCCACTTGTCAAACTCATAACCGGGCTTACTGGTTATTTCCGGTACTGTTAAGGTTTTACCAATGATCCCTTTTACTGACAGGACATTATCTGTCGCTCCGTCTACTGTTCCTTTGTTGATATCTTCACTTTTAAAGATTACCGTTACCCATTCGTCGGCTTTCTCTTTCCAGGTCGCAGTATAGGTTTCGGGAGTTAACGGGAATTTAGCCGGAACATTCGGGCTCCACTCGTCAAACTCATAACCGGACTTACGGGTAGTTTCCGGCGCTGTCAAAGTACTGCCGATAATCCCTTTAACTGACAGAACATTGTCTGTAGCTCCGTCTACTGTTCCTTTGTTGATGTCTTCGCTTTCAAAGACTACTGTTACCCATTCATCGGGATTTTCTTCCCATACTGCATATAAAAGAACATCATGATCAGGCATCTCGAAATCTGCCGGATCAAATATATCTGCAGAGCTATCATAGGCAAATTCCGGTACTGCTGCATCGTCTGCAGAGGACCATCCCAGGAAGTAATACCCGGCATACGTTGGTATATCGTCAACAATTGTTACCGTATCTCCCTCATTGTAGGGATTATTGGAGTCGACCGGAGCATCTATGCCGCCGTTGGCATTGTATGTCACATAATAGCTGCCGGTAGCTTCCCACCGGGCGTAAAGGGTGATCGGATTCAGTAAAACTCTAGTGAAATCCCATTCTTCCCCACCGGTTGGCTCGGTAAACCAGCCCAGGAATTCATGACCTGTCCTGGTCGGATCTACCGGCATTTCTTCTTCCGGCAATCTCTTTTGGTGATTTGCTATTTTTACCGCCGTATCTTCCCCATTCGCCATTTTGCCGCCGTTGGCGTCAAAGGTCACTTTATGTCTTACTTTCCACCATTTGGCATATATCGTAATATCCTCCACCACAGAGCTGTCGAAATAATATGGTATGGTGCGGTCAGGATCTATGTACCAAAATGCGCCCCAAGTTGGTTCATTAGGATCAGACGGATTCTCATCATATATCCATTCCTGATATCTGTTGAAATTCAGGCCATAGAAATTAATGATATTGTCCCCATAGGGTATATCACTGATGATCAGGCCAATTCCGCCATCCAGTCTCTCGGTGTAGTTGAATTTGACTGTAAATCTGTCGGAAGCAGTTTTTAATATCCATTTGGCATACAGATTAAAGCTACCGGTTACCGGTTCGTTGAAATTATATAGGTAGGCATCTCCGAAACTAAGATCAGTGTACCATTTGGCAAGCCAAAAAACGCCTTCGCCATCTTTCCATTCCCAGTTGTTATAGTCTTGATATATTACGGCTATGCTTTCACCGTCGGGAACGGGGGCCGGCCAGATATAGCCGCCGGCTTTTTCCATATAATGGAAACTTACTATGTGCTCGACAGGATCGGCATTCTTGAGCGTCCATTTGGCATATAGATCAAAACTGCCGTTTACAGGGTCGTTGAAATTATATAGGTATGATTCTTCGCGGCTGATATCTGTATACCATTTGCCAAGCCAAACCACGCCATAACTATCTGTCCATTCCCAATTGTTGTAGTCTTGATATGTTTCGGCTATGCTTTTACCACCAGGAACGGGGGCCGGCCAGATGTAGCCGCCGGCTTTTTCCATATAGTGAAAACTTACTATGTGGTCTATGAGGATCGAGTACTCATAAACAGCTTTGACTGTCATGGCTTTTGTGACTTTTGAAAAATCCTGATCCCAGCCTATAAAATGATATCCATCTTTATTATCGGGATCTCCAGGAGGTGTTGCAGCCAAACCGTGTTCTACTACGTCATCGCCAAGCCAGCTGTCATCCCAGTCAACAAAGATTACATGATATGTATTGATATTATATTCTGCATTAACCGTCATGTTTTTGCTGACTATTGAAAAGTCTGCATCCCAATTCACAAAATGCCAGCCCTCTTTGTTGTCCGGATTTGCAGGGGCTTTTGCTGCGCCGCCGTGTTCCACCAGGTCCCAACCCAGTATTGTACCGTCCCAATCAAGGAAGGTCACTGTGTATAACTTGTCCTTTTCTATCCATTTGGCATACAAGGTAAAGCTGCCCGTCACGGGGGTTCCGAAATCGTAGAGTTGGGTGCGGTCTGTATCTGTATACCAAAATGCGGCCCAAACTACTCCTTCAGGATCAGTCCATTCCCAGTCAGGGTAGTTAAAACCTTGATCACATTCGTCTTTTATGCTTGTACCATAAGGGATTTTGGGCTCCCACCAAACTGTCCAGCCGGATTTTTCGGTATAGTTGAAGCGGACCACCGGCACATCCCACTCATCAATATCCCAAACTGCGCGCAAAACCGTATCCTGATCAATATATATCCATTCGTTCGTAGATTGCTTGTAGCGATTGTTACTGGGGCCGGGGATAGGGTAGGTATTCCAGCCCAAAAATACCGCACCCGGGCGTTCAGGTATCAACAAACTGATATTAGTGTTAGCGTTTCGAATAACATTTTTAGCGGGCGGGGTAGGTGCACCGCCGTTGGCATCATATGTCAGTGTAAAGTATTCCTGCGTGACATAAACATATGTATCCCAGATAGCATGCAGTGTTGTGTCCCGGGTCACATATACCATCGAAGCAGGCTGGTATAAAGTACCATCAGGGGGATACTGGGTTGACCAGCCCAGGAAATTACTGCCCGGCAGAGTTGGTTTTTCAATACTGATGTTGGTATAGGCATTGGCTATGACTGTTTTGGCAGCAGGGGCGCCAATACCTCCATGGGCATCATATGAAAGCAAAAAAGTCTCCGCAGGTACTGCCGAGGCGGTCAGGGCCATTGCCGACATGATCATTATTGCCGAAATAACAACCGCCAAAATAAATTTTGTGTTTCCAAATTTCACAGATTTCACTCCTCCTCAATTTGTATGATCTTGTACTAACTGACTATCCCTCACAATAAGATTTCATTGAATCAGAAAGACTTCCTCATTTTCTCATCACCTTTCTTTCAGATAGAATTACCATATTTTCCATTATCATATAATTGCATATTTTTTCGACAACTATATCAATTATTATAACAGATAGTTGTATTAATTCAATAGTTTTACACATTCTTCATGCTGGTATTTACAGGAATAGCTGGATTTATTTGACTTGATAGGGGTAAAAGGAAGAAATAATACATGTATACCGTTCGACAGTAAACCGACAATTTGATGTATATTGCTCTCGTTTTTATGAGATTAAATGAGGCTTGAATGATTTTATATTGCACTTTTTGGCTATAGCAGGCCGTGTCATTGCATTCTCTGAGAATTTTCTTTCCAAAACTTCAATTTTTTGTTGTTTAGTTATTCTACTATAGCATATATTTGATCATTTTGTCGCTTTTTGGCTTAAGTGCAGATTTTTTATGTTTAAATGTTTTGTTATTGGTAATTTTTATGTAATATGAAACAATAGTAACCAATCAGGAGCAAAAAAAACCATTCAAGGCAGGCTTTGCCCGGAAGTGGTCAGTGGTCAGTGATCACTGATTAGTGATTAGTTGCCAGTTGTCAGTTTTTAGTATGGGTGACTTTCGCTCCGTGAGAGGGTTGTACAAAGTCTTGTTTTTTAATTTTCTAAAGCGGGTTTCGCCCGCAAGTATTCAGGATTCAGAATGTTGGTAGGTTTTCGCTCCACGAAAACTATTGAATAAAACTCTTGTTTTATAGCAGCTTACTTTGTCCGCAAGCTACTATAAAGAAAAAATCCTTTCAGGTATCACGGAGCAACCTTTCGCCTCTTCAATTGAGCCACTATTGAGGGCTTCATTACTGAGCCGGCAACAAAATACGAAGTACAAATAATCAAAACATACAGAATAGTGAAAAGGGCCAAAATGGCCCTTTTCACTAAAATCGATCAACTGCAAAACTCTTATCAGAGAAGTATTGTATATCACCAAGAACAATCAAACGCGATACCAAGCTTGCCGATGCGATTGATGCCTAAGGAAAATGCAAAGTCTTTGTTTTTAGTTTTACCTACATGCATACCTTAGTCTTTACCGAAGGTAAAGGCAAAAAAGGCAATTGGAGAAAAGCCACCCGAGGGTAAACGAAAAATCCTTTCAGGGGAATTGATGATCAATAAAAAAGATCTGGAAATGATGACTTTCAGCTCAGCAGAGGAAACCCAGGAGTTGGCTTCGAGGATTGAAGATGGTACTTATGAAAAAGTGAAATTAAAAGTGCCGGCAGAGGTGCCGACACTTGAAAAAGAAATATTAAAAATAGCGAACAGTTTTTATTCCGGGCTGCGGAAGCTTTCTTCCAGCAGTGATAATGTGAGGATAAAAGCTGTGCTAAGTGCTCATATAGACAAGCTTGAGGAGATGTATAAGCAGATGTAAAGGGTTATATATTCATTCTCGAACATCCCGCTGTTGTCATAGCCTTACCTTACTCCTTAGAGTAATATTGACTCTATTTTAGCATAGCTCACACTTCAATTCCTATGTTACGATCTATTTGACGCTTACATACCTATTAAGATCAGCCAAGGAATAAGATTAGCTTATAGGGGGCAAGAGCTTTATTATGCTCATGCCCCCTATATTTTTGAAATGCTAGTATGCTATCACCAAAGATATCTTCTTACACCACTGCAAAGTGCACACATGTAGTGATCGTAACTTTGCACCATACAAGCCAGCGCCTCTGCCCTTGATATAAAGCTAAGGTCAGCAGTTACTTGCTTATGGAAGAGCACTAGTGCTTAGGGATGCCATGGCACATACGCTCTAAAACGCTACGATTATTCTACTAGAACATCTGCATAAAATGTAACGTTTGCATTGCTTACGGTAGCAGTAAGCCTATCACTTTCTAGGGTTACATTAAATGGATTAATATTTCCACTCACCGTATAGCAGCCAATATGGAAAGAAAATTCTCTTTGGGGTTGTGAACCACTACTTACTCCGTGATAAACTACAGTTTTTCTCACAGTGGATCCGTCAGACAACAAGAATGTAAAAGAGACCGTGACCATCCCTCTCATATTACCACCGCCTTGGCTGATATTATAAGGTTGATTAGCCATAATAACCCAATCCCTGCTAATGACAGTAATGTGCTCTTCCGTCTCTTCATCGTGGTCACATGTACCTCTATCTCTGCTGTGATCAATAATATCAGCTTCTACCGTAACAAGACCAGCCGACTGAAGTCGCAATATAGTGAATGTTACTGTTGCATCCAACCCTTCACGTCCACCATCACCAGAAATAGCTCCTATATCAGTAAAGAGATAAGGATCGGATATATTGGTTCCAACGTCGTTTTGAAGGCCTGGCAGCACTATTCTTGTATCAGTAGTTCCATCTGATAAATAGAACGTAATAGTAACATTGTCCAATGGACTAGTGGTTGAGCCGCGAGGAAAATCAACCCTATGTCCGACAATACGAAGAGTCGGATCTGTACTCCACTGAGCTGTAAAATCATAGTTTCTATACACTTGAGTTGATGAGTCTGGTATTGATTCATCCCAGCCATCAAATTCAATGTGTTCATCATAACTATAGAGTCGATAGTGCGGCTCAAGTTGTGGGAAGGAGTTACCATAAGAAACCCTATACCTAACATAGTTATGTACTGAACCGTCTCTTGTGTCGATGAAGAAACCCTGATTACCCGCATAATATGTGACTGTGAACTGACTATTCGTCCACAAAGCATATAGTGTGTAGTTACCCACCTCACTGATTATAGTCACTGGCGAACCATCAAATTCCTCATTGTCATACCAACCAATAAAACTCCAATTATCTTTGGTCGGGTCATGCAATTGGATAGGAAGATCCTCAATCGTGAAGGTGCCCGGGTTGTCAAAGTAATTCGTTCCGCCATCTAGATAGTAGGTGATTGTGAATATGTTCCTCGTCCAGTTCGCCGTCCAGGCTACATCATTGTCCGGCATATTATAGTCACCGGCAACGTCGGGAGTTACACCCGTCACTGTCCAGCCGCCAAAGGTGAACCCTTCTACCGGAGCCG
>WRHF01000012.1 GCA_009783415.1 Clostridiales bacterium
AAGATTATTGCCTTAAGTCAAGCTATAGAGTATGATTTTCAAGGAGTCAGAATCCAGGAGTCAGTAGTCAGAATGAAGGTAGTTTTCGCTTTGCGAAAACTATTAAAGTAAAAGAAAGAGTATATCTTGGGGGAAGCATATTCTCATGGTGTTTTTGTTTTTTATTCTGAATTCTGACTCCTGACTCCTGACTACTTGCGGTCGAAGACCGCTTTATGCTACTTCGATCACAGAAGCAGGAAAAGCTCTTCCCGGTAGAGAATGTTTATATTTATTCTCCCAAATGTAGCATCAAAAAAATCGAAAAATAGTTTAATGCTTTTATAACAAAAAAACCGTGCTAATCCGTTTCAATCTGTGCAAATCCGTGTCTAATTGCGTCCTATAGGTACTAGCATTCTGAATCCTGAGTGCTGAATACTTGCGGCTGAAAGTTGCAAAACGGGGTGTGTTATGGGTAAAATTGTTTCTGTGGTCAATCAAAAGGGCGGGGTGGCCAAAACTACAACGGCGGTTAGCCTGGCGGCGGGATTGGCGGCGGAAGGGAAAAAAACCCTGCTGATAGATATCGATCCTCAAGGCAATGCCACCAGCGGCTTGGGTCTTTCCTTACCTGCGGGCAGTCCCAGTGTTTATGAGGTTTTGATCAGTGATTTGCAGGCCAGCCAGGTGGTTTTGGCCTCTAATTACGAAAATCTGGCAATGCTGCCGTCTTCCCTGCAGCTGGCCGGGGCGGAAATCGAGCTGGTGGGGGCCAAGGAACGGGAATACAAGCTGAAAAGAGCCTTGCAGGGCTTGGCGGATCTCTACAATTATATAATTATAGACTGTCCGCCTTCTTTAGGTCTTTTGACCTTAAATGCCCTGGCTGCTGCCGACAGCATTTTGATTCCCCTTCACTGCGAATACTATGCCCTGGAAGGCGTAGGTCATTTGATGAACACCTACAACCTGGTCAAGCGGCATTTAAACCCGGATTTGGCTATAGAAGGGGTGCTTTTGACAATGTTTGACGCCCGCACCAATTTGTCCATCCAGGTAGTGGATTCGGTCAAGGAATTCTTCGGCCGGCAGGTTTTTGATGCCATTATCCCCCGTAATGTCCGCCTTTCCGAAGCCCCCAGCCACGGCCTGCCCATCTATTATTATGATCCCAAGTCCAAAGGATCGGAATCCTATTGCCGTTTTGTGCTGGAATTTCTAAGCCGTAATCAAGACCCGGGACTATCTGCCTCAGCTCCTTTAGAGGAAGAAAAACCGGCGGCAAGCAATCCGGTAGGGGAAATGAAGCCGGTAGATTTAGGCAAATCCGGCAGCAGCAGCTTTTTAAGCCGAAGCAGGAAAAGAAAGAAAAATAAGTAGGAGATAGGTATGAACAAAAAAGCTTTAGGCAAAGGATTGGCTGCCCTCATTCCTGACCGCACACCGGAGCCGGTTCGTCAGGAAGAGCAGGGGGAACAGGTGGTTTTGCTTCCTTTGGCTTCGATCCGCTCCAATCCGGCTCAGCCCCGGAAAGATTTTGACGAGGACAAGCTCCAGGAATTGGCAGCTTCCTTGCAGCAATATGGAGTTATCCAGCCGGTTTTGGTCAGCAGCGGCCCGGAAGGCAGCTATGAGCTGATTGCCGGGGAACGGCGCTGGCGGGCGGCTAAAATTGCCGGACTAGAGACGATCCCGGTCATCATCCGGGATTTACCCCGCCAGGAAAGCAGTGAAATCTCCCTGATCGAAAACATCCAGCGTCAGGATTTGAACCCCTTGGAAGAAGGGGAAAGCTACCGCCAGTTATTGGAAAATTTTAACTATACTCAAGAGCAGCTGGCCCAGCGCCTGGGCAAGAGCCGTCCTCATATTGCCAATACCCTGCGTTTACTTACCTTAGCCCCGGCCTATCAAGAGCTGATGCGCAACGGCAATCTCAGCGCCGGCCATGGCCGGGCCCTCTTGATGGTGGAAAGCCTCAGCCAGCAGGCAGTTTTGGCCGCCAAAATCATGGAGCAGCGCCTCTCGGTGCGCCAGGCGGAGGAAATGGCACGCGAGCTCAATAAGCAACCGCCCCCACCCGTCCCGATGATCAACCGGCCCCGGCTTTCCCCTATTTTGCAGGAGGTCGAAAACCGTTTGCGGACCAAACTGGGCACCAAAGCCCAAATCAGGCCCAGCGGCGCCGGGGGCCAAATTATGCTGGAATACTATTCCGAAGGAGATTTACAACGCCTGTTGGATTACTTGCTGCCGGATGAGGAATTCTAGGATGGAGCCAATTCCGCCAACTTCAAGGTGGTATTGGCATTTCTTATGGTTAGGCAATTATACATGGCTTTGTTCCGGACGATTTTGGACCAGCGGGTGTGGGAAAATGTGGCCAGGGGCGCCGACCAAAAAATCACCTTGCCAAAAAAACTGACCTGCTCATGTTCGGGCTTGGTCTCACCCACTTTAGCACAGGCCTCTGCTGCCGTCAAAGGTGGAATAACAAAAATAGCATTATGCTTGCTATCTGCACCGCAGTTCCACCAAGCAGGCGCATTGGCCAGGGCTTCTGCCAGTTCGGTATTGGTGATAATCCCAACAGGAATGCTAAAGCCAAAATGGTCAGTGATCAATTCTTCGCAAGCGGTTTTAATAGTTATTTCCTCATCAATATCACTTTCGAAAATAAGATTGCCGCTGTTGATATAAGTAAGCACATTAATGAATCCCCGTTGCTCAAAGGCTTTTTTTAGCTGAGTCATGGGGATTATGTTATTGCCTCCCACATTAATTCCTCGCAATAGAGCAATATATTTCGGCATAGGATGTCTCCATTAGTATTCGTTATCCTCACTATATAGCTCAACCTTAAGGTAGCTCTTACAGTTACTTTTATACTGTTTCACCATGAACTCAGGCTATAAAATATCGCATGAAAACAGGGTAAATCACAGCCAATTCTCTATAGCAAGATTGGGAATACGCTCAAAATGTTTTTCATTGTTAGTTACCAAAACCATTTCATATGACAATATCCACCGTCTTTGATACCCGGCTCTTTTCAATTTCTGAGATTATTGTTTCCGCGTCTTTTGAATCTTCCCATGCGCCCAGGGTATCAAATATTCTTAAGAGCATATTACTATTTTGGGCTGGTACAATTTTCTGTGTATCTAAAAAAACAACAATAACGCTTGATTCGTCAGGAGCTGTTACAGGTTCGTCTAATATGATCTGCCCTTTTCTGAAAATCCCGTATGCGGCATTTTGCATATTCTGCCCCCCCCTTTCGCTTGTGGGTCTCTGTAATAACATTATACTACAGGAACATGGATAAATCAATTTATTCATCCTGGGTTAAATCCAATTTAATGCACAGTTCATGCAATTGCTTTTCCGCTACTTCGCCGGGGGCTTGGGTCATCAGGTCTGTGGCGTTTTTGGTTTTGGGGAAAGCGATCACATCGCGGATGCTTTCCCGCCGGGCCATCAGCATTACTATCCGGTCGATGCCAAAAGCGATGCCGCCATGGGGGGGGGTGCCGTATTCGAAGGCGTCCAGTAAGAAGCCGAATTTGCTGTAGGCCTCCTCGGGAGAAAAGCCCAGGAGGGCAAAGAGCTGCTCCTGCACTTCCCGGCGATGGATCCGGATGCTGCCGCCGCCCAGTTCCATCCCGTTCAGCACCATGTCGTAGGCTTTTGCCCGCACTTGGCCCGGTTGGCTTTGCAATATGAGTAAGTCTTCGTCCTTGGGTGAAGTAAAGGGATGGTGCATAGCTACCCAGCGTTCCTCTTCCGGGTCATATTCCAGGAGGGGGAAATCAGTTACCCAAAGGAAATTCAGCTCATCAGGATCGATCAGATTTTCCCGGCGGGCGATCTCCTGGCGCAAATGGCCCAGGCTCTCTGCTGTAGTCAGCCAATCGGCAGCAATAAATAGCAGTAAATCTCCAGGCTCAGCCCCCATTTTTTGAAAAATTATGGAAATTTCTTCGGGGCTGAAAAACTTGGCAATAGGGGAACGTATTTCCCCTCCTTCTTCTACTATCATCCAGGCCAGGCCCTTGGCGCCATAAATAGCAGCATGAGCTGCCAATTCGTCGATTTCCTTGCGGGAGTATTTGCCGCAGGCTTTGGCATTGATGCCCCGTACCCAGCCGCCGCTTTCTACTGTCCCGGCAAAAACCTTAAATCCGCAGCCTGCCGCCACATCGGCAATATCTACCAATTCCAAGCCAAAGCGCAGATCCGGCTTGTCGGAACCAAAACGTCCCATAGCCTCGTCATAGGTCAGGCGGGGGAAGGGAAGTGGGGCTGATTTGCCCAGAACCCGGCGGAAAACCTCGCTCATCATCCTTTCGGCAAAATTAAGGACATCCTCAACTTCCACAAAGGACATTTCCATATCCAGCTGGGTAAATTCCGGCTGGCGGTCGGCCCGCAAATCTTCATCCCGAAAACAGCGGACAATCTGAAAATATTTATCAAATCCGGCTACCATCAAAAGCTGCTTAAAGATTTGAGGCGATTGAGGCAAGGCAAAAAAGGCGCCGGGCTGTACCCGGGAAGGCACCAAATAATCCCGGGCCCCTTCCGGAGTACTTTTAGTCAGCATAGGAGTTTCTATTTCCAGGAAGTCTTCCTGATCCAAAAAATTGCGGATAGCCATGGTCACCTTATGCCGCAAAATCAGGTTATTCTGCATTTCCGGCCGCCTGAGGTCCAAATAACGGTACTTCAAACGCAGGCTTTCATCGGTATCTATACCGTCCTTTATATAAAAAGGAGGGGTTTTGGCTTTATTAAGAATGCGCAAATCTACGGCTGCAACTTCAATCTCGCCGCTGGATATATTTTTATTGATCAAGCCCTCCGGCCGGATCTCCACCCGGCCCAGCACCTCAACTACAAATTCCGGACGAACCGTTTCCGCTCTGGCAAAAACTTCCGGGCCGCTTTGATCATTAAAAACCACCTGCACTATGCCAAAGCGATCCCGCAGATCAAAAAAGATCATCCCGCCCAAATCCCGGCGGATATGGACCCAGCCAAGCAAAACAACCTCCTGACCCGCATTCTCCTTATTCAAAAGCCCGCAATAGTGGCTTCTCTTCCTCCCGGTTAAAACCTTGCTCATTATCTGTACCCCCTTGTTGTTAATTGACAATTGACAATTGACAATTGATAATTTTTGAAAAAACACTACGTGTTTTCTTTTATTTTATTAAAAGACTTTTTATTTAAACTCCACACTCCACTCTCCACTCTCCACACTTAAAAAGTGCTTATTTTCCCAGTTTATCACAAAAGAAGGAAAGCAAATCTTCATCAGGCACTAGCTCCTGAAAGCTTTCCGCCATATCTCTTACCTGGTAGAGACCGCTTTGCAGTTCATCTTCACCTATTATTATCACAAATCTGGCGCCTTGTTTGTCGGCGGATTTTAGTTGGGATTTTAGGCTCTTGCCTAGTAGGTCTTGTTGGACGCTTAGGTTTTTTTGCCGTAATTCTTGGGCTAGGGTAAAGGCTTTGCCGCAGGCTGCTTCGCCCATGGTGGCAATAAAAATGTCTAATTGGGGCTCTTTTTCAAAGCCAATCCCTTGAGATTCCAGGGCTAGAAAAATCCGTTCCAGGCCCAGGGCAAAACCTACTCCGGGGATGGCTGGGCCGCCGAATTCTTCGATCAGGCCGTCATAGCGGCCGCCGCCGCAAACCGCACTTTGGGCGCCGATGCCTTTAATTTGGATTTCAAAAGCGGTTTTGGTGTAATAATCCAAGCCGCGGACCAGTCTATCGTCCAAAATATAGGGAATGCCTGCCTCGTCTATAGTATTTCGTACCTTGCGGAAATGTTCTTCGCATTCCGGGCAGACCTGATCCAGCATAACCGGGGCGCCAACTGAAAGCTCCCGGCAAATAGGGCTTTTGCAATCCAAGATCCGCAAAGGGTTGCGCTCAAAACGCTCCCGGCAGGTGGTGCAAAGCTGCTCTTTTTGGGGCGCCAGGAATTCCTGCAAGGACTGACGGTACAAAGGACGGCACTTGGGGCAGCCCACGCTGTTCAAATGCAGATCCAGCTCATTAAGCCCCAGGGAAGTATAAAAATCCCAGGCAAAACAAATAACTTCCGCATCCGCCAGGTAAGAATTACTGCCAAAAATTTCCAATCCAAATTGATGAAACTGATGATAACGTCCGGCTTGAGGCCGCTCGCTGCGAAACATAGGCCCCAGATAATAGAGCTTGACCGGCTGGTTTAGGGCCTGCATCTTATTCTCCAGATAGGCCCTGGCCACCGAGGCGGTACCTTCCGGCCGCAGGGCCAGGGAACGTCCCCCCATATCCTGGAAAACATACATTTCCTTTTGCACAATATCGCTAGTATTGCCCACTCCCCGGGCAAAAAGTTCAGTTTCTTCAAAAATAGGAGTACGAATTTCCTCAAACCCATATTGCCTGCATAAACGATGCAGTTTATTCTCCAAATCCTGCCATCTAACAGTTTCTCCAGGCAAAAAATCATTAGTACCCCGCGGCCGCTTTATAGTCATGTTACCTCCTAATCCCTACCCCAGATAAACTGGAAAAGAATTCAAAAAATTAGACGCTGATTTGCACGGATTAAAAACGGATTAGCACAGATTTTTTATTATAAAAAGTATTGAATTAATTTTTGTTTTTCTTCAAACAACAGCACCAAAGTTCCTCATATCATCAGACAACAGCGAAAATCCGTTAAAATCCTTAAAATCCGTGTCTAATTATTTCATGCATCAATTTTAATCCACATCCTTGCAGGTCAATCAAGAGAAGGCGTATATTTTGTGACTTTTTTTGTTCGAATTTTGAGCTTAGTTCCTAAGATAGGGATTTTTCCGCTTTTCCTCGCCGATAGTGGTAAAAGATCCGTGTCCGGGGAAAACTTGTACTGCCTCAGGAAGGATCAACAGCTTTTCCTTGATGGAAGACAGCAAAGCTGTGGAGCTGCCGCCCGGTAAATCAGTGCGGCCAATGGAAAGGCGAAAAAGGGTGTCGCCGCTGAAGAGATAGTTCCCGCAGTAAAGACAAATCCCTCCCGGGGTATGGCCGGGCGTATGCAAAACCTTGATGTTCAGGGCCCCCAGTTGGATTTCCTGGCCGTCAACAAGATAGCTTTGGGCTTTTTCATATTTTGCGATCTCTCCCAGAAACCCCACCAGCCCGCTCTTGGGCAGGTGGGTATCAGCCTGATGGATCCAAATGGGGGCCCCGGTCATCTTATGCAGGCGTTTATTGGCTCCAACATGGTCGAAATGGCCATGGGTATTGACAATAGCCGTTACCTGAACTTTTTCCGCATCCAGCAAATCCCTGATCTCGCCGGCCCGGCCGCCCGGGTCGATAACTATCACTTCCCGGCTGACCGCATCACCGAAAACATAACAATTGGTCCCCAAATGACCCACCTTGAGGTGGTGAAATATAACTTTTTCCATGATTTAGCTTACCTCTTCTGATTCCAAAACTGTACTTTCCAGGAGGTGATTCGTAATGCGTAATGCGTAATCAATAAAAGACACTGCGTGTTTTTAAGCATTTGATTACGCATTACGGATTACGAATTGATAGTAATAGTTACCGGGCCGTCGTTGATCAGGCTTACCTGCATATCCGCTTGAAAAATACCGGTTTGCACTTCTATTCCTTCTTTTGCCAGTTGGGCGGAAAAGTATTCGTAAAGCCGTTTGGCTTCATCCGGCGGCGCTGCCTGGCTGAAGCTGGGCCTTAAGCCCTTGCGGCAATCGCCGAAAAGAGTAAATTGAGAAACTGTCAGGGCCTGGCCGCCGACATTTAGTAAAGACAGGTTCATTTTTTGATTCTCATCAGCAAAGATCCGCAAATTGGCGGTTTTATGAGCCAAAAAATCAGCCTCTTTCTCGCTGTCGCCCTGGCCCACCCCCAGAAAAATCAACAAACCGGGACCAATTTGGGCCACAACCTCCTGCCCCACCCGAACCGCAGCCTCCCGGACCCTCTGTAAGAGTACTTGCATTTTTCTCTCCTCACTTAAGAAGTTCTAAAATACGGGTTTTGCAGTTTCTCCTCGCCAATGGTGGAAAAGGGGCCGTGGCCGGGGAAAACTTGAACATGATCAGGTAGGCCCAACAGCTTTTCTCTGATAGAGCTGATCAGGGTGTCAAAATCTCCTCCGGGTAGATCGCAGCGGCCAATGGAAAGGCGGAACAAGGTGTCGCCGCTGAAGAGATGATCCCCGCAATAGAGGCAAATTCCCCCCGGGGAGTGTCCGGGCGTATGCAAAACCTTCACTTTCAAGCCGCCGAGAGCTATTTCCTGACCATCAAATAAAAAATCATGAGCCTCCAGGGCATTTGGCCCCTCCAACTTCCAGCCCACATCCGGTTTGGTCAGCATATAGGCATCAAAGCGATGGATCCAAATAGGCGCCCCGGTCATTTTATGCAGGCGGGCATTGGCCCCAACATGATCAAAATGACCATGAGTATTGATAATTGCTTTAAGACGAACCTTCTTTTCATCCAGCCATGACTCTATAATGTCTGGCTTATCAGCAGGATCGATCACCACCACTTCCCGAGAAACCGCATCACCAAAAACATAACAATTAGTACCAAAAGCCCCAATAGGAAGGTGCTGAAAAATTACCTTTTCCATGTTTAGCCTATCCTTTCTGATTTTCTAGACTGTACCATTTTTAAATCAATTCACAATGTATGAAAAAAAGCTTTTAATAATTGTCAATTGTCAATTGTCAATTGTCAATTGTTCTTCCTCCCTTCCGGGCTGGTTACCCGTCCGGCTTCTAATACATCCGGTACCCGCATCAGGCGGGCCAGAAGATGGTTTAGCTGGTCCAGACTGTTGACTTCCAGCTTTACCAGCACGGTTGCTATCCGGGTTTTGGGATCGAAGGTAATATGAAGGGCATTGACAATTATTTTCGAATCGGCAATAGTCGCCATAATGTCTATGGTCAGGCGGTCCCGGTTGTTGGCCAAAATTTTCAGTTCCACCTGAAAAACCCCATGGATCTGTTCAAACCAACCGGCCTCGATCAGGCGATCCTGCTCTTGTTTGCGATAGTTGGCGATATTGTTACAATCATCCCTATGAATAGAAACCCCCCGGCCCCGGGTGATATAGCCGACAATACTGTCGCCGGGCAGCGGTTTGCAGCAGCGGGCAAAACTCACCGCAACATTATCGATATCGGCTACCCAAACCCCTTGGCCGCGGCTTTTGCGTTCGTCAAACTCGCGTATTTTGGGCTTTTGGGCAATGCCTTGGCGGTAATCTGCTTTGATTTTAGAGATTGCTTGATAAACCGTCACAGAACCGCTGCCCACAGCCACATAAAGGTCGTCCGTATGGGAAAAGCCAAGGCGGTTAGCTGCTTCAGCTAATTTATCCGGTTTCAAAATAGCATCAGGATCATGTTGGTACTTTTGGCATTCTTTTTCCAAAAGCTCCCGGCCTTGGGCCAGCTTGACCTCACGGGCCTCCCGGTTGAACCATTGATTGATCCGGTTTTTGGCGGTCTGGGTTTTGACTATTTTCAGCCAGTCCCGGCTGGGATGGCTGTTTTTATTGGTCAATATTTCAACTATATCCCCGTTTTCCAGCCGATAATCCAGAGGAACTATGCGCTTGTTGACCTTGCTCCCTACGCATTGGTGGCCTACCTGAGTATGGACCCGGTAGGCAAAATCTATGGGGCAGGAACCGGCGCTCAGCTCATAAACATCACCCTTGGGGCTGAAGACAAAAACACTGTCGCTGAAAAGGTCGCTTTTAACAGTTTCCACAAATTCTTTGGGGCTGTCCAGATCCTGCTGCCATTCCAGCATTTGGCGCAGCCATTCGATTTTTTTCTCAAAATCGGCGTCGGCGCTTCTTCCTTCTTTATAGCGCCAGTGAGCGGCAATGCCATATTCGGCGATGCGATGCATGTCATGGGTGCGGATCTGGACCTCAAGCGGTACCCCGTTTTCCCCGATCACCGTGGTGTGGATGGATTGATACATATTGTTTTTGGGCATAGCCACAAAATCTTTGAAGCGGCCGGGAATGGGCTTCCACAAAGTATGGACTACCCCCAGCACCCCATAGCAATCAACGACTGTGTCCACAATTACCCGCACCGCGTTAAGATCAAAGATTTCGCTGAGATTTTTTTGCTGGCGCAGCATTTTGGCATAGATGCTGTAATAATTTTTGGAGCGGCTGCTGATTTCCGCGCTGATCCCGGCTTTGCGCAAATTATCCATGATGATATCGCACATCAGCTCCAGATAATGCTCCCGTTCCTGGCGCTCCATAGTCATCTGTTTGACCAGCGCTTCATATTTATCCGGCTCTAAAGATTCCAGGGCCAAATCTTCCAGCTGGCTCTTGATTTTGAAAATACCCAGACGGTGGGCCAGGGGGGCATAGATGGTTTTGGTTTCTTCGGCGATTTCCTTTTGCCGTTTCAGGGAGCTGTGAAAGCGCAGAGTTTGCATATTATGGAGGCGGTCGGCCAACTTGATCAGGATGATCCGGATATCGCTGGCCATAGCCAAAAACATTTTGCGCAGATTTTCCGCCTGGCGTTCCTGGCGGGAGCGGTACTCCAGGCGGCTGAGTTTGGTTACTCCGTCTACCAGGCGGGCAATTTCCTCGCCAAATTCTTTGGTCAGATAGTCCAGGCTATAGGGGGTATCCTCGACTACATCATGGAGGAAGCCGGCGGCTATACTGGTGTCGTCCAGTTGTAAATCAGTGATGATTTTGCCAACATGCAAAGGATGGCTGACATATTCTTCCCCGGAATCCCGCAATTGACCGGCATGGGCCAAAGCAGCCAGTTCATAAGCGCGCAGAAGCAAGCCGCTGTCGCTGGCGGGATTATATTGCCTGGCTTGATCGATTATATCCTGAATATGCAATTTGTCAGCTTCCATAAATACTTCCCCGCAACTCCAGGTATATTTTGTGACTTTTTTTGTTCGAATTTGAGAGCTTAGTTCCTACTCCCTACTCCCTTGCAGTCGAAGACCGATTTAGTTGCCTTAAATCCCAATTATACCATTTATTATTTTAGATGGCAAGCTTTTTATCTGGAAGAAATGGAAAATTATGGAAATTGCAAAATTCAATTTGCTTTGCTATTTTTGAGAGTATTTGTTATAATAATAAAGAGAATATTCTCAGGCGGGCTGTTTACCTGTAAAGAAAGGAATATGATCATGTTTAAAAACTTTCATGATTTGCAGCAATACTGCAAAGATCAGGAAATAAAAACCGTTGATTTCAAAATGATTGATTTGCCTGGCCGCTGGCGCCATCTTAGTATCCCTATTGAGCGCTTTTCAGAAAAAACCCTGGAACAGGGCATTGGTTTTGATGCTTCCAACTATGGTTTTGCCATGGTGGAAAAAAGCGATATGGTTTTTATCCCCGATCTTGCAACTGCGATGCTGGATCCTTTTAGTGAAATCAAAACCCTTTCCCTGATCGGGGATGTTTTTGTCATCGGTGATACCCACCGGCGCTTTGCCCAAGATCCCCGTTCTATTGCGGTGAAAGCAGAAGAGTATATGCGGCATTTGGGTATTGCCGATGAAATGCGGATCGGGCCGGAATTTGAGTTCTATCTTTTCGATAGCGCCAGCTACGACACCCGGCCTCATGCCTCGCACCTGACTATTGATGCCAAACAAGCCGTCTGGAATTCCGGCCAAATGCCAAGTCTTGCCTATAAGGTACCCCAAAAGGGCGGCTATCATATCGCTCCGCCTATGGATATAGACTATGATTTGCGCAATAAAATGTCTTACCTGCTCCAAGAGCGGGGGGTGAGGGTAAAGTATCATCATCCGGAAGTAGGAGGCCCCGGCCAGCAGGAAATAGAGCTGGAATCCGGTCCCATGCGGGAAATTGCCGATCATACCATGCTGGTAAAATATATTGTCAAAAACGCAGCTTTTAAGGCGGGCAAAACAGCCACTTTTTTACCGAAACCCCTTTGGGGCGAGGCCGGCAGTGGTATGCATGTTCATATTCAGCTCTTCAAGGAGGGCAAGCCCCTCTTCTTTGACCCGGCGGGCTATTCCGGCCTGAGTCAAACCGCCCTCTATTTTATCGGCGGGCTGCTCCGCCATGTTCCGGCCCTTTGCGCTTTGGTCAATCCCAGCACCAATTCCTATAAACGCCTGGTGCCTGGTTATGAGGCGCCGGTCAATATTTGCTATGCCACTGCCAACCGCAGCGCCGTGATCCGGGTGCCGGACTATGCCAGGGGCGCCTCCGCCAAGCGTTTTGAAATCCGCAATCCGGATGCCAGCGGCAATCCCTATCTGACCTATGCCGCTATTTTAATGGCGGGCCTGGATGGGATCAAAAACAAGATCGACCCCTGTCAAGCTGGTTTCGGCCCCTATGATATCAATCTTTATCAGCTTTCTGATGAGGAAAAAGCCAAAATCAAATCTTTGCCGGAAAGCTTGAAGGAGGCAGTTTTGGCCTTAGAGCAGGATCATGAATTCTTGCTGGCAGGCGATGTTTTTCCCCTGCAGCTTTTGCAAACCTGGATGCAGCGCAAAAGCAATGAAGTCCGGGAAATAAACATTTTCCCCACCCCGGCGGAATTCGCTTTCTATTATGATATTTAACGTTAGTTAGGAGTCATTGAAAAATGCAGTTAAAAGAATATATGGATAGTATTAAATGTCTGGTGGAGGGGCGTTTGGATGAATTGTTGCCGGAAGCGCCTGATAGTCCGGAGGCTGTTCTTTACCGGGCAATGCGCTATTCCGTATTGGGCGGCGGCAAGCGGCTGCGTGCTATCATTTTTTTGGCGACCTGCGATTTGTTTGGCCTGAAACAGGAGCTTTACCTGGATTTTGCCTGTGCTTTGGAAATGCTGCAAACCTATTCCCTGATCCATGACGATTTGCCGGCAATGGATAATGATGATTACCGGCGGGGACAGCTGACCTGCCATAAAGTTTTCGGTGAAGCTCAAGCTATCTTGGCAGGTGATGCCCTGCTGACCCAGGCTTTTAACCTGATGCTGAGCCTTGATGATGAGGTTGACCGGGGGCTGCTTTGCCAGGCTGCAAGGCAAACTGCCTGGCTTTTGGGCTTGGGCGGCATGGTGCGGGGCCAGGCAGCGGATATGGCCCTGACCGGGCAGGATCCGGATCTGCCGTTGCTGCAATATATCCATTATCATAAAACAGGCGCCTTTTTTCAGGCGGCTATCAAAAGCGGAGCTATTTTTGGCCAAGCTTTGCCCCGGGAGATGGAGGCATTGTGCGCCTATAGCGAGAGAATCGGCCTGCTTTTCCAGGTGGTGGATGATATTTTGGATCTAGCCGGAGATGAGCAGGTTTTAGGCAAACCCCCTGGCAGCGATAAACGCAACAGTAAAATAACCTACCCCAGCCTGATTGGCTTAGAAAAGGCCAGAAAACTGGCCGAAAAAACAGCAGAAGAAGCAAAAGCAGCATTGGAAATATTTGGAAGCAAGGTCTGGTTTTTCAATGAACTCCCTGCCTATTTGGTAAAAAGAAGTTTTGGTGTGGCTGCCAAGGTTGATGATTTACCCCTGAAAAATTTTTTTTAGACAAAGGAGAAAATCTCTTGACAAAAAAGGACAGGTGGGCTATAATAAAAAAGCTTCGGGCGAAGAGTTGGACTAAGATTGCAGGACTTTGACTGATGGTAAAACATGAATAGCGTAAGCAGTTGCGAATGTTTGGTGTTCCAATTACTTTTCGGATAAACCCACCAATAAAAAAGCATTAATCCAACACTCAAAACTCAGCATTCAAAACTCAACACTGGACTGCAAAGCAGGCCGCAAGGGCGATTAGCTCAGTTGGGAGAGCGCCTGCCTTACAAGCAGGATGTCGGCAGTTCAAGTCTGTCATCGCCCACCAGGAGGTTTTGGAAAATAAGGAACTGTGGTGTAGCGGTTAACATGCCGGCCTGTCACGCCGGAGATCGCGGGTTCGATTCCCGTCAGTTCCGCCAAAAGCCTTGGTAGCTCAGTCGGTAGAGCAGGGGACTGAAAATCCCCGTGTCGGTGGTTCAATTCCGCCCCAAGGCACCAACATGCGGGCATAACTCAGTGGTAGAGTGCGACCTTGCCAAGGTCGAAGTCGAGGGTTCGAATCCCTTTGCCCGCTCCAAATATCGGCAATATGAGCCAAAATGAAGAGAAAACTAATAATTAATGATGAGTAAAATATCGGCGCAAACTAGTTGCGCCGATATTTGTATTTTTCACTATTAATTTTCGTATTCCCGCTCAAAACTCAACACTCCGGCTTGTCCGGGTTAGGCATAGGTCAACAAACATCAGCCGCCGACTACCATACGCAGGATCAGGGCGGCGTCGGTGGTGTCTACTTTGCCGTCGCCGTTGATGTCGCCCAGGAGCAGGGCTCTGGGAGTCCAGTCGATCAGGCCGACAATCATCTGGAGGATCAGCATGGCATCTTCGGGGGTGACGAAACCGTCAGCGTTGACATCGCCCAAAAGACCGATGACCAAGGTGCCGGGTTTGACGGCGACATCCAAATCAACCAGTTTGTCCAAAAGGCCTTCATACTGCAATTTCACCGGTTCAAGATTCAGCGGGAAGTCCCCGGTACCGGGAGCGCCGGCTGCTACTTGGTATTTGACGGTGAAGAGGACGTCATTGCCGAGAATATTCTCATCGGAGGCAAAAGCAACCCTCATTGTGTCGGCAGCATAGGTGGGATTGAAGACAAAATAAGGTGTAGACAATAAAGAGGTGGCTGCAACTCCGACAGGAGTATAGACAGCGCTGTTATAAGGTATCTTCAGATCCAGGTTGGTAAAGCCGAAATCATTGCCTTTGATGCTGTAGGTAACATCCACGGTACCGCCGGGGGCGCCCAAAACATCAAGCACTTCGATGGTTACTCCCTCTGATTCAACCAGTTGCAGGGGAATATCAATATAGGTGCCGGCGCCCAATTTAAGGTCAAGCCCGCCGGTGGAGGCGGTATCCAGGTTGGGGCTGGCCATGGCATCGGTACCGTAGACCATGACGGCGATTTGACAACCTTTTTCAAAGACATAGTTATAGGGGTTCAATTCCACAACATAGTTGTAATACTTTCCGGGTTCGATGGCCGTGGTTTGGAAATAGTAATCCGGGACATAGTTGTGATCGGGGACCTCGAACCAGGCTTTGCCATCATAGCTGGGGTTCTGGATATCGGTGTGGCCCCAGGTGACATATTTGAAATTGGTGACATTGCTGCCGGCCCTGGCGGTTCCCGGGTTCAGAATACCGGCAGTAGTGTTGACAGTGGTGGTGTAGGGGGAGGCAGAGGAGGCGGCGGCGCCGTTTTCCACCGGGAATACGGTGACAGCAGTGCCGTTGCTGCCGCCGTTGCCGAGACGGGCTTGAAGCCGGGGGATGCGGCCGATTTCCAATAAAGCAACGGTCAGGTTACCGGTTTTTTTGGTGGGAGCGCCGTTTAAGTGAACGACAACGGTACCGCTCATGCGCAAATCTTCTTTGAGGGGCTCGGAAATATACATCAGACGGCCTTCGACAGGTCGGTCGATGCATTCTATCAGAGAGCTATAGGGAGCATAGGCGGTAGTGGTGCGGTTGACTCCAACGACCCGGTCGTCGCAATAGTTGTATTGAGTACTGGTGGGCGTAAGGTTGCCATAGCTGCCGCTTTGGCCGATGGTCGGAGAAACGGTAGTGGGAGCGCCCGGATGACGGGGCAGATAACTGATCTGCTGAGATACATTCATATCAGTAAAACCCTCTACCTTTTCCTGGGGTACAGTAAAGGAAAGCCTGCCGGCTGTGGTTACGCCGGGGCCCTCGCTCATGTATATCTTTTGATAATGGAAGCCGGGGAGGATGGTACCGCGCTCTTCGGCATCATTGTCGAAATCATAACCTTCCATGACGCCGGTTTTTTGATTGGCAGAGGTAATGTCATACATCAGCTCGTCAACATGGTTGTCCAAGCCCAAGAGATAGTGATCCAGGAACAGCAAATACCATTTCTGCATGCCGCGGCTGATACCGTCTTTGCCGGGGACCAGGCGGCTGTTTTGGCTGGCATGGTTGGAAAGGCCGGATACCAATTTATGGGTACCATAGGTATCCGGATCGGTACCTGCCCATTTGTCGCGCCAGGCTTGGAGGGGCTGATAGGCATGCCTGGGCATAACATTCCAGTCCTGCTGACCGTTGGTTTGGAGAATACCCACATCATCGCGTATCTGGCCATAGGCGCGGGTCAGATTGCGGTAATCCCATTCGGTATTATAGTCGCCGGTGGTCCGGTCTTGTTTTTCCATCATATAATATTGGGTTTCAGTATAGGCCCGCTGGGCGATCAGGGTGAAATTGGGGCCGTCCGGAGGAATCATATTGGGGTTGTTATTGATGGAGCCGCAGTCGGCGTCGATCCGGCTGAAGTTGAAGGAGGAGTGGAGATTCATATCCTCACCGCCATAACCTTCGGGGCCGTGGAGGGCGCCGCCGGAACGGTAATACTCATACCAGCTGGCGACATGGGCTTCCGGCATAATGGCTTTGAGGCCGGGGACGCCGGTCATGGCAGCCAGGGTGGGGGTGGTGCCGGGATAGGAAGTTCCGTCCATGGCCACATGGCCGTTGGCCCAGGTAGCCACCGCTTCGACGCTGCCGGTACGGGTGGTATAGGCTTTGGCCTCGCCGGCCAGCCATTTGCAGGCGGCAGCGGCGGAAAGCCACTCTTCCACGTGCTGACTGTTGGTGATGCCTTCGCCGTCCCTGTTACCCAGCAGCTGGCCGTAAATACAGGCATAGCCGCGAACAAGATAGTGGGACCATCTGGCGGGGAAACCGGAGGTGCCGCCCCAGGCGCCGGAGCTGCCGGGGATACCGGTCCCGGTGGGAACGGTGGCGGCAGGGACGCTGCCGGTATAAAGATTTCTGGTGCGGACATCGCCGTATTCAGTTTTAAACTCAATCGTACCGGATTTTTCCGTACCGGTATACCAGCTGTCTACCGCGAAAGCGTCTGCGGTGGACCACCAAATGGGATCCCAGGCTTCCGGACCGGTATATTTGATGTCGTCATATGTTAAGTAGGTGGTGTCGGGGTTGTCGGGGTTCAGGGCCACATTATAGTTGGGCTTATAGAGGAAGCTTCTCGACAGATCCTGCAGGTGAGGATCTGCACTGTTGATGTAGTTACTCATCCGGGGCCAGGTTCGGATTATTGCTTTATTTTATATGTTGTTAACGGTTTTACTCTCAAGTCCTTAACCTCGGCCACTCTTATACGTCCTTTTGTCTTATCACCTTTTGAGTATTCAAGTAATTCCGTCAAGCCTTCCATCATATTATCGAATTGCTTACTCATTTTCTAAACTCCTCTCTCAATCAAATCAGAAACACCGCATAAAGCGGAACGATCTTTTTCCCATCAGTAAAGCCAAAGTTTTTAGTTGATAGTTTTATCGCATATTTTGGTTTGTAGCTTTCAATATAGACTTTCAAACTTTTTGCTTGCATATTGTCGGCGCTCTTGACCTCGATGGGGATTATCGTACCGTTGCGTTGGATAATGAAATCGACCTCCGCGCCCCGGGCAGATTCCCAATAGTAAGCGGTGTAGCCGTTGATTTTTAAATGGACGGCTACATAGTTCTCCGTCAGGCCACCCTTGAAATATTCAAGTTCGTCAGACATATACAGAACATCCTGAACCACCAATTCCTTTTTAGCGCAGAGCAGCCCTAAATCAGAAACATAGATTTTGAAAGCATCAATGTCTTTGTTGTCGTCAAGGGGCTTTCTGGGCTGGTTTACTTTGTAAACCTGGGAAACTATGCCGGACAGATTCAGCCACTCGATAGCATTTTCAAACTCAGATGCCCGGCCACCTTTCTTGATCAGTTTATATTGAAAACGGGTGTTTTTCTTTGAGAGTTGAACAGTGATATTGTTATAGGTGAGTCTTGTTTTCTTGATTTCGTTTTGCTGATTGTATTTGCTCATGTCGTCAAGATAATTTACCAGGATCGTAGACTGGATGTTGCGGATCAGAATATAATCCTTTGTCTCGGCAAATTGCCTCACACATTCGGGCATCCCGCCGACAACGAGATATTGGCGATAATACTGCATTGCTGAATCGTGGAAGGCAAAAGGCAGAGGAGAATCTGTCTGAAAGCAGTCTTTGATTTTGCCTACCATTGCTTCCTCTCCCATAGCAAGCAAAAATTCTTCCATATCCAGCGGATGCATGGTTTTCAGGTCAACCTTGCCAACAGGGAAGGAAAACTCCTTGCGGTTTACCGCAACGCCCAGTAAGCTGCCCGCTACGATAATATGATATTCCGGGGCTTCCTCACAAAAGTATTTAAGTGAGGTCAGCGCGCGTTCACAGACCTGAACCTCATCAAACACGATCAGGGTTTTTTCCTTTATAATAGTTTGACCGGAAATATGAGACAGCAAGGGAATCAGATAGGCGGGGCTGATGTCCTCGTCAAAGTTTGCTTTTAACTTGCCGTTTCTCTCAAAATTGAAGTACGCTACATTTTCATAGTGGGTACGCCCAAATTCCAGGATGGAATAGGTTTTACCCACTTGTCTTGCCCCTTGAACAACAAGGGGCTTACGGTGCGGGTTATTCTTCCAATCCTCAAAAAAGCGGTTTATCTTTCTGTACACGAGTTATCCTCCTCTCTGGCCTTATCTAATGCGGGTTTCACCCGCAAGTATTCAGGATTCAGTATTCAGAAATCAGAATGTTTGTAGGTTTTGCTCCGCAAAACGATTGAACTAAATTCTTATTTTTTATTTACGACTCTGCGCCGTTAGCTACTATAGTATAACGCATACTGGTGTAAATATCAAGTGATTTTGCATGAAAATATGCGCTATTTCGCATGAGTTATCTATTAATATATTCGAATTCTAACATGACATTAAATCAGCAATGGTATAGAGCAATATATCCGCTAGCGGGGCTTGACTCTATTATTCATTTGTGCTACAATTAACTCGAAGTAAAAATGCGTATTTGCGCAAAAATATTAGGAGATTATTATGATCATTGAGAGACCGCACTATTTGAACAAGCTGATCGAAAAGAAGGAGAATGGCTTTATTAAAGTCATTACCGGTGTACGCAGATGCGGAAAGTCTTATCTGCTTTTTAACCTTTATCATGATTATCTCAATTCACTTCATGTCGAGGACAAGTACATCATTGAATTGGCCCTGGATGAAGCCAGGAATGCCCGCTACAGGAATCCTTTGGAGCTTGATCAATATATCAGAGAACAAGTCATTGAGAAAGACCAAGTGTATTATGTATTTCTGGATGAAATCCAAAAGGTGGCGGAGATCAAAAATCCCTATATTGACGATACTGAGGCAAAAATCGGCTTTGTTGATGTTTTGCTTGGGCTTATGAAAATCAGGAATCTTGATCTTTATGTAACCGGAAGCAATTCAAAAATGCTCTCCTCCGATATATTGACCGAGTTTAGGGACAGAGGTGATGAGATCAAATTGAACCCCTTGACTTTCAGAGAGTTCTCGGCCGCCTATGAGGGAGAGCAGCGCAATGCCTGGAAGGAGTATTATACCTATGGTGGTATGCCGGTGGTTTTATTGAGAAAAAACCATGAAGAAAAAAGTAAATATTTAAAGGATCTCTTTACTAAAACTTATATTACCGATGTTATCGAGCGGCATAAGATTTTGAACAACAAAGAGATTTTAGAAGAACTCCTGAATATTATTTCCTCCTCCATCGGTTCGCTTACCAATCCGACAAAGCTTTCAAACACTTTCAGGAGTGTCAAAAATATCAAAATATCATCTATGACCATCAACACCTATCTGGATTACTTTATTGATGCTTTTATTATCTGCAAGTCATACCGATATGATATAAAAGGGAAAAAATATCTAGATACTCCCTTAAAATACTACTTTACCGATGTTGGCCTGAGAAATGCCCGCTTAAATTTCCGCCAACAGGAAGAGAATCATATTATGGAAAATATCATTTATAATGAACTTGCAGCCAGGGCTTTTGATATTGATGTCGGTGTTGTTGAATGCAATCAGAGAAATAAGGAGGGAAAAAGCCAGCGCTCACAGCTGGAAGTGGATTTTATAGCCAATAAGGACAGCAGACGGTATTATATCCAATCGGCGCTTTCTCTTCCCCATGAGGAAAAAAGAAAACAGGAAGTCAATTCTCTGTACCGGATCGCTGATTCTTTCAAGAAAATTGTCATTGTCAAAGATGACATTATTCCCTGGCATGATGAAAAAGGTGTTCTTTACCTAGGCATAGAACAATTCTTGCTGGATGCAACTGCCATGGATTCATAACTTACTATCTCTTTGGTAAATTTTTGAAAAGATGAGAAAAAGGTTTTTTATCAATTAATCTAGAAAATTATAAAAGAATGGAATATCCGGCAGCAGTTAATAAAGAAGCTTAAGCTGAAGGGGGGGATCGGCAAAAATAATAGTCTCAAGAGGATACCATATACAGTACCATTGGAGCATATTACACCAAAGGATAACAAGAAATTGTTCTGCTCCCTAGCCCCTACTCCCTAACCCGGACAAGCCGGAGAAGTACCGTCATTGCGGACTTGATCCGCAATCCCCCGGTAATACGCAGGGGATCCCGGGTCAAGCCCGGGATGACGTGTATGATGATTTTTATCAATAATTTTGCCATTTTACATCGAATTTCGCTAGTAAGAGCCTAATCCCTTGCGGTGCAGCCGCTTTTGAATTAAGATTGGAGGACTCAGTATGTCGAAAAAATTTACCTTTTTGCTGCTTTTTGCCCTGATAGCAATAGTGGGGATCAGCGCCTTTGCCTCGGTGGCAGCTCAGGAGATGCCAGCTTCTGTCATACCGAATGTACCTAACCCCAATGCTCCTGATAATGACTTTGATATCCTTAATCTGTTCGGGGCCGATTCGCCCCATTCCCAAATGCTGGTTACCGAGAATGCCCGCTCCCTGATGGACTTCGGGGCAGCCCCCGCAGGGCAGCGCCGTGATGCCGGCGCCGGATATGACCGCAGTTATGTCGATCCTCATGGCGGCGAGTATATCAGGACTTTTGTCGGCAAAGAATATGCCGGACAAACCTACCTGATCGATGGCAAACCCTATACGGTCAGTGCTGACGGCTATGCCGTTGACCCGATTTATGAAAAAGGCGGCTATCTGTTTACGCCCTTGTACAGGGACGAGACCAATCTCTATATGATCGCCATGGACTTCGACGACCTCAAAGGCGACAACTATGCCCCCTACGGCGCCCAAAGATCGGTTCTTCCGCTCAACGGCGCTATTTTTGATCTGACCTATCCGCAGGTTTTATATAATCAGACCTATTATGGCAATGACGGCCTGGAAAGGCTGCCCGAACATATCTTCAAAGGCCGGGGCACCCTTACCGACGGGAACGGGGTCGGCGTGGTCGACCGGCTGCAAATGATGTCTATGGGCCGGCTGAAAGTTAATGCTATTTGCCTTAACGAGGAATATGCCAAACTGCATCCGGAAATGGACGAATTAAATGACAAATGGCCCTGGTTTAGGGCTGAGAGCGCCATGATGTCCTATAACACCCAAGGCCTGGCCGAATGTGAAGATTACCGCCAGTTCTCCCGGATCCACCAGGGCGGTATCGACGCGGCAATGAGAACATTGGAAAAACTGAGAACAGATGTGCTGGCAGGAAAATGGACTGATGCCCAAATCCAAGCGGGTACAGCCTATTTGGATAAAGCTGCTTTGGCGGCTGCAGTCAAGAAAACCATGGATGATTTCGAAAACGTCGATGGTATCTATACCGTAATGCCTCCCACCACCCACGGTTATGGCTATGGCTGGCAAGCCGGTTCCGGCATTGCCACCGCCTTCGGTTATAATGACCAATCCCAGGTTCTTCGCGACAGCGAATACCGCCACGAATTTGAAGCCAGAACTCCGGGCGGCCGGATGCTGGGCGGCGGCGTCTTCGGCACCATGAACCTGACCCGTGATTTCTCCCGGGTCATTACCACCTGGTTACATGAATTCGCCCATACCTACGGCTTGATCGACGACTATGCCTACGGCAGCATGGGTACCAATAACGGCGAAACCAGCGGCGGACAGACCAACTGGAGCATAATGGGCCCCGATGCCGCTATGAGAACAGGGGTGGACCTTCATGCCTGGCGCAAATTCCGCTTGGGCTGGCTCAATCAAGACGAGACCTACATGATCCTGCCGGGTGAAAAGAAAAAAGTGGCGATCCTCTCCGTCAGCGCCCAAGGCCAGCCGGGGGATTATGATCTGAAATTAGCCGAATCACTGGCAGCATTGGGCTATGCCCCGGGTGAAGTCGATAATATCGGCGCCCGCCTGGTCGCCATTCCTAAGGAAATGCGCAGCCGCGATACCTTCGGCATGGTTTGGAACAACGGCTGGAATCCCGACAGGACGGGATACAGCTGGTATGACTGGTTTATCAATCAATGGGCAGGCGGCGAAACCTATGCCATCAAAACCTTCCCCTCTTTTTATACTGTGGAAAGCCGCAAACAATTGGGCGTTGACCAATATGTAGCTTTGGCAGCCAACGGCGGCGGCGTGATCGTCAGCTATGTCGCCAACTCCACCTGGGAAACGGGACACGGCGCCGGCGCCTTCAAGGGATTGACCGGCAATACGCCTTTGCGTAAGGGCGGTACCACCACCTGGGAAGATCAAAACATCGGCCTTTCCGTTACGGTTTTGGAAACCGGAGAATTCTTTGATGTAGTGGAAATAGAATATGCCGCCGCGCCTCAGCGCAGCGCAGCACGCCATGTCTATATGGGTTCGCTTACAGCCTCCGACAGTTTTGTCCAGCCCGGCGATCCCTTTGCGGTAGACTTTGATATCTTCACCTTTGCCAACCCCAACACAAATGACGGCACCGCAGCCCCGGCAGCCCCCACCCGCGTAGCCAGCCCTCTGGGCGTACCGGGAGGTATAGCCGGCTTTGAAATGACTGTGGAATTCGACCCCGCTGCCTTCGAATACAGACCTGCCGGCAATGCCCTTCCCGAGGGCTGGGCAATGAGCGATCTTAATGTCGACATCACTGATATCGGCGCCGGCAAACTGATCGTGACAGCAGCCGGCAGCAGGATGGTTGACAAAGATACTATCCTGACCCTTGGCTTTGCGGCCAAAGCCGGCGCCGCCGTGGGCGAGTCCGCCATCAAAGGAACCATCACTGATGTCGCCCTGCACAACTGGCGCGGCCAAGTCGTCAAAGTAGGCGGCCCGGGCTTCAACGGTACTGCCGGCGGCAAAGCGGTAGGCACATACGGTAACGGCACATTCGCCTATTTCCATGCCACCAATACCCTCACCCTCACCTCCGAGGACATCAAGAGCGGCGGCGGTATAGTGACAGTGGGCGCGGCCCCGACCTACAATGTCAGCGGCAGGATCGTCTGCGAAATCCCCGGCCCCTTGTACGGCTTGGAAAGACAATCTGACGGCAAAGTAAACAGCGATAACTACACCGGTGTGGAATCGGTCGTCAATCTCTATAAAGCCGACGGCACCCTGGTTGCCACTACCAAGTCCGTTCTTGAAGGTTACTTCAGCATAGACGGCATACCTGACGGAACCTATTATCTCACAGCCAAAAAACCCAGATATGATCTGGGCATCAGTCCGGAATTTACGATTGCCGGCGCCGATGTGATCATCAGAAGCAACGAAGCCGGGGCTTTAGGAACGATTGAGATAGATCCTCTGATGAGGGAACGTTATACGATGAGCGGTGTCGTCAAAGGCGGCTATAGTTCCGACGGAAGCGACGCGGCTCCTTTGGCAAACGTTGATGTTTACATAATCAATATCGGCGCTGCCTATGAGCTTATGGGCGGCCCGGTCAAAACCGATGCCGAAGGTAAGTTTACGGTAACCGGCCTGGAGTCCTTCCATCCCTACGCGGCTATAGCTGTCAGCGTCAAGGGCACTGAATATGAAGGCAAATACTTGCCGCAGATCCATCTCTATCCCCACATCAATAAGCCTATCTTCGGCGTGACCGAAAAGCTGGAATTGAGCCTGGGCTTGAATTACGGTGAATCGGGGCAGGACTATAATTATCCCAGCGGGGTCGGACAGCTGAACGCCTACGGCGGTACCAGACGCGTCTACAACAACCCCGGCGCTTGTTATAATATCAAACTGACGGATAATGTGATCAATAGGAACGTCACCCTGGTAGAAACCCAGGATGTCCGCTTCCGGATGACAACCAAATCCAATGCGATCCGCTTCCAGCTGCGGGATATGGACGGCAATGCAGTAGGACCGCTCCAAAGCAGCCTGGGTAATACCAACGGCGATGATATGGTCCGCAATGTAGCTCCGGGCGAATATTACATCGAGGTAAGCCGGCCCAATTATATCAGCGGCTGCACCATGCCTTTCACGGTATACGGCACCAGGATCATGCTGCGCCAAAGCCAAACAGCCAACACCATGGACTTGCAAGCGCTAACAAGCGGCAACACCATCAGCGGTACGGTCATTGACGGCACCACAGGCGAGATCATTGAGGGCGCCTCGGTAGTCTGCATTCCCTTCTCTACCGGCTACGGTAAAGGCCTGCCGGTATTCACCGCTGCAGACGGCACTTTCAGCAACACCGTAGTCACAGGTCAAAAGGATCTCGTCTTCAGTAAAGAAGGCTATGCAAACAAAACTGTCAGCCTGGCAAGCGGCGGCGCAACCAACCTGAAAGTGATAATGGAACCGGTGGCCTGGGAAGATTACAAGCCTGTGTTGGAAGTAGCCAGCGTTTTTGTCGCTCCCGGCGGTACCGTGGATGTCACCTACAGCATCAAGGGTAATGCCTTAGGTTTCACCACCTTGGATCTGGCTATCGACTATGACAGCACTGTTTATAAACCCGTCACAATAACTCCTTCCGCCGCTTTGGCTGCTCCGGGCGGCGTCTTTGCGGCTAATCCCTCCGTAAGCGGCGCCGATCTCATGCACATTGCTTATGCCAGCAGCGCCAAAGTCCTGGGCGACGGATTGCTTTTCACCGTGACTTATAAAGTGGAAAACATTGCTGCTAAAGATGTTACCTTGGATGTCAATGTCAAAAAAGCCATCCTGGAACGCTTCGAAGATGAATTCTTTGATCTGGATCTCCGGGTCAAACCCGGCGCCTTGATCATTGGCCTGATGGGAGATGTTGACGGCAATGGGCTTATTACTCCCGAAGATGCCATGCTGCTCCTGCAAATGTATGTAGGCCTGATCCCCTGGACTCCCAGAGCGCGGCTGGTAGGCGACATCAATGGCGATGGCGTGATTGACCCTGTTGACGCTGCTTTGATCCTTCGCATGGTTGTAGGCGGTTGATGTAAAGCAATTCGTAATTCGTAATGCGTAATTGAAATGCTTGTTAGTAACAACAGCTATCCCCCACTTTTGGTGGGGGATAGTTGTTGTTGATGGATATTTACCTCTTATCTATTGTCAGCGATCAGCTACCGACAGCAAGATCCGCACTAATATGGCGGGGGTGATTATAATCAACGCATGCAGCAAAACGCTGATTGCCATGTTCTCCCCATAAAAATAGAACCTCCCTCCCAGCATGACAAACTCCGCGCCATACAAGGCCAGCACGGTCAAAGCGGAGCATAGGGGGGGTATGATTTTTTTACGGCCGGCAAAAGGAACAAAGGAGAGGCTGCAAAGCCCGGTGGCCAAGGCAGCCAGGATAAAGCAAGCCGCTATGTTGAAGACAGTACCCCAAGTAACTTGTCTGAGAAGGTAATTATTGTAGCGCACAGCTTGTACCAGCAAAAAGGCCGCTGTATAGCAGGCAATAGCCATCCCGTTCACTATAACAAGCTTTTTATCCGGTTTTTTGTCTTCGAATAAGTATCCGGCTAAACTGTATAACCAATTGACGGCAGCTAAAACCATCACTATGGCAAATATATAATAATGCAACCTCACTGCCACCGGAAGAATCATCCGGTGGATCAAGGGATCTAAAAGTAAAAATTTCAGCTCAAGAAAAGAAGCCTGAGCCGTAAAGGTCTGTTCAAGCGCGTACAAACGCACGGCAATGTTTTCCGCCACTGCTTCCAGAACGCAGAACGTGAGCACCGCTACAGCAGAGGCTATGATGTGCCCCGCGCGCGGCTTTAGATTTTTTAATAAAGGCATTATCAGATGCGCAATTATTATGGCCGCTGTAACGGCGGCAAAAACAAGGACCTCTCGATAATTATGAAACCACAGCTCTTTTTTTTGGATATAACAGATAAGCATAGCTGCAAAATTCCAAAACGGAATAGCCGCTACGCCCAGCAATAGAAGAGCCGTGATGAGATAATAACGTAAATGCGCCTTGGATTTCATTGCGGATCCTCTGCATCAATACTGAAATATTTTTCCGGAAACGGCTTACTCAAAACGCCCGAATAGCCTTTGCCAAGAATATAAGTGTCCATGGATAAAAGGTAGTAATTGTCCAGTTTCCTCCCATCGGGATATGTAAATACACCCGCCTTCCAGTCACAACCGGGTGCAAGAGCCTTAAAGGCATTTTCGATATCATTTAGAGTATTGCCTGTAGCCTTTCCTTCGATCATCTCCATTGCCAGGTGTGTTAGAGCCGAAGCAACGTAGTTAGTGTACGAATACGGCCACAGGCCAATTCTACCGCCAGCCCCTTTAGCCACAACATCCTCTTCAATTTTCTTGACAATAGCCGGCCAGTCGTCCTGCTGAGCGGTAAGATCAAGCGCCAAAGCGCCGGGGAAGCCGCAAACAGGCGACAAATCATCGGTATCAACAAACAGAGCGCCTAATTCAACCACATGCTTGATGATCGGCTCATGCAGAGCGATATTTGTAGTAAAAAATACCGCGTCTTTGCCGTACTTCTTAATTAAGCCAGGCATCATATCATTGACTGCCTGTTGGGCGCCGGCTGCGCCAAGATCGCCTGTTGCCGGGTCAGGAACTGTCTCATCCAAAAACTCTATACCCAGGTCCTTACAGGCTTCTTCATAAATGGCTTTTCTTCTGGCCAGAACATAAACACCCATATGGCGCGGGAAGGACATATGGACAAAAGTAGTAGCGCCCATCTCTTTAGCCCGGAGTATATCATAATAACCTCTCATAACATTGTCCGAATCGATGATGAGATCAGCCACTTTGGACATGACCTCCGGGTCATCTTGCGGCATATTGGCCATCAAAAGGATATCATCTCTGCCCATTTCCCTGATTCTTTGGAATCCGGCTGCGGTCCCTTGGACACCTGGGTTTACGATAATGGCCTTTAGCTTCGGGTCGTCCGCAAGGCTGGCTATTATTGAAATGACCAATTCCTGTTCATCTGCGAAGTTAGCCGGCAATACGACCCATTTGCCCATGCCGCCTTCTTCTGCTTTGCCATATTTGGCAAATATTCCCTCGACACCTCTATATTCATCTTCGCTGCGATCCATACCTAATGTAGCAAAACCGACATGATAGTCGCGGGCTTCGTCGGGGGTAAGCGGTTCGTGATAAACGAACAACTCCATAGGCGGATCATCCGGATCAACCGGTTCAACTGTCTCTTCCTTGTTACAGGCCACAAATACCATGCCCGATAATAGTAAGGTAACAGCCAATAATAATGTAATGATAAATTTTTTCATTTTAAGAATCATTCCTTTCCCGGCACAAAATTTGCTGAAAGAAACTTTTTCAATCTGAATTCTCTTTGATGTTAAATTTTCGTAATTGCCTAGATATAGATATATTATATACCTCTCAAAAAACAAATGTCAACAATAATATTCCCGGCTTTTGAACTCAAAAAAACTAAAAGTTACTGTTCACACCTAAGTAGAAAGCAGAAAAGATGGCTGTAGGTTGCGAGTTAGAACCCCCCCTTCCCCCCCTTGAAAGGGGGGGCGAGCAGTTTTACTCATCTTGCCTTTCTTTATGGGGCTAATTAGTTGCATTCTCTTGCCCCCCCTTTGAAGGGGGGGGAGAGGCGGCTTTGCCGACTGGGGGGG
>WRHF01000013.1 GCA_009783415.1 Clostridiales bacterium
CGCAAAGTGTCAATAAAAAACAAGAATTTAATTTAATCCTTTCGCGAAGCGAAAGTCACCCGTTCTAGCCACTAGCCACTAGATACTAGCCACTGGGCTGCGCCTGAGAAAGCTTAATTAAAAGCGATTGGGTTGTGGGCGCAGCCCACCTTGGTACCTATAGGACGCAAAGTGTCAATAAAAACAGGCTTAATTTAGCCTGTTTTTTTTTGCTTAACGCAACTTATAATTACAAAACAACATCGAATATCCGCTTGCCACCCTCAAAGTCTACCCATTTGGCGCGGCGCTGCTTATTTGCCTCTTTGCGGAAATCAAAAGTCAAGAGATAGCCATTTAGCGCCTTTTTATTCTCCATATAGCCCAAAAGCTGATCATAGGCTTCCTGATGCCGGGAATTGCCGTTCCAGATTTTAAGTTCGATAATGAACTGATCGCGCCCGAAATCAACTACAATATCCATGCGGCGCAGGTCGGTGAATTGGCTTTCTATATGATAAAAGCCCTTTCCGTTGATTAGCGGCCGTAGGTACAAGAGAAATAGCAGCCGCCCCTTTTTTTCGATAAATTTAAGATCGCAGCCGCCGAATATTTCGGCATAGTGTTCCGCGAATTTTAAGAGGCACAATTCCAGATCAAATTTGCCGTCTCTCACCACATCTTGTTGTAAAACTCCTGTGATCTCATTATTGATCCATTCCTGCACATATTGCTTCGGCGCTGATGTAAATTCGAGGGATTTTGCTATTTTTTTTAAAAACATAGGACAAAAGGCTTCCGGTGACTCAAACTTCTTTTCACTAAGCCCCTCAAAACTGATCGAGGCAACTAAATATCTGTTTTTAAGGGCATTTTCAAGACATGCTAAAGTAGTAGTCTTGCCATATTGCCTGGCCCGGTTGATTGTAAAGTAAGAGCGGCTGTCTATCAATTTAATTATCTGTTCCACTTTGCCGCTTATATCGACCATGTAGTCTTCTTCGGGCACGCACAGTCCTGTTACATTAAATTTACGCATACAGCAATCCCTCCTTAAATGCTTATTATACTCCAGCCCAGTAAAAAAATCAAATTTGTTTTTTTGTATGTTTATATGTTTATTGGAAGCAATAACATATGTCATTGCGGGCTGGACCCGCAATCCCCTGGAAACGAGCAGGAGATCCAAAGTCAAGATCGGGATGACTGGCGGCTTGGACCCAATTGCACAGCTTGAAATTTTTTTAAAAACTTTCTCTTAAAAAAAAAGGAAAGAAGGACTGGATAGAGAATTAAAATATACTATAAAGTGGAGCAAAGTGGAGACTAGTGGTGATTTAGTATAATTATTATATAGATTGGATGATTATTCGTGTTTGTCGGTGAATACCAACATGCGCTTGACCCCAAGTCGCGCTTGATAATTCCAGCTAAATTCCGGGAACGCTTGGGTGAAAAGTTTATTCTGGCCAAGGGCTTGGATAGCTGTATTTTTGTATATCCATTAAACGAATGGGAAAAATTGGTCGAAAATGCCCAGAAATTGCCCTCCACTGCTGCCGATGCCCGCCGCTTTGCCCGTATTTTATTTTCCAGCGCGGTGGAGACGGATGTCGATAAACAGGGAAGGGCTCTTATTACCTCCTCTTTGCGTATCCATGCCAAAATAGACCTGGAAAACAATAAAGATGTAGTTGTGATCGGGGTTTCCTCCCGGGTGGAAATTTGGGCCTTGGCTCAATGGGAAGCATATAGTCAGGAATCCGCTAAAGGCTATGAAGAACTGGCGGAAAACCTTACTGCTTGGGATTTTAAAATTTGATGAGTGATTTTCAGCATATTCCGGTGCTGCTGCCTCAGGTTCTGGCGGCTTTGCAGCCCCAAGGCGGCGGTTTGTTCCTGGACGGCACCCTGGGCGGGGCCGGCCATGCCCGGGCTCTTTTAGAAGCTAGCGGCTCTCAGGGACGGCTGATCGGCATCGATCAGGATGAAGAGGCTATTGCCGCCTCCGGCCGGGTTCTGGCGGATTTTGGGGAACGGGCAGAAATATTTCAGGATAATTTCTCTAACTTAATTGGGGTTTTGGAGCGCTCCGCCTTGGCCGGACATAGGTCTGAGGGGGTTTTAGCCGGTATTTTATTGGATCTTGGCATATCTTCCCATCAAGTGGATGCCGGAGCGGCCCGGGGTTTTGCCTATAATCAGGACGGACCTCTGGATATGAGGATGGATCTAAATTCCCGGCTGGATGCTGCTTATATCGTTAATAATTACAGCCGGGAAGAATTGGCGGATTTGCTTTATCGCTACTCGGAGGAGAGATGGGCCAAAAGAATTGCTCAGTTTATTATCAAGGCCCGGCAAGACGGGCCCATCCTTACTACGGGTCACTTGGTGGCGATCATCAAAGCGGCTATCCCCGCCGGCGCCCGGGAAAAGGATCAGCACCCGGCTAAACGCAGCTTTCAAAGCTTACGTATCGCTGTTAATGATGAACTGGGCGCTTTAGAGAAAGGCTTGGCGGCGGCTGTAACTGCCCTGCAGCCGGGCGGCAGATTATGTGTGATAAGCTTTCATTCACTTGAAGATAGAATAGTCAAAAAATTCTATCAATTAGAATCAGCCACCTGCATATGCCCGCCCCAAAGCCCGGTTTGTACTTGCGGCAAGGTGGCTCGCTTAAAAATAATCAACCGCAAACCCCTGGTTGCCTCCGAGGCGGAAATAGCAGCCAATCCCAGGGCCCGCAGCGCCAAAGCCCGAATAGCGGAAAAAATCAATGCGTAATGCCGTAATGCGTAATCGAAAGAAGAATTACGAATTACGAATTGCAAAAAAGGATTGCAGATTCTTAATCTTTTTGCCAAGTGAACTTATGGCAGCAGGCAGTAATAAAGATAAAGGGAGGGTCATAAATTGGTTGTAGCTGATCGGCGGAATGGGTATGAAGAAAAAGCCGGATATTCCCGCTATTCCGGGCAGGCCCTGCCCAAAAGGCTTCCTGATGCCCGGCCGCTCCGGCAGCCCCGGGTTTTGACAAAGACCAAACCCAAACCTCTCCATCAATTGCGGGTAATATTATTGGGTTTGGTTATTATCCTCTTTTGCTCTGCCATGGTTTATATGGCTATGGAAGCCAAAATCAGTTCTCTTGCCTGGCAAATAAATCAAATCAAAAAAGGCATGAATGATTTGGATGCGGATCGGGAGCGTCTGAAACTGGAAGTTGAGAATCTCAGTTCGGTAGAAAGAGTGGAGGCTTATGCCAGCGAGCATTTGGATATGATGTATCCTGAAGCAGAAGATGTCATGTATCTGGATTTTAACGCCTTTGATCTGCTCTTTGAAGAAGCTTCGGAGCCATTATTTGATTTCAGTGCAAAGGAAATAGAAACAGGCTGGCAGGCAGGCCTGAGGGTCAAAAACTGGACAGAGCTGAAGGAAAACTTTTGGCAATCCCTCTATAAATTCTTCGGCCAATACTTTTTTAATAAAACTATTTATGATTAGAGTGGAGTGTGGAGAGTGGAGAGTGGAGTGTGGAGAGTGGAGAGTGGAGAGTGGAGAGTGGAGTGTGGAGAGTGGAGAGTGGAGAGTGGAGAGTGGAGTGTGGAGAGTGGAGTGTGGAGAGTGGAAAAGAGTTTTTTTTTCGAAAATTGTGAATTGTGAATTTTGAATTGCTAACCGACTGGAAGGAGGTAGCCATGTGGCTGGGCTTAGTGTTAAGATGCGGAAAAAAATCACTGTGGTTTTGGTGTTTATGTTTGTGATGTTTTTTGCGGTGCTTTTTAAGCTGGGTTATGTCCAAATCGTCCAAGGGGCGGAGTTGCGGGTCAAAGCAGAAAACGACCATACCCGGGATATCGTGGTTGCTGCCAAAAGAGGGGAGATCAGTGACCGCAATGGTAAAACCCTGGCTGTCAGTATCACTTCCGATTCGGTCAGCGCCAATCCGGTCCAGGTCAAAAATTCCGGCAAGAGCCAGGAAATTGCCGGCTTTTTGGCGCATATTCTGGATATGGATGAAGAAACAGTATTAAAGAAAATCACTGCCAATTCCTCCTATGTCTGGGTGAAGCGCAAAATTGATTTTGAAACCGCTGTTATCATCCGTCAGCAAAACCTGCCCGGCATCCGCATCGAATCGGAAACCAAGCGTTCCTATCCCAAGGGTATGCTGGCCGCCCATATCTTGGGCTTTGCCGGTATTGACAATCAGGGCTTGGAAGGCTTGGAAAAAGCCAGGGATGATGATTTAAAAGGAATTAGCGGCAGCATTTCCGGGGAATTTGACGCCAAGGGCCAACCCATTCCTTTTGGGCAGCAGGTTTATGTGCAGCCCCAAAATGGGTATAATATGGTATTAACTATTGATGAAAATATCCAATATTTTTGTGAGCGTGAACTTGATCAACTGCTTAACGGCGAAGCCCCGCCTAAGCGCGCCTCTATTTTGATTATGAACCCCAAAACCGGGGAAATTCTGGCTATGGCTAACCGTCCGGCTTATGACCCCAATAATTATAATGATTTTGAACAGGCTCTTTACCGTAATGCCCTGGTAACGGATGTTTATGAGCCGGGCTCCACTTTTAAAATAATCACCACCTCCACTGCCCTTCAAGAAGGAGTCGTCAGTCTTGAAGAGGGTTTTTATGATCCGGGATATATTACTGTCGGTAAACACAGGATCAAGTGTTGGCGCAGTTATAACCCTCATGGCAGCCAAAGCTTTGCCGAGGTGGTGCAGAATTCCTGCAATCCGGGCTTTGTGGAAGTGGGCCTGCGGATAGAAAACAAGAAAAAGGGCCTTTTTTATGAGTATATCCGTAATTTTGGTTTTGGCCAGCCTACCGGCATTGAACTTTATGGCGAGGGTAAGGGCCTGATGATCAAAGAAGAAAAGCTGATGAATATTGATATCGCCACCATGTCTATCGGCCAGTCCATTGCTGTCACTCCTTTGCAGATGGTGGCGGCGGTATCTGCAGTTGCCAATGGCGGTACCTTGCTCAAGCCTCAAATAGTCCGGGAGATCCGTGATGATGACAATAATGTGGTGCAGGCTTTTGCCCCGCAGGAAGTACGCAGAGTGATCACGGAAGAAACAGCTGTCACCGTGCGGGATGTTTTGGAAAGAGTTGTGACCAAAGGTACCGGCAGCCGGGCCTATATTCCGGGGATGCGGGTGGCGGGCAAAACGGGGACTGCCCAAAAGGCGGAAGGCGGCCGTTATGCCGAGGGCAAATATGTAGCTTCCTTCATCGGCCTGGCTCCGGCTAATGACCCGCAAATTGTGGCTTTGGTGATTATTGATGAACCCGGCGGCTATCCGTATCAAGGGGGCCAGGTGGCTGCTCCTGTCTTTCAAGTGATAGTTTCCGATGTTTTGCGCTATCTGGGGGTGGTTCCTCAAAGCACCGGGGATCTGCGCCAGGATGTGGAGGAAGACGGTACAGTCAAGGAAATCGTGGTGCCTGATGTGGTCAATCTTTCTTTGGCTGACGCGGAAAAAGCTTTATTGCTTTGCGGTTTGGAAGCCCAAATCTCCGGAAACGGATCTGTGGTAAATTCCCAAGTGCCGGCAGGACTTTCGCGGGTGAAGGCCGGTACCGCAGTGCTCTTGAATGCGGGCAGTTCCACGGTCAGCAACGGAGTCATCACCGTACCGGACCTGACAGGTAAACGGCAAAAAGAAGTAGCGGAATTGCTGGGAGCAATGGGCTTGAAGCTTTCTTCTAACGGCAGCGGCGGCATTGCCAATGAACAGGATCCTTTGCCGGGGGTGCAGGTGATGCCGGGGCAAAGCGTACAAGTCAATTTTATTGATCCTGAAGCGGAAAAGGCTCTAGCGATCATTGATCAATAATAAAAACGGGGTGGATGCATGCTTCTGTCAAGCATATTAAGGAATTTGCAGGAAAATGAAGCTTTTGCCGGAGCCCAAGTTCTGGGGCAGCCGGAGAGTGAAATGGAAATAAATGGAATTAATTATGACTCGCGCAAGGTGAAGCCGGGGGATATTTTTGTGGCTATCAGCGGGGATGCCAGCGATGGTCACAATTATATGGGTCAGGCTTTAAGGAAGGGAGCTGTAGCATGCCTTTTGGAGAGACCTCTGCCGGAATTTCCAAATACGCCTCAAATAATTACCCGGGACAGCCGCCGGGCCATGGCGGCGTTGGCGGCTTTGTGGTGGGATCATCCCGACCGGAAATTGCGTTTGACCGGTGTCACCGGCACCAACGGTAAAACAACTACCGTTAATATGCTGCACTGGATCTGGCAATATCAGGGAGAAAAAAGCGGCCTGATCGGTACTATCAATAATCAAATCGCGGGGCGTCAAATCCCGTCTTCCCTGACGACTCCGGAATCCTGCGAGTTGTTCGCTCTTTTGCGGCAAATGGTCAGCGAGGGATGTACGAGGGCGGCAATGGAGGTTTCCTCTCATGGCTTGAAACAAGGCCGGGTTGCCGGCTGCAATTTTGCCGGAGTGATTTTTACTAATTTGACCCAGGATCATCTGGATTTCCATAGAACCTGGGATGATTACTTAAACAGCAAACTGGAGCTTTTGCGCTTACTGGCCAAAAGCGCTGCCTCTGATAAATATAGTGTTATCAACATTGATGATCCCTCAGCGGGAGAATTTTTGGCTTTGGCCCGGGGGGATCTCTGGACCTATGGTACGGCCCCAAAAGCCCGCTTGCGTCTTTTGGATTATTCCTTAAGTTCTCTGGGAACGGTTTTTGATTTGCGATATCACAAGCAGGGAGCAAAAGAGCAGATTTATTCCATAAAAATCCCCCTGATCGGCAGATTTAATATTTATAATGCCCTGGCGGCAATAGCGGCGGCTTTAGCCGAAGGTTTTGAAATAGGGGAAGTTATTCAAGCCTTGGCGGCTATGCCCCAGGTGCCGGGACGTTTTGAACTGCTGGATGAAGGCCAGGATTTTACCGTGGCGGTGGATTATGCCCATTCTCCGGATGGCCTGCAGAAAATTCTGGCAACTGCCCGCGAAATGAACCCCCGCCGCCTGATTTGCGTCTTTGGCTGCGGAGGCGACCGGGACCGGACTAAAAGGCCGATAATGGGACGGATTGCCGGCGAGAACAGCGATTTTGCCATCATTACTTCTGACAATCCCCGCAGCGAGGAGCCGGAAGCTATTGTCCGGGAGGTGGAATCCGGAGTGCAAGAGACGGCTGCCCGCTATTTAGTTCAAGTCAACCGGCGGGATGCTATCGAAAGTGCGATCGCTATGGCCAAACCGGGGGATATTTTGCTGATAGCCGGCAAGGGGCATGAGGATTATCAGCTGGTCAAAGGCCGGGTCTTACCATTTGACGACAGAGAAACCGCCCGGCACTATTTAAGGGAAAGAGCTAAAAAACAATTCATAATGCATAATTAATTATGAATTACTTCAATAAGGGGTTTTGCTTATGAGGATAGCTATCTGGGGTGCTTTATTTACTGCTTTGGTTATAGTTGTTATCCTTGGCCCGCTTTTTATTCCCTTCTTGCGGCGGTTGCGCTTTGGGCAACCGATCCGGAGCGACGGGCCCCAAAGGCATTTAATAAAATCCGGCACCCCTACCATGGGCGGGCTCCTGTTTTTGCCCGGTTTTTTACTGACGGGCCTCATCTGGAGCAGAGGTTCTGCCGGTTTTTGGCTGGTTTTTCTGGCATTTATAATTTTCGGCTTGATAGGTTTTTCTGATGATTTGCTGAAAGTGGTTTGGCGGCGTTCTTTAGGTCTCAAGGCCCGGCAAAAGCTGCTGGGTCAATTTGCCGGAGCCCTGGTAATACTGATATTGGCCTCTTTTTTATTTAAGCGCGGCACGGATATCATTATTCCTGTCAGCGGCTTGCACTGGGACCTGGGTTGGCTATATTATCCTGTGATGGCGACTTTCATTGTCGGATTGGTCAATGCCGTCAATCTTACCGATGGCCTGGATGGCTTGGCGACAGGCATCTCATTTTTAGTTTTTTTGGGATTTTTGCTGATTTGTCTGGCTGCTGTCAACAACCCTCCCTTGCCGCTGCTCAATTATGGGGATTTGGCTATTGCCGCAGCCATTATGGCCGGATGCTGTCTGGGTTTTTTGGTTTATAACCGCTACCCGGCCAAACTTTTTATGGGTGATACCGGGTCCCTTGCCCTAGGCGGGGTTCTGGCTTCTTTTGCTGTGCTGACCAAAACGGAAATAGTTTTCTTTCTTTTGGGCTTGGTTTATGTTTTGGAAGTCGGCTCTGTATTTTTGCAGGTATTTTCTTTTCAGCTTTTAGGCCGGCGGATTTTCCGCATGAGCCCTCTGCATCATCATTTCGAAATGATAGGCTGGCCGGAACAAAAGGTAGTACTGCTTTTCTGGCTACTAGCCGCAGCTGGAGTCGTTGGAGCTCTGATTTTGGTATCTATATAGTAAAGAACCAAGGAGAAAACATGGATTTACAACGCAAAAGAGTAATTGTCATAGGTGGGGGTATATCCGGGGTGGCGCTTTGCCATTTTCTCCTGAAAAAAGGCGCCTTTGTTACCTTGGCTGACAGTAAAAGTCTTGACCAGCTGGGGGAAGAGATACCTCTTTTAGTGGAACAGGGTTTGCAATTGCTTTTGGAAAATGCTTTGCCGCAGCAGGTGGATTGGCAGCTGGCCTTCAAGAGTCCGGGAGTACCTCCCGGGATCCCTTTGCTGCAAATGCTTAAGGATTCTGGGGTACCGGTTTTGGGTGAGCTGGAGCTGGCTTTTCTTTTTAGTTCGTCGCCCTTTGCGGCTGTTACAGGTACCAATGGCAAAACTACGACCACCGCCCTTTTGGGGTATATATTAAGCCGGGCCGGGATGGATCCCCTGGTTGGCGGTAATATTGGTAAGGCTTTGATCGACCTGGTAGAGGATCATAGCGGTTTGGTGGTGGCTGAGGTCTCCAGTTTTCAGCTGGAGGATATCAAAAGCTTCCGGCCCCATCTGGCTTTGTTTTTGAATCTGGCGCCCGATCATTTGGACAGGCATGGTGATATGGCTGCCTATCTTGCAGCCAAGCAGCGGATCTTTCTCAATCAGGATCAGGAGGATTTTGCGGTTATCAATTATGACGATCCGGCTTTGCGTCCTTTGGCTAAACAAATAAATAGCCAAATCCTCTGGTTTTCCCGCCGGGAAAATCCGGGGCAGGGAGCTTGGCTTGATAACGGGCAAATAAATCTGAGCTTCAAGGGGCAGGAAATAAATATTATGTCTGCCTGTGACATATACATGAAGGGTGAGCATAATCTGGAAAATGCTCTGGCTGCCGCAGCGGGGGCGCTGGTCTTGGGGGTAAAGCCCGCTATTATTGCCTCCGGTCTGAGGGATTTCCCCGGGGTAGAGCATCGAATGGAAATAATTAGCAATAATAAGGGAATACTATATGTCAACGATTCCAAAGGAACCAATCCCGCCTCTACCATCCGGGCTTTGGAATCCTTCGACCGTCCTGTCATCCTGATTGCCGGAGGCCGCAACAAAGGCAGTGAATTCAAGGAGCTGATGGCCCGGGCCAAGGAAAAGGCGCGTTTGCTGATACTCTTGGGTGAATGCCGGGAAGAATTGCGTCAAGCAGCCCTGGCGGAAGGCAATAATAATTATCAGCTGGCAGAGAGTTTCGAAGCAGGAGTAAAACTGGCCCTAACATCTGCCCGGCCGGGAGATGTAGTCCTACTCTCTCCGGCATGTGCCAGCTGGGATATGTTCAAAAACTATGAAGAACGCGGCAATATGTTTAAATCCCTGGTAAATGACTTCATAACTTGTGCGCGCACATGAACGGTAAAATGCAACTTAGCAGCAAGGGAGTAGGGGGTAGGCACTAACTCTAACTCCTAACTCCTAACTCCTAACTCCTACCCCAGATAAACTGGAAAAGCATTAAAAACAAATTAGACACGGATTTACGCGGATTAAAGACGGATTAGCACGGATTTTTTTTATTATAAAAAGTATTGACTTTTTTTGTTCGAATCTGAGAGCTTAGTTCCAAACTCCTAACTCCTAACTCCTCACTCCTCATTAAAAAGGCTGGAAGTTGATTCTTCCAGCCTTTACGGTTATAGGCAAACTTTTTTGATTCAATTATTTACTCTGCTTTCTTCCAAAGGCTTTTGCTGCCTTTTAGGCCTGGGATTTTTGTTCCTTCCCGGGATTTTTCCCGGAATTCTTTCATTTTGGCATTGTACTTCAGGGCTTCTTCCTTGGTAATGACGCCGAATTCGGTATATTTCAGCAGCATTTTTTCCTTGAGAGCCATGATTTCATCATCCAAGGCATAGATTTCCTTTTTTTGTTTTTCATTTAGTTTGTCAAAAGCTGCCTTCATTTCTTCAGAGCGCTTTTGGAAGTTTTCCCTGTCCTTGTCTTTGGCGGAAGCAGCCTCTTCTTGCTTGATCGGGAGATTTTGCTTTTGTTCTTGGCTTTTGCCGCTATTATCCGGAGTTTTATTTTCTTGGGGAACAGCGGTTTTTTTAGGTTCCTGAAGCTTTGATTCCGGATCCTTTGATTCCTTGGCTAGAGGTTCCGGGTCTTTGGCTGCAGATTCTGTATCTTTGATTATGGGCTCCGGGTCTTTATTGCTGGTTTTGCTTTTTTCTTCAGTTTTTTCTTCAATTTTATTATTTAGGGGTTCGATCTCTTTGCTGCTTTCTGCATCATTGATATAGATGCTGATCCCGGTACCTATATCGCTTTTGGTTTTCTCCAGTTTATCGGGATTCTTTTTGCTGACAAAACCAAAGGGCTTAATAGTTTTTTGGGCTTTTTCCTTGGAATCGGGGATGGGGGCGCTAAGGCTTAAGGCCGTACCGGATAAGCTGAGAATGAAACAGATGATGGTGATCAGTGCTAAGATATGCAGGGCTTTTTTGTTATTCTTTAGAAACATGGTATACCATCCTTTCTTGATCAATTATATATTTTGTGGAAAGCTTGACTATAACCGCAATAATGGCATCAAAGCAGTTTTTTGCTTTCGTCTCTAGTTTATCCAAAAAAAATTTTTGTTAAGCAGGCTGTTTTTACCAAAAAAACATAAATAGAGGTTGACTTATTCCTTTTTTTGCGATAGAATTAGAAAAAGATTATGCGCCCGTAGCTCAGTGGATAGAGCACCGGCCTCCGGAGCCGGGAGCGTAGGTTCAATTCCTATCGGGCGTACCAAAAAGTGCCCCTTTGGGGCAATGAAAAATGATGAATGATAAATTGTAAATGATGAATGAAACAAATGAGCCCTTACCCTGCAAGATGCAGGGTAAGGGCTTAAAACATTAGAATCATTCTATGTTTAGGATCAGATTGAGCTTAAGGAGTTGTCCAGCCTGCATTGTTTTTTACTTTTAGCAGCTGGGGCGCTCCTTTGATAATGCTTATCCCGGATATTCTGTATACCTGCATAAGCATCTTCAGTTCAACCATTTGGGTTGCAGTGTTTTGGCCCATCCGGGAAGATAGATTATAGAGTTCGATCGCAGCAGCGCTCAAAAAATCAATGAGCGCTTTTTTTTCTCTTTTTTTCATGCCGCCGGCAGCGCTTTTGATTGCAGATGCGGCAGCGGCTGCTGTGGCATCTCTTCCTGTAAGGACAAATGACAAAATAGGGAGAAGACCACCCAGAGCCTCCTGCAATTGGCTGGAGTTTTTTGACCCCTTGGCATAATCGCGAAATGCATAGTGGTAATCTCCTAGCTTGTCAAGATTCTCTCTATTTACTTGTATTGTTTTCCAATACTCCCGTGTAAAAACAGCTATTGTTCGTCACTCCCTATTTTTTTATTGAAGTGATCCCTAAATGTCGTACGCCGTTCGGGAATCTCTTCTATATTATATTATGCGGAATCAGGTAAGCTTGTTCCATAATATAGGACACGCCGCTTCAGCCAGGGCACAGAGCAGTTTGGCGTTTTTCTTGTAAGGATTACCTATTTGATGCTTGTAAATATATTTTAAATGGTTTTTGGGGGTTCCCAAAAATATTTCAACCAAAAATAAAATACCCTGACGCAGAGGGGTGGGGTATTATTCCCTGTTGAAACTAAAGAGTTTTTGCAGCAGGATAGCAGTCAGTCAGCTGCTATCCTGCTGTAGGAACTCTTTTTTTGCCATGGTTTGAAAAAGATGTTGATTATTTAAAAAACCATTAGACGAAATATGAAAAAAAATGCTATTAATATTAAATAGGGGTTTATAGGGGTTTTTGTAAGATTTTGAAGAATCTGATAGAAAAATGAAGGGGTGGCGCCTTGTGGGTGATAAGAGTATTTGAGTCGGATCACTGATCGCCGCACAAGTGTACCGTATAAGTCCGATGAGCTGAGATAATGTTTTTAGTTAGTTGGGCCGATAAGAAAAGAAAAGAGAAAAACAGCTGTTTTTGCACTCTACTGTCGGAAACTCTAACTGCTGCTTTAACAGATTATGTGAAAATTGTCAATTATATTTCCTCGTTGACAAAGGGGGATAGTGTAGGTTATAATTGCAATATGTAGTATTATGTAATTAAATGAAGTTAAATGTAGAACTGTGCAATTGTGGCACAAGAAAAAACGTTAGGAGGTTAAAGAAGTAATGGCAGTTAAAATAATGTTGGGAGGATTGATATTATGACTTTAGGTTCTATCAAGTCCAGGCGAACGATTGACAAAGTCAAAAGGAAGGTAGCCATCCTTTTGGTCTTTGTCATGGTTTTGTCTATGTTGCCGCCTATAACAGGCATAATGGATACGCAGGCATATGCAGCTGATCCAACTTGGGTACCGGGACCGCGCGAAGCATTTGTAACGTCATCTGAAGATTTAAGATCCGCGCTGTTGAGTACCGCCTATGATAAGATCTATCTTGGCGCGGATATTACTTTTACAGGGGCGATGCCGGTCTTGGCAGGGGGTACGGCCCGTTCTAGTCTGACCATTGACGGGACAAATCCCCGTACAGATATTAAACACAACCTGACTACGAATGTTTCTTTCCGTCTGGGTACCTCAGCTAACAAGGTCTCAAATATCAAGTTTCAAAATATCAGACTGAATCAAACAAGTGGCTCTACCGGTTTTGTCTCATGTGCGAATAATAATAGTGCTGCTTTAGGTACTACAATTTCTTTTGAAAACGCAAGCATTACTGTCTATCGTACTGTTTTACCCCCCGGTAACAATGGTACAAACAATTGTAATGTTAATTTCAAAGATTGTAACATTACATCAACCAATAATGGAGTAGGCGCTACAAGAATGATCTGCGGCAGATACATAGAGTTTGATGGGGCTTCGACGATTGATTCATACAGTGGTGCATCGCAAGGTATGTTTGGTGTAGCTAATGCGCTCTCCGGCAGCGCCGGCAGTACCTTCACAGTAAAAAAAGGCGCTAGCCTCATAGTTGTCGTTTATGCTTCTGCTTCGCAGACGCCCGTGTTTAGCAATATGCTTAATTTGGAGATCATGATAGAGGAAAACGCGTTATTCTTTGTGGTAGCAGGGAACTTGGGGTATTCTTATGCCGCAAACGCCACATCGAACAGCTTTACGGTGGACAGGAACGCGATTTGCGTAATGAATTTGCGGGGGAACCGCGGCCGCCTGCGCTCCCGTTATCTTACGGTCAATGAGGGCGCTGTCCTTCATTTATTGGCAAGCGGATCAAGCGCAGCTGCCGGCCGTATGGCTGTGGATGCACAGAACTTGCTTTTAAACAGTCCTTTTTCAGTAGTCTTTGCCACAACGAACACAACCAATAATTCTCTTATCAGGCCGCTAACTGAATTGGAAGCAAGAGGTCTGAAAAGCATCCGCTATTTCACCAGAGGAGAGAACACTTTTCTTGGTTATGAAACGACCTTCATTGGAGACAGGCGTAATGATTACCGCAATTGGTGGTTCCAGCAAAACGGCACTTTCGATATCTTCAAAGCCGCGCCTTGGGGAAATCAAAGCGCCCTGTCTATATCTACAAACTATGATCCATCAAAGAATACAATGCCGGGTGCTACCCCGAATTTTGTCAATACCAATTTTGCTACTACCCCTATCCATTGCATCCAATTCGACGGTGGTTCACGTGCCCCAATCGTTGATACCGTTTATGTAGGATCGAGAACTGTGATGGGTTTGGGCCAGCCCGGCGCTGAAATTTCCGTGACTTGGCCTACCATAACCAGTGATGGTACGCCTATTGAGACCATGGAACCGGTATCGAAAACAATCGTGGAGCCCGCCGGACCTTATGCCCCTCTTGGAATCTGGGTAGTAACTGTTCCGGAGGATATATTCCTTAATATATCCAGTATTGATCTGGAAACACAAGTCAAGGTCACTCAGAGGGAAACCCATATCGGGCTGGACCGGGGGGAGAGTTATCCGGTTTATGCCCCTGTTATAGGCACAGCTATGAAGATCATCGGCAATAACGGCAGAAATATCTATTATGATCTGGGTACTGTGCCCGATAAAGCCGAAATCTTATTCTTTGGTTCCGGTACAAATATGAAATTGGAAGAAGGCAAAGGCAGATATATTCTCACCAATTCTTTGGCAGCCCTTGCCAGCCCCGGTAATGCCGATGTTTTCGAAGCTGTCTGGGCTGCGACACCTACCGCTCTGAAGGGATATATTAACCCCAATGAAGGCACCTATTGGCGGGAGGAGTTATGTAACATACCAGCCAACTGCTCGGTTTGGGCTATGGCTGATGTCTATATGGGCAGCTCGGAAGAGACGACCAGGGTCCATGATGTGATCAATTACAGCAATCTTTTTATCCGTCGGGAGATCAAACTTCGCCTGGTTGACGACACTTCTGCTACGCAAGTCGAAATTTCTCCCTATACCACGATCCCCGGGAATTATGGCATTCCCTATACTCTCAGCGGTACTGTCCTTACCGGCACGAATGTCAGGTACAACCAGGTAAACCTGGCCTTGAATCCTTATATGTCCGACTACTGGACAGCCAAGACCAAAACCGGCCTGCAAGCGCCGATCCCCATTACCCTGGATGCAAATTTCCCGGTCGCCTATCTGGATATGAGCGACGACCCCACAGGCTCGACCTATACTCTATTCATGAAGAGAGTTGAAGAGCTTTGGGACCAGGTGCCGATGGCTTATGTGGACAGGGAAGGGAAGCCGATCCCGGATTCCGGCGATGAGCCGCTCTTTATTTGGGTTCCCTTGGATATTCTGGAGGAAGAAGAGGATGATGAGGATGAAGAAGGTGATTCGGATCCGGTGGCAGATATTACCAGCTCCAACTTCCTTCTGCGGGGAGGGCGTTTTATCCCTCAAAAGCATCACCCCTTTACCCCTGTTGGTTATTATGTTAATATCAACGCTATAGATGTCAGGGAAGAGCCACCCGGTGATCCGGCGTTTCTTTATCCCTGTGATGATTTTTCAAAAGACTTTGATCCTCAGATCACCGATATCACGATGGTTCCCAAGGAGAAAATCTATATTGTCTATGACGAGGGAATCACCAGTGTCAAAGAAACTCATAAATTCATCGAGGATATTGACGGCGAGCCTATCTATCCCGAGAGAAATTCCATAGCCAAAATTGAAACCGGCAAGCCGCCGATAGTTTATACCGCTCCCAAGGTTGCAGGTTATGTGCCTATCGGCTGGGAAATAGGGAATTTGACCGATTCCTATAGCGGGGAATTCCAATACGACCCTGATGATCCGGAGCATAATGTGACCATGGACCAGAACGGCCATGTTTTTGTTGAATTGACACCGGAAATGATTGCCGGCGGTTTTGATCCTTCGGCACCGGAGGAACTGGAAATACTCTGGATATATGCCCGTGATGCCAACAATAACGGTATCCCCGACGACGAAGAGGTCCGGATCAATCTTTATTGGTATGGGATGTATCCGGACAGCCCCTATCCGGCCCATTTGGACAATACCACGATCTCCAGCAGATTCGGTTATGAAATAACGGTCGCCAATGACGGCCTGGACGGGAATGAGGATCATAAGATCGAGATCGATTCCGGCCGTGCCGCAGGCGTTTGGCTTTTTGATTCGTCTCTTCCGGATAATGAGGCAGTGGTAACGATCACCCCGCCGGATGCTACTCCCCAGACCATAGAATTCCTCTATGGCCCCAGGGATGTCTATCCGGGTTATGTTATGGTCACGGTGATCGGCAAGAGCGGCGATACCGAATTGTACCGCCACAAAACCCAATATTTGGAAAACACAGGAAGTGTCAGGGTCTACGGTTTTGAGGTAAAAGGCTATAGCCTAAAAACTGCCTCGCCGGTAGCTCTTAATGTTCAGGATAAAGACCTGGAAGTGATTTTTGACTATGATTCTTTAGCGACCACGGTAAAAATCCGCATGGTAGATGAAGACGATAAAGATCTGCTGCCGCCTATTACAGCAGCGGCAGAGGCAGGCGCTCCCTTTACCTATAATGCGCCCCATGTTCCGGGCTATTCCCTGATCTATCCCGCAGAAAGCACCATCGGTTATGTGGCTTCCGTAGCGGGTGACAGCACAAGTGAGATCAAGTTCACTTATAAGCCTATTACCAGCAAGCTGACAATAATCTGTAAGGAAGACAATGATAAGGGCCCGATCATCAGGGTTGTCGAGATCCCCGAAGCATCCGGAGTAACCGGATTCCATGACTATACGGCCCCGAATCTGACGGCTGACTTCTTTACCGTAAAACCCGGCTCCGAGGAAATCACTATTTACTGGGACGGCGCCAATGCAGCCAGCGGAGAAGCCTACTATACCAAGGAATTGGTAAATATTACCATTAATAAATTTGATGTAACAAATTCCCCCATCCGGGATCCGATCCCTCCCTCCGATCTGCTGAGCGGTCAGCGCAGAGGAGAAGCGGTAACGGTCAATGCTCCCAATATCAGCGGCATGGTTTTAGTCAGCCCTGTGAGCAAAACGGTTATTGCCAGCCCGGGAAGAACTGTAGAATTTGACTACCGCAATATTGGCGATGATGAAGTAGCAGTCAAAGCCCTCGACAAGGAAACCGGGAACACGCTGCTGAGCTATATCGTAAGCGGCATCCCCGACGAAAGGATCTACGCCGACGCTCCCACCCTGCCGGGCTGGTCGCTGGATGGCCTGGAATACAGAAAGAGCGCCGTTATCGGGACAAACAAAGAGATCGTCTTTTACTATGTAAAGAGTATTGTCAAGGTCACAGTCGAAGCGATCCATATCACCAGCAACAGAGTTATTCAGTCCACGGATTATGAAGTACCCAGGTTCAGTGATTATACCGCCTTTTCTCCCAATATAAAAGGCTATGTGCTTGAAGGGGACGGTGTCCAGTTCTTTACGGATCTGAATGACGATATCAAGGCAACTTTCTACTACAGAACCATTACCGAAGTTTACGATGATTTTTATGTTCCCATCACTATCAGAGGAATAAATCCCATTGTCGGTAGCTTGTACAGCTACACGAAACGGATCGCCCAAGACCAGCTGCCCTATACCCTGATCGACGGGGTGGATGTGTTTGCGATGAAAGGCTATACCCTGGATCCGGATCAGAACCATCTGGTATCTGAGGATGTGAAGCCGGGGGATGTCTTTGAATTCATGTATACAAGCACCGCGGGTACGGTTATGATCACAATGATAGATCAGGATAGCGGCGTTAAGATCAAAGAATCCTATCCTGTGGAGGCGGAAGTTGATAAGCCTTTCACCTATCATGCCCCTTACATATCCGGTTACAGGGTGGTAGGCGATAATCCTATAACCATTGATTCGGTATTGCCTGCGGGCGCCAGTGAAATCACCTTTGAATATGTGAAGATCAACAGTAAAGTGGTCATCCACTATAAAGAGATAGATGACGACGGCAAGGTCATCCGCACTATCCGCACGATTGAGATAGAAGACCCCGAAGTTGATGAAGAAACCGAAGTGAGTACCCCTAACTTAGACGCTCCGGACTACTACACGGCTCAACAGAAATCTGTAAGCTACCTGTTTAATGGCGAAGATTCCGTAGAAGTGGACGCCTATTATAAAAAGAATCTGGTTGACGTAACTGTCAGAATGATCGACTTTTTCACATCAGCGAAAATCGATGAGCAGATAATAACGGGCAATCGCCAGGGTGAAGCAGCGGAAATTAGGGCGCCTCACCTTACCGGTTGGATATTGGCTGATGAGGATACCAAGACTATAATCCCGCTTGAGGGCTCCGTGGTAGAATTCAAATACCGCGAACAGGAAAAACACGAGGTTCAGGTCAAGGCGATAGTCAAGGATACCGGAGAAGAATTGCAAAAATATACGCTTTCAGGCCGGGAAGGAGATCCGGTAACAGTATGGGCGCCGATCATGCTGGGTTGGAAGCTGGTGGATGAAACTGATAACCACAAAGAAGTAGTGATCGGAACGGATTATGACGCTATTTTCTACTATGAGAAAAATGTGGCTACCATCACCGTACATGCTATCCATCTGACTGATACAGAAGAGATCGTTTTGGATCCGGAGATAACATACGAAGTGCCCAAAGGCGGGGGCATCACTATTTATGCACCCCATATTGACGGCTATGTAGTTAGCGGCAAGGACAAAGATATTTTAAGCTCGGTGGCGTTTGATGGAGATATTTACTTCTTCTACCTTACGGTTGCCGAGAAGGAAGCTCTGAGTAATATTACTGTAACGATCAGAGGGGTAAATTCTAAAGCAACTGCCGCCCCGGCTCTGTACAGCTATCAAAAGCGTCTCTCCACAAGTGAATTGCCCTATACCCTGATCGATGGCGCTGATGTATTCACTATGAGCGGCTATACTTTGGATGCCGGTCAGGATCATCTGGTACCTGCAGATGCAAAGACAGGGGATATCTTTGAGTTCAAATACACAAGCACAGCCGGTACAGTCACGATATCAATGAAAGATCAAGATACCGGCGCCGCCATCAAAACCTCCTTCCTTGTAGAGGCGGAGGTAGGCAAACCTTTCTCTTACCACGCGCCCTACATAACCGGCTACAGGGTGGTAGGCGACAATACCATAGCGATCGACCCGGTATTGCCTAATGGTGAAAGTGAAATTGTCTTTGAATATGTAGAGGTAATCAGCAAAGTGATTATCAACTATAAAGAAATTGATAATGAGGGCAAGGTTGTCCGCACTATCCGTACGATTGAGATAGAAAAACCCGAAATTGATGAAGAGACCGAAGTGATAACGCCTAACCTGGATACTCCGGACTATTACACGGCTCAGCAGACAACAGTAAGCTACATTTATAATGGCTTCGATCCTGTAGAAGTAGATGCCTATTATAAAAAGAACTTGGTTGATGTAACTGTCGAAATGATCGACTTTTTCGACCCATCAAAAAATATTGGTTTTCATATAGAAGAGGGCAAACGCCAGGGTGAAGCAACGGAGATAAAAGCCCCTCATGTGAGCGGTTGGATATTGGCTGATGAGGATACAAAGACCATAATCGCAAATGAGGGCATCGTGGTAACATTTAAATACCGCGAGCAGGAAAAATATGAGGTTCAGGTTAAGGCGATAGTCAAGGATACAGGAGAAGAGCTGCAAAAGTATACGCTTTCAGGCAGGGAAGGAGATCCGCTGACTGTATGGGCTCCGTTTATCCTGGGATGGAAGTTAGTAGAAAGCAATAATTACCAGGAAGTGGTACTTGGTGAGGATTTTGATGCGTTTTTCTATTATGAGAAAAATGTGGCAACCATAACCGTACGTGCTTTCCATCTTTCTGCTCTGAAGGATATTCCTTTAGATCCACCGATCACATATGAGGTGCCCATAGGCGGAGGCGCTACAATTCTCGCTCCCCATATTGACGGCTATGTAATCGAAGGCAAAGACAGAGAGATTCTACTTCCGCCCGTTTTGGATGATGATGATGTCATCTTCAACTATGTTACAGTTGCCGAAAAGGATGCTATGAGTAATGTTTCCATAACGATTGCCGGGAAGAATAGGCTTACTGGGGCAATACTGTACAGTTATAGCAAACGTATCGCTAAAAATGACATGCCCTACGAATTGGAAAAAGATGTGGATCTGTTTGCAGTGCCGGGATTTACCCTGGATGAGGATCAGGATTTTGTAGTTAAAGATGATGGGGTGAAAACCTATTACTTTGACTATACAAGTACTGAAGGTTATGTTCGGGTCAAGATGATAGAGGAAGACACGGATCGTGAACTGGATTCCTTCAATGCACCGGCAGTAGTAGGTGAGGCATTTACATGTAAAGCACCTTATCTTCCCGGATTCAGGCTGGTAAGCGAAAAAGGCGAAGTTAACATTGACCCGGTACTGCCTGACGGCAAAAGCGAAGCCATCTTCAAATATACCAGGATTAATAGCAAAATCACGGTGGAATACCGGGAGGACACCCCGGCCGGTGTCTTGATCCGGACGGATGAAATCACGGATGAAACTGAAGGCGAGAACCTGCCCTTTAATCCTCCCTTAACTTTACCGGGCTATTATAGCTTGATCAAGCCAACCTATGATACGGTTTACTACGACTATAACGGTAGTGACTCTGTGACGGTAATTGCCTGTTATGCCAAGAACCTGGTGAGCGTAACTGTGAAGAAAGTTAAACTCAATGATAGTACGGATATAGAAGAGCCGCATGAAGTAGGCGGTTTGCGCCAGGGCGAAGCTGCAACGATTACAGCTCCCAGGCTTGACGATTGGGTATTAGTGGGAGCAAACACCCAGACGGTAATCGCAGAAACAGGCGACGAGGTAGTAACATTTATTTACCGCACCCAGGAAGCCGGCGAGGTTCAGGTGAAGGCAATAGACAAGGATACAGATAAGCTTCTCCAAAGCTATGCGCTGCCGGGCACACTAGGTGATGAGGTGTTTGTAATTGCTCCGATCATCCTGGGCTGGAAGCTGGCGGATCCGACCAGCAGTCCAAAACTGGTAGAGATCGGCGAAGACAAGGAAGTCATTTTCGAATATGAAAAAGATGTGGTAATTGTAACTATCAACACCGAACACTGGGAAAGCCATGCTCCCCTTCAAGAGCCGATAGAAATAGAAGTAGCTAAAGGCGGGGAAGCCACTATTTATGCGCCGCATATTCCCGGCCATATAATTGTTGGCACTGACAAATACACCTGGCCCAGCCTTGGTGGAGATGTATCAGTAACCTTCTTGTATAAGAAGGTATCGGAACTGGTAACGATTACAATTATCGGACAGAGCGGCTCGACAATGCTCTACCGCTACGAGAAAATGGTTCCCGTGGATAGCGGAAATACCGAGATCCATGCTTTTGATGTAAAAGGCTATAGCTTGGACGGTGATTCGCCGGCAATCGTGGATGTCAAAGATAAGAACGAAACGGTAGTATTCGAGTATATATCCCTGACGACCACGGTAACTATCCGGATGGTGGATGACAATGATCCAACCAAAGATGTAGCAGCGCCCTTTGTGGTAGCGGCAGAAGCCGGCTCACCCTTTACCTATAATGCCCCGGATGTTGCAGGCTATTATCTGACCAGCGAGAGTACCATTGGTGTTTTGGATCCTGTAGTAGCAGGCGATACCAATGTAATCACCTTCAAATATGCCAAGATCACCAGCCTCTTGACCATAATCTGCAAAGAGGAGAATGCCGCCGGCCGGGTGATCAGGGTAGTTGAGATACCCACGGCGGGCCTGGGCGCAGGTACCTATACTTATCCTGCCCCGGTTCTGACGAACGATTTCTATACGCCCAAGGCCGGATCCGAGGAAGTAACCATAACCTGGGACGGCATCACTGCGGCAAGTGTTGAAGCTTATTACAGCAAGAATATGGTAAATATTACCATCAATCTACTGGATGTAACTGATCCTGAAGAACCGGAGCTGATCAGAAGCGAAAGCCTCTCTGCCCGCAAAGGGGAAGCAGTTACGGTAGGCGCCCCGGATGTCAGCTTGATGCTTTTGGTAGGTCCTGCGGCCAAAACGGTTATCGCCCTGGATGACACCGTAGTGGAATTTGGCTATCGGGAGCTTAACGACGATGAAGTTGCCGTAAAAGCGATCTACAAAGACAGCGCCGATAAAGCTATTATCCTCCAAAGCTATGTGCTGAGCGGCGCTATCAACGAAACGATTTACGCCGATGCCCCGACCATCCTGGGCTGGGTACTGAAGAATCCCGCCGAAAGCAGGAAGAGCGCGCTTGTCGGCAGGGACAAGGAGATCATCTTCGAATATGTAAAGAACATAGTGGAAGTAACGATCAAAGCTGTCCACAAAACCACCGGTTATCCTATCCAACCGCAGATTGTTACGGAAGTGCCAAAGGGCGGCAGCTACACAGCCTATGCGCCCCATATTTCAGGCTTTGTGATTGACGGGATCAGCACCAAGAGCTTCATAGGTCTGTCCGGCAATGCCGAAGTGACTTTCGAGTATCTGAAGGTAGGGGAAATAGCCTTGCCGTATCTGGTGACAATTGAAGTCATAGGCAAAAGCGGCAGCACCGAACTGTACCGTTACGAAAAAATTGCTCCTGTAAACAGCGGAATAACCGAGATCCATGCCTTTAATGTCAGGGGCTATCGCCTGGCAGAATCAGCAACCACACCGGTGGAGGTAAATGTTATAGAGAGCCGGGAAACGGTAATTTTCGACTATGAATCCCTGGCAACTACAGTGACCATCAAAATGGTTGACGCCGCCGGTAATAATGTGGCGATGCCATTCAATGTAGCGGCCCAGGCCGGTTCACCCTTTACCTATAATGCTCCGAATGTGGCAGGCTACAAACTGACCAGCGCCAGCAGTATCGGCGTACTTGAAGAAGTAGCATCCGGCGGTACAAGCACGATCACCTTCGTCTATGCCAAGATCACCAGCAAGGTGACCATAGTCTATAAGGAAGACGATGAGAACGGCCGGGTCATCCGGGTGATAGAGATAGTAGATCCTGCCAGAGATGTGGAAACTATAGTGCTAACACCTGATCTGGATGACGAATACTACACAGCGAACCAGGATTCTGTAACCTATACCTTTAACGGTTCCGATGCTGTGGAAGTAGAAGCATACTATACCAAGATTTTGATACCCGTTGCCATAAAATTGTTTGATGTTACCAATACCCTTGCACCTGAGCTGATGGATACAGCTTCCCTGGCAGGCCAGCGCAAAGGTGAAGTTGTAACGGTAGGCGCCCCGGATGTAGAAGATATGATCCTGGTCGGCTCCGCAACCCAGACAATTATTGCCGACGGAGTAAAAACGGCGGACTTTAATTACCGGAATGTCAAAGAAGACGAAGTTGCAGTAAAAGCAGTCGATGAAGCCACTAATGTCATACTCCAAAGCTATGTGATGACCGGCGCCGTCGGTTACACGGTATATGCCAGCGCCCCGAGCATCCTGGGCTGGAAACTGGTAGATGAAAGCGCCGGCACAAAGAGTGCGGTCATCGGTACAAATAAAGAGATCCGCTTCGACTATGAAAAGGATGTAGTTGAAGTAACTATCAACCTTATCCACAAAACCAATGGCAATCTGCTGATGCCGCCGAAAGTGATAGAGGTACCGACCGGCGGGGATTATGCAGCCTATGCGCCTCATATAGCAGGTTATGTGATCAACGGGGACAGCACCAGGGAATTCACAAGCTTAGCCAAAAATGAAGAAGTGACTTTTGAGTATCTCAAGGTAGGGGAAATTGCCTTGCCCTATCTGGCGAAGATCGAAGTCATTGGCAAAAGCGGCGCAACCGAATTGTACCGCTACGACAAACTGCTTCCCGTAGACAGCGGCATAACCGAGATCCATGCCTTCAATGTCAGAGGTTACCGCCTGGTAGATCCCGACTCCACGCCGGCTCAGGTAGATGTCAAGGACAACAACGAAACAGTGATATTCGACTATGAATCCCTGGCAACTACAGTGACCATCAAAATGGTTGACGCCGCCGGTAATAATGTGGCGATGCCCTTTAATGTGGCGGCTGAGGCCGGTTCACCCTTTACCTATAATGCTCCGAATGTGGCAAGCTACAAACTGACAAGCACCAGCAGCATCGGCGTACTTGAAGAAGTAGCATCCGGCGGTACAAGCACGATCACTTTTGTCTATGCCAAGATCACCAGCAAGGTGACCATAGTCTATAAGGAAGACGATGAGAACGGCAGGGTCATCCGGGTGATAGAGATAACGGATCCCAACGACGAAGGTGTAGAAACTGAAGTAGCAACACCGAATCTTGAGGAGGAATTCTATACAGCAAATCAGGATTCTGTCTTCTATACTTTTGATGGCTCCGATGCTGTGGAAGTAGAAGCATACTATACCAAGATTTTAATACCCGTTGAGATCAAATTGTTTGATCTTACCAATCCCCTTGCAGCTGAGCTGATGGATACGATTACCCTGACAGGCCAGCGCAAAGGTGAAGTGGTAACGATAGGGGCTCCGGATGTTGAAGATATGATCCTGGTCAGCTCCGCAACCCAAACAATTATCGCCGACGGAGTAAAAACAGCGGACTTTAACTACCGGAATGTCAAAGAAGACGAAGTTGCAGTAAAAGCAGTTGATGAAGCTACCAATGTCATACTCCAAAGCTATGTAATGACCGGCGCCGTCGGTTATACGGTATATGCCAGCGCCCCGAGCATCCTGGGCTGGAAACTGGTAGATGAAAGCGCCAGCACAAAGAGTGCGGTCATCGGTACAAATAAAGAGATCCGCTTCGACTATGAAAAGGATGTAGTTGAAGTAACGATCAACCTTGTCCACAAAACCGACGGCAGCCTGCTGATGCCCCCGACAGTGGTAGAAGTGCCCTCCGGCGGGGACTATACGGCCTATGCGCCTCATATTACCGGTTATGTGATTGACGGAGTCAGCACCAAGAGCTTCTTTAACCTGTCCGATAATGACAGTGCAACTTTCACCTATCTGACTTTGCATGAAGCAACACATAACTATGTTATAGTCACAGTAATCGGCAAGAGCGGCGCCACCCAGCTTTACTACTACGATATGATGCTTCCCAAAGGCAGCGGAGACAAAGATATCCATGCCTTGGAGATAAAGGGCTACATCTTATCTGATCCCGATTCCTCACCGGTGACAATCGATATCCAGGATGCAAACGAAACGGTAATATTCGAATATGACTCCCTGGCAACCGCAGTAACCATCAGGATGGTAGACGAAGAAGGTATTGACCTGACCGGATCTCCCATTACGGAAACAGCGGAAATCGGTGCTCCCTTTACCTACAATGCCCCGGATGTAGAAGGCTATTATCTGACCAGCGAGAGCACCATCGGTGTCTTGGATCCTGTGGTAGCTGGCGGCCCCAATCTGATCACCTTCGAATATGCAGAGATTACCAGCAAGCTGATAATAGTCTGTCAAGAGGATGATTCTGACGGCCGGGTCATCAGGGTCGTCCAGGTAGACGAGGACGATTGTGTTACCGGCGAAAATGAGATCCTTGTCCCGGATTTAAGCAATGATTACTTTACGCCGCTCGCGGACACGATAACTTTTGAGTGGGACGGTATTAGTTCACTTATCCTTCCGGCCTACTATACCAAGAATTTGGTCAAGATTACCGTTAATATGTTTAATGTGACCGATCCTGACAATCATGAGCTGATTGGCACCAAAGAAGTATCAGGTCTGCGCCAAGGTGAAGCAGTAACGGTAGGCGCCCCGGATGTTGAAGATATGATTTTAGTCGGCCCTGCAGCCAAGACTGTTATAGCCAATCCCGGAGTCACTGTAAGCTTTAATTACCGGGAAATCGCAGATGATGAGGTCGCGGTGAAAGCGGTTGCCGAGGACAATACCATATTGCTCAGCTACATCATCAAAGGAACCATTGGCGAAACAGTATCTGCCGACGCACCGGTCATCCCGGGCTGGACCCTGAAAGACACCGAGACAACAAAGAGTGCGGTTGTAGGTACCAATAAAGAGATTCGCTTCAATTATGCCCGGACTGTGGTTGAAACGGTAAGAGTAACAATCAATACCCTGCTCGCCAATGGCACTCCGGTCAGACCCGCAACGGTAGAGGAAGTTCCCAAGGGTGTAAGTTATACAGCCTATGCGCCTCATATAGCAGGCTATGTCTTAGCCGATGGCGCAAAAGAAAAGACTGAATTTACCAGCCTGGAAATGAATAGTGATGTTATAACGACCTTTGTCTACAAAACCGAAAGTCAGCCTACGACTACGGTTAAAGTGAACTTGCTCAACGCTGCCAATGGTTCATCAATTGGCGATGCCATCTTTGTCGAAAATCTCATTGTCGGTCAAAACTTCAACTTCTTAACTTATGATCCGTTAAAGCACCTTCGGGAGAGCTTTGTCGTAGGTACTACGAGATGGACCCGCGTTACCGACAGCAGACAAAATCTGTCCATTTCCTCTTTGCTGCCTATGGGATCGGCCGGGACGGCCAATGAGATTAATGCTTATTACAATGCAAGTTCTATTGGGGGAACTAGTAACCCCGGTGGAAGTGGCAATACTACTCCGGCTTCGGCTACTTTAATCGTGCGGGCCAAAGATGTCAAAAGCGGCGAGACAATTTATGAGCAATCCCTCCCGGCTTATGTCGGAACAAAATACACCGTAAAAGCGCCGTCAGTTGAAGGTTATACCCTGGATGCCAGCTCTGCTGCCAGCCAGGATGTTACGGTTAACTCTAAAGAGCAAGTAATAACCTTCAACTACAACTATACGGGCTCATCTACAATGGGTCACTACAACCTGAAAGAGACATTGGAAACCGATAGGCACATCTCCTACATCAGCGGTTATCCCAATGGAACGGTGCGCCCGGACGGCAGTATTACCCGGGCCGAGGCTGCTATGATCTTCTGGCGGTTATTAAGAACTACCGACAAGAACTCTACGGTAGGCACCCGCTTCCGTGATGTCAAAGACGGCCAATGGTACAGCCAGGCAATCAGCTATTTAGCCAGAATGGGCATTCTGCTGGGCTATCCCGACGGTACCTTCAGACCGAATCAAAGGATCACCAGAGCGGAATTCACAACGATTGCCGCCAGATTTGATAGCTTGGTTACCGATGTTACCAACCCCTTCAGCGATGTCAAAGCCGGCCATTGGGCCAGTCAATACATCCTCTCTGCCTACAGCAAGGGCTGGATCACCGGATATGCCGATGGCACCTTCAAACCCGCAGCAACCATCAATCGCGGAGAAGCAGTCGCCATTGTCAACCGGATGCTGAGCAGAGTCCTGACTATCGACGAAGTACCGGCAGAATTCCACTCCCGCTACTCCGACTTGTCTACGACCCACTGGGCCTTCTCCGACATCATCGAGGCATCGGTAGAGCACGAGCATGAATACAAAGAAGACGGTACCGAAGTCTGGACCAAGTGGTAAACTAAACTGAAATGTTGGCAGTGAGGGCAAAGCCCTCACTGCCAACAAAAAGATAAAAAGTATCTTTAACCGGCTTGTGCCAAGGGGCTGCAGACCCTGCCGCACAAGCCAGGGAGGATACTTGGGCGGTCAGTAACCGCAAGTCTGGTATCTACTGGCTAAGAAGCTCTTGGTCTGCCGTAAGGCACAAGTCAAAGCACAAGGCACTTGTTCCGGTACAAGCTCTAATATGAAGGCGCTTGTAATACTGTTTGGCACTAACTCTTGAAATTCTGCGTAAAATGTCAAAATTTTCGTGCCGCCGTATTCCTGCTCCTACTCAAAACTCAACACTCAACACTCAAAACTCCGGCTTGTCCGGGTTAGGGTAAGCATATTTAAACCTGTATGACAGTAGGGGCATGTGTTTGCTATACCCTTTTTATAATACTGCCTGATTAGGCACTTACTCCCGAAATTCTGCGCAAAATGGCAAAATTTTTGTACCTTCGTATTCCCACTCAAAACTCAAGACTCAAAGCTCAAAGCTCCGGCTTGTCCGGGTTAGGTA
>WRHF01000014.1 GCA_009783415.1 Clostridiales bacterium
TGCCGCCAGGCGGCGCGGGAAAACCTTGAAAGGCAACAAGCATTCCTGCGGTTTTCCCGCACCACCTGACGACAAAAATCCTCGGCGGATTAATAGAAAATGTTTTCGTTCTCGGGTATAACAGAGAGGAGGATAGCATGCCAAAATTGTGAATTGTGAATTATGAATTATTAGGAGGGATTCTTGTGAAAAAGAGAAAAAGCACTTGGCTTTTAGTTGGCATTCTGGTGATGGCAGTTGCCCTTTGCCTGCTAATGGCCCTCAATGCCGCCGCAGCCCCGGCGCCTTTGCCCGAAGTGGGTAATAAGTGGTTGCAAGACAATATGGAAAAATTTCCTGGTATGTTCGACTATGAAAGTTATCAGACGAAACCCGTTTTTAGCAATGATAATGATAAAGTAATTTGTGAAGAAGTATGGATCGAAGTTCCCTGCGATGTGGACGGCGACGGTAAAAGGGATTTGATCCGGGCTCAGATCAGAAGGCCGATCGAAACTAAAGAGGGGTTAAAAACCCCGGTAATCGCCCAGCTTACCCCTTACTCCGGTCAGAATGCAACATTGTCAGCGCCCTTCGGCAATAAAATAGACATGGATTTTCCCGGCGCCAGTAACCCGGATACCAGGCATTTGGATTACCTGAAGGATATCCGTTATGACGGGCCCAGGTATAAGGATCTTTTGGCCAGGAACTTTGGTGATTTGAGTGAATGGGGCATCCCGGCTGCCCGGACGCCTGTGAGTACTCAGGCGGATGCCGCTCCTACAGCCAATTGGAACCCCACAGCCTGGCACGCTTATTTCATTCCCCTTGGTTACTCTTGCGCCAGTGTTACGATTATCGGCAGCCAGTTTGGCGAAGGTTTTTTGACCTATGGCGATTATGCCGAAAACCTCAGCGCCGCCGCTTTGGTGGACTGGCTTAATGGCCGGCTGCCCGGCTATACCAGCCCCACCAGCTTGATCAAGGTAGAACCCCCTTCCTGGGCTACCGGTGATGTAGCTATGTCCGGAACCTCCTATGGCGGTACCTTGCCCTTTGCCGCGGCTGTCACCGGGGTAAAAGGCTTGAAGACTATTATCCCCTTTGCTCCTCCTACCAGCAGCTACGAGTATTACAGGGCCAACGGCGCCGTTTATGCTCCGGGCGGCTGGCAGGGCGAAGATGTCTCCGAGATCATAGCCTATTGTTTTGGCAGAGGCTGGGTAGCCTCATCACCTACCTTGCCGACTCCGGCTATTTGGAATCGCTTCTGGGAATATTTGGAGGAGAATTATCAGGCTCAGGACAGCATCAGCGGCGATTACAGCAAATGGTGGGATGGCAGGAATCAGGTTTCTTTCATGGAAGACATCAAAGAGCTGAATCCTGACCTGGGCATCATCTCTTTCCACGGCTATAACGATGATAATGTCAAATTCAAAAACAGCGCTATGATGTTCAAGATGGCGGAAAAACTGGGCATCACCGTCAAAGGTATTTTCCATCAGGGTATGCATACTAGTCCTCACAATCATAACGGTCTCAACTTCTATCCCCAAATCCATAAGTGGTTCGACCATTACCTCTATGGGGTAGAGAACGGGATGCCGGGTGATTTCCCCAATGTACGGGTACAAAGCAATCTGGATATCAGCTGGATGGAATCTGATACCTGGCCTTTGGGGCAATATAAGAATCTATATCCCATACCGGGTGGTATGAATGGCAGGGTAGGATCACTGAGAAACTCACCGCCGAATGTTGCGGTTATAATTGAGTCAAAGTTTAAAGATGATCTGGCTGTCAGATTGACGCGCCCCGCATTTAACTTGCCGACGCCTCCTGCTCATGTTCCCAACTATAGCGAAAACGCCGCCAAATACGGCGGGCATGTCAATCCGCAAATGGCATCTGCCCAGTATTACAGATGGAGGAATCTCCTGCTTGGCGGAGAGGATGTCACCACAGCCTGGACTACCCCCTGGACCGCTCCGGCGGGAATAAGCTATGACCTCACAAAACCGGTAGACGACCGTTTGTTATTCACGATGGATGTTAGCGAAGATATGCGGATCAGCGGAACCATCAAAATGACGGCCCAAATCAAAGCAGACAAAAATGTGGGCTTTGTTTCCGCTATGTTGGTGGATTACGGCAGCGAACGCCGTTACGGTTCGGGTACCACTAATACCGGAACAGTAGTCTTGCCCAACGGAGCCAATCTAAACTTGGTAAGCTGGAGCCAAAATGCAAACGCCACCCCCGCCAGGATCATCTCCCGCGGTTCTGTTGATATCCAGAATCCCAACTATGACAGAAAGATCTGGAGTGACTGCCCGGATACCAATTTTATTCCAAACTATTACTTTCAGACCACCGCCATTGAGCCGGGAAAATACTATTCATATACCTGGGAATTGGATGTGATGGATTATACGGTTCTGAAGGGACATAAGTTGGGGCTATTGATCTATGGTACCGACCCCGAATACACCACCCGTCCCTTCAACCCCACCGAGTTTACGATCAGGCTTGACGCCGGCGTTTCCTATCTGTCTCTGCCGATCGTACCTGCCGGGCCGGAGAAACCCGTGACCATCGAAGCAGCTGATGTTATGGCCAAGCCCGGTGATGAGGTTGATGTTACATATAAAATCAAAGATAACGCTTTCGGCTTCACTGCTATGGATCTGTTAGTGCCCTATGACAGCAGCATCTATGCACCTATTGCCATCAAGCCTGCCGCCGGCTTGGCCACGCCCTTCTTTGTTGCCAATCCGTCCTATCAAAGCGGCCTGATGCGGATCGCCTTTGCTGCCGGCGAAAATGCCGAAGGCGATGGCCTCCTTTTTACTGTCACCTATAAAGTAGCCGCTACCGCGCCCGGTACCGGAGATTTCCCCCTGGATCTTGAGGTGGTGAAAATGCAATATGCCACTTCCTCGGATATCATTTTCGATCTAAAAGTCATAGTTGATCCGGGTACTCTGGTTATCGGCATCCCGGGTGATGTCAACGGTGATGGTTTTGTCACCCCCGAAGATGCCATGCTTATTCTCCAAATGTTGGTCGGCCTGATAGAGTGGACCCCCAGGGCGCAGCTTTTGGGCGATATCAATGGAGACGGCCTAGTCGATACCACCGACGCCGCCTTGATCCTTCGGATGGTGGTAGGCGGCGCAGCCCGGACGACCTTGCTTTATCAGGGGCATGGCAGCCTGCGGATCACAACAGGGGAAGGAAAAGTTATCTACATCGACCCTTATGCAGGCACAGGATATGATCTGCCGGCCGATTTGATCTTGATAACGCATGCCCATAGCGACCATACCGCAGTTGGTCTGATTGAAACAAAAAACCCGGATTGCAAAACTATAACCTATGCGGAAGCGTTGGTAGCCGGGGAACATAAAACATTTGATCTGGGTTTTGTAACCGTTGAAGCGGTAGAAGCGGGAAATAATCCGAATCATAATATCAATGTCTGTGTGGGGTATATTCTTACCTTCAGTAACGGCAAAACAGTCTATGTCTCCGGCGATACTTCCAAAACCGCCCAGATGGCTACTTTTGCGGTACGGAATTTGGACTATGCCTTTTTCTGCTGTGATGGCAGGTTCAATATGGATATGGACGAAGCCATTGAATGCGCCGCGCTAGTAGGAGCCAAGCACAACATTCCATATCATATAGCCTCCGGACTAAACTTTGACCGGGAACGGGCTGAATTATTTATTGCCCCGAACCGGTTGATAATAGCAGACGGGGAAGAGATTAGTTTTTAGTTGCCAGTTAAAAGCAGTTGCCAGATTCCGGTTGCCTGTTGCCAGTTAAAGGCAGTTGCCAGCTCAAAGCGGTTGCCGCTTGCTGCTTTCCGGGTACATTGGCATCTATTGTAAAGCATATTAAAAGCGGACAGAAAACAGTCCGCTTTTAATAATGGCAGTTGCAAACGCACTAAGTAAACAAAAAGTCTGGCAACCGGCAACTAACGAAAGGCAACAGGCAACTACCGATAGGTGCTATTTTAATCAAATATATCCACATTAGTGCTGCTTAAATCGATCACACAAAAGGGATCGGGGGCGCTTATGATAGTGAGAAAATGCAATCTTTCCTCTTTTAGCTCGGATTCTGCTAAAGAGGTAGGAAGGATATAAACCGGCAGGGAGCCTGTTTCGTCCACTAGCAGGGCTTTTTGGTATTGGTCTGTATTTTTGGGGAAGTCCAAAAGAGTAGTTGTATCCAAAATATCATCATTGGGCTCAAGCCGGTCCAAATACCCTCTCACTATGTGCTGCCCGATATCCGATTCAAATGCGGCGTTAAGGTCGATCTCCGCCGTTTTGCTTAGTTTTTGCGGGTAATTATCTTCTTTGATGCGATAGGAAGCTGTGTCATCTAATTCAAAAGCGTATGAAGGAGGACTGTTCAGGACAATGCCGCTAAGTACATAGTCCCCAAACCCTCCGTGCCAGGTGAATCTGACAATGCAATGGGTATCATCCTGCCTGCCGCGCCATTCCAGTAATCCCCCTGTTTGGGTGTTATTCCTGTTTTCCTTATAATTGTTTGTATAAGAAAGACATTGTTTCCCCAGGGTTTCAATGGTCTCCTGTCTATCAAAAAGCAGCCCTAATAATTGCCATAAAAGCGGCCAGTCTTTCTCTTCAAAGCGCTTGTAATCCTCCTTGGTCTGCTCTAAATAATCAAAAAATAAGCTGGAGTTTTTATCATCGGGAGAAAAGAAATAATTCATGGCCAGCATAGCAGCAATATCACCGGTAGCATTAGTGATGGTATGAAAGACAAAAGTATCCTCCGGCTGAATATCTTCTTGAGATTCTCTTCTGGGTTCAATATTCCAGTTTAAGCCAACGTCATACATTCCCCAGTCAAGCACCAATTGATCCGGAGGAAATTTATAATTGTCCTTAAAAGTCAAATTACCGGATATATCCGGCCAATCCGGCTCAGGCGCCGGTTTCTCGCAAGCAGAGCAGAGTAGGAGCAGCGCTGATACCAAGAGTAATTTGAAAATCGATCTGTAATTATACTTTTTCATAGTATCTCCTTCTATGTTGCTTAAAATGGCGAATATTTACATAAAATATTATAACCCCCCAATCTAATCCCGTCAACAGTAATTTTTTGACATGCATAAACTATGGTGTAATTTTGCAGAGTTATTTTGCAAAATGACACCATGTTTTTGTTGACAAATCTTCTTTAGTCTGCTATCCTTGAAATCAAGGAGTGATGGCAGTGCAGAGATTGCTGATGGAGAAATTGATTGCCTGGAAAGAAAACCCGGATAAAAAACCACTCATATTGCAAGGTGTCCGTCAATGCGGCAAAACTTATCTGTTGCAAGAGTTTGCTTCCCGTTATTACGAGGATGTTTTTTACTGCAAATTTGATGAAGATAAAAGCCTGGCTGATTTTTTTGAACCCAACCTGACCCCGCAGCGGATCATTAAGGATATGTCCCTTTTTCGGGATAAGGACATCAAGCCGCAAAAGACTTTGCTGATCTTTGATGAGATCCAGTCCTGCGGCAAGGCCCTGACTTCCCTAAAATATTTTTGCGAGGATGCACCCGAATATCATATAATCGCGGCTGGCTCGCTTTTAGGGGTGGCAGTGCCCAAGGGAACATCATTTCCCGTCGGGAAGGTGGAGTTTTTAACTCTTTTCCCTCTGAATTTCTACGAATTTTTACTTGCCCAAAATGAAATGCTCGCCAATCATCTCAAAGACAGCCCGCCAAGAGATATTGTTTGGCAAACGTTCCGGTCGCAATTGGAGGAAAAGTACCGTGATTTTCAAGTTGTCGGCGGTATGCCGGAAGTGGTGCAAAGCTGGATAGACCATAAAAGCATTGAAAAGGTGGAGAAAATCCAAAACCAAATCATTACCAGCTATGAAAATGATTTTGCTAAATACGCTCCTATATCTTATTTCCCCAAGTTATCAGCAATTTGGAATGCCATACCCAGCCAGCTTGCCAAAGAAAACCGCAAGTTCATCTTCAGCCAAGTTAAGAAAAGCTGGCGTGCCAAAGACCTGGAGGATGCCCTGGAATGGTTGATCCGCTCGGGGCTGGTTTATAAAATCGAGGTCATTGAAAAGCCCTATATTCCTATTTCTGCCTATGCTGATCATACCTATTTCAAGCTTTATATGTGTGATGTAGGTTTACTGCGCCGGGTGGCAAATTTGCCTTCTTCTGTGCTTTTTGCCAAGACAGATAACTATAGGGAATTCAAAGGTGCAATGGCAGAGAACTTTGTCTGTTGTGAATTGAAGCGGCTTTATAAGGAAAACATTTATTATTGGACTGCGCAAGGCTCCGGAAAAGCGGAGGTCGATTTTATAATTCAGGATGATGCCTATATCATCCCGATAGAAGTAAAGGCAGGAACAGCCAGCCATGCCAGGTCACTTTTGCAATACTGCCAAAAATACAATCCCGAAAAATCAGTTTTGACTTCGCTTGATCATGATAAAGAAAGTATTTTGCCTTTATATGCCTTTTGGAATTTGAAAGAATGGCTGAAAAACAAATGAGCAGGTGGCAGGGTGGATGATTGAAAAAGGAATAAAAAGATACCTGAACCCGCTGGCGGTGGCAGTTGTCATCGCCTTTTTCACCGGGGGATGCTTTTCTCTTTGGAGCGCTTCTGTAGTTGCCATAGTAATGTGTGTTTTCATGTTTTTTTTACTGAAGCAAAAAGGTGGGCTGGTTCTGCCCTTTTCTTTGCCTGCATTTATTATCGTTGGAGTTGTTATCGCTTATGGCTTGGTAGTTTTTTTTGCTGCGGATAGGGCAATGGCTTTTTTAGGTTTTGTGAAAATGACGGCTGTTACCGCTTTTTTATTGCTTTGCTTCCAAACGATAAAGGAAGACGATAAAAAGACCGTCTGGAATTTGGTGCCGCTTTTAGGTGGGCTTTCGGTGGTGGTGTGTATTGGCGGTGTTTTTCTTACTTTCCTTACCGGCGAAAGTTACTTTTTCCAGGATGACCGTCTGGGCGGTTTTTTGGGTTATGCCAATACCTATGCCTTATGGTTGTTGTTGGGTTTGGTAGTGATCGCCTTTCAGGACAAGCTCCGGGGGCGGGATTATCTGCTTTTTGCTTTGAATGTATGCGGGATCTATTTAGCCATCAGCCGCAGCCTGACCGTTATCTCCCTGGTTGCTTTGGCGCTGCTGTTTATATTGCGCCCGGCAGCGCGGAAACTGATCTTGACTATGGCAATATCCGGTGTTGCCCTGGCTGTCTTAGTCTTAATGTTTCGCGGCATGCAAGGGGACTTCTCCCGCCTGTTGGAGGCCCCCGGTCAGGCCAGCGAGTGGCTCTCTCGACTTATCTATTACAAAGATGGCCTGCGCCAAATCGCCGTACGGCCTGCCGGCTGGGGCTATTTAGGCTATTGGTACAGCCAGCCGGCTTATCAAAGCGCTTTTTATGATACCCGATTTGTCCATAGCAGCATCCTCCAATATGCCCTTGATATCGGGGTCATTCCGGCCTTATCTTTGCTGGTATTAGGGGTTATGCTTATTTTCAACCGCAAAACTCCTTTAATGGAAAAAATCATTCTGAGTCTTATCTGCGGCCATTCTCTTATTGATATAGATTTGGAATTCCTACTGCTGATGTTTATTATCTGTCTTGTGATCAGACCGGTTGCCTTAAAAACAGTAAAATCCAAGCTGCCGGTTATTATTATGCTATTGCTGGCCTCGCTGCATCTTTATTGCGGCCTGACAGCGTTTGCTGCGGATCAAGGGCCGGCTAAACTGGCTCTTGCCCTCTACCCCTGTCATACCGATGCTTTGGAGCAGCAAATGATGAGCGCGGCTACTCTGGAGGAAGCTGTTCCCTATGCCCAAAGGCTTGCTAAACGCAATGATTATACCTTTTTAGCCCTGGATACCTTTGCCCGTGACAGTTTTAGCCAGGGACACACTCTGGATGCTGTTTCATTCAAGTTGGATTCCTTGTCTATCAACCGTTTTTTGGCCGATGATTATTTGGAATTGCTGAGTTTTTGTGCCTATGGATATGAATCTGCTATGGCTGCGGGTGATGAGAAAGGGGCGGATTATTACCGGCAGCTGATAGTTTCTATACCCCTAATGATGGAACAGGCCAGCCAGTCTCTGAATAAAGACGCTTACCTTTTAAAGCATAAGCCAGATCTGCAACTACCGTACCTGGCCTTAGAGTATATAGAAAATATTACCAAGTAATGCTATTATTTCTATAGGGATTGGCGATAAACTATACCAACTGCAAAAAATCCCACCAAATAGTTCTTGCATATAGTTTTGGAATTTGTTATAATTATTGCACAATATATATTAAATAGAAAAAGAAAGGGATTAAAAAATGAAAAAACATATTAAGCTTCGCGGCCTGCTGCCCATTTTCTTGGCCTGTATTTCAGGCCTTTTCTTACTGTTTAATATAATAGTTGGTGCAAGTATGCCACTTCCTGCCTCCGGGTACCCTTGGGCGGGGGTAGATTTTGAGGTCTTGCTGGATGGTGATTCCTATATTTTCTATGGTGAATACGAAGTGCCTCTTGCAACTCTTGATTGGTATGATCCTGACCCGATAACTGCTACCTGGGATGATCATAACCCGGTATTATATAAGGTCATGGGGGAGGAAGATGACGAGGGACTACTTACCCTGATGAGCAACTATCCTGTCAGTTTACAGCCTTATTCTTCTCCCTCTGTCAGGGAGCATTATGATAACTCGTATATCAGAAATTGGCTCAATAACGACTTTTTAAATGCCGCTTTTTCAGCCGGGGAGCAAGAAGCCATAATCACAACGGATATTTTAACCGGACTGTATGGTTGGCTCTGTGATATAGAAGTAACAGGCAGTGTACCAATGGGAGGTAGGACTGGGGTCGCGGCAACTTATCCTCTAAAAACAAAAGATAAAATATATTTGCCATGGGCTTTCGGTTACATTGGCAGAAATCTCTACTGGTCCGCTGGTAATACTGCTGCTGAAGAATACTTAGCTGCATATAAGCCTGTTTATTTTAAGAATAGTACTGCCCATGCTATTTATATCCGTTTGCGTACACCAGCGGTCGCGGAATATACGCATGATTTCGTGCAACTGGTCTCTGCCTTTATGGGGGGTATAAGATATCCCCGTCCGTTTTCTGGTAATGACGGCATTACCCCTCTCTTTAAACTAAACCCGGAAAAGATTGTTTTTGCCTCTCCCATCGTTAGCACTGACCCTGGTTTTCATCAGCTTCATGAAAATGTTGCTTATCCTGCACCGAAAACAGGTACAGCCTATAAGCTGACGGTTCTGGATATTGATCTTAGTTCAGCAGCAGGCTCCATTTTCTTAGGTGCAGATACGGTAGCCACCGGCGATACTCTGCCGGCAGATTCAAGCGGACACCTTGTTCTTGGCATGGAGGTTGATGATCCTGAAGCCGATTATTCCATCCGCTATAAAATCGTGGGCAGTGACAACACTTTACTGGGTTATGGAGGCAAGACGGATCCTTTGGCGGATGGTGGTAATAGTTTTACAGTTGATGCTTTTGACCTGGATGGGGAGGCTCTGGACGAAGGCACTTATGATGTTTATGTCTGGCTGCAAAAGGACAATGAAACTACTTCCTTTACTGCCTCCACTCCGCATTATTTTAAAATTGAGGTAGGAGAAATTTCTGATTCTCCACCCGTACTTAGTGATGGTACGGCAAGTCGCAGCAGTGACAGCGCAGCCATGATAAAATTCACCAGTGATAAGGCAGGCAACTATTTTTATCAAGTTCTACCTCCAACTGACTCTGCTCCTAGCGTTACTGAGATTAAAGCATCCGGTGGAGCTGGTGCGGCTATGTCTGATGGAGAAAATACTATCAACTTGTCTGCGCTAAGTAATGGTGAGCAGAAAATATACATAGTAGGCGAAGACATGGCAGGTTACAGTGATATCCTGATAATTACCATACCTGCTTATTCAGCTCCTCCATCACCGCCTGTGCTTAGCAGCGGTACTGCCACCCGCAGCAGCGATAGTGCGGCAGTAGTAAAATTTACCGGTAATAAAGCAGGTACCTATTATTATCAGGTTTTGCCTTCAACTGATCCTGCTCCTGGCGCTGCCGGGATCAAAGCGGCAGATGGGGTGGGTGCTGCAATGTCAAGCGGAGAAAATACCATTAACTTATCTGCGCTAAGCAGCGGCGAGAAGAAAATATACATAGTGGGTGAAGATACGGCAGGCGACAGCAATGTCTTGCCTATCACTATAGGGGCATATACAAGCGGCAGTACCGGCACTCCGGGTGGCACGGTTAGTACCTTTACCGTGAAGTTTGACACCAATGGGGGCAGCACTATAGCCGATATCAAGGTCAGCTCAGGTAATAAAGTCAGCAAGCCTTCGAACCCCTCAAGTATTGGATATATATTTGAGGGTTGGTTTACAGATAGCGGGCTAAGCAAAGAATATGACTTTAACAAGGCAGTAACAGCTAATATTACCCTGTATGCCAAATGGGAGGAGGTCTATTCTGTCTGCATATCTTTCGATGAGTTTTGGCAAAAACCCTATATCAATGGTTACCCCGATGGCACATTCAAAGCGGATCATAGTATCAGCCGTGCGGAAATGGCAACGATACTCTATAATCTATTGGCACGAGGGCAGCTAAGCAGTTTGGATGGACTAGCGGAATTTAGCGATATAAATAGTACCTATTGGGCGGCAACTGCCTTGGCCTGGGCTGTCGGTGAGGGGCATTTCAAAGGCTACGGCGACGGTACTTTAAGGCCCAATGCCAGTACTACCAGGGCTGAGCTGGCTGCAGTACTGCATCGGGTGGACATACTTTCACCGGTTACCACAACCAATGCCAGCTTTAATGATGTTCTTGGGCATTGGGCCAATAATGAGATTATGCAGCTCGCTTTTAGAGGTATTATCCAGGGATATAATGACGGCTCCTTTGGCCCCCAAAAACAGATTACCCGCGCCGAGGCAGTGGCGATGGTATCAAGGCTCTTCGGCAGGTCGGATCAGTACAATACAGGCAAGTGTTTTTCTGACCTAGAGGCCGGGCATTGGGCTTATACCTATATCATGAATGCAGCTAATGGCAACTAAGTCTATGATATAGTTTCCAGTTGTGTACTATGAGTACAATGTATTGAAAACAAAACACAGTATAATTTTGCAGAGAAATCTCGTAAAATTATACTATGTTTTGTTAATAGATAAAGACTCCAGTTTAAAAAATTTCCAGCAAATAGCCCTTGTATCTTATTGTGGCATTTGTTATAATTATTACACAATATGTATTATTACAAAGGAGAGGGATTTCAAAATGAGAAAACATATTAAGCTTTGCGGGATGATTCCTATTCTTTTGGCCTGTATCGCCGTCCTTTTCTTGCTGTTCAACGTAGTAGTTGGTGCCAGTATACCGATTTCTACCTCCGGCGACCCCTGGGCAGGAGTGGATTTTAAAGCCATGTTTGATGGCGGTTCCTATATTTTCTATGGTGAGCATGAAGTTCCTTTTGCCGTTAGCGGGCGTGATATAGTTTGGGATGATCTCAACCCGGTATTGTATCGGGTTATGGGAGAGGAAGAGGACGATGGCTATATTACATTGATGAGCGACTATCCAGTTGATTATCAGCCGTATACATCACCTGATAGTAGTAATTACTACGATCACTATGATGATTCGTATATCAGATATTGGCTTAACAATGATTTTTTGGAAAATGCTTTTTCTCTGGGTGAACAAAAGTCCATTGTTGCCTCAAATGTTATAACCCGCACATTTGCTCACGGCATTGGAACAGAAAAGACCGGTCCGGTTAAAGTGAGGAGTAGTAGCGGAGTTGAGGCTATTTATCCTTTAATAACCAGTGATAAAATTTACATACCATGGGGTCTTCGGATTAGCTCTGCCTCCCCTCCAGGTAGGGCTTTTTGGACAAGTGGTTATGCTGATGATCCAATGTATGAGCTAACTAGTCAAGATTGCTTTAAAAATGGTGTTACAGCGCTTATTTATACGCGTTTGCGTACGCCGGTTTATAACAATACTGACTATATTCAATCCAATGTCGAATTTTATGGTAATGTAAACTATAGGGCGACAAAGCTTCCTGAATCCATCATGCCTATATTCAAACTTGATCCGGAAAAAGTGATCTTCGCTTCTCCTGTCGTTACTGCAGATCCAGGTCTCCATCAGCTTTTAGAAAGTGAAGCCTATCCTGCGCCGGAAACAGGCACTGCCTACAAGCTGACTGTTCTGGATGATAGCCTTGATAGGCTTGTCGGTGCTATTTCCTCCGCTTCAAAAACGGTAGCCGTTGGTGATACTTTGTTGGTAGAGCCAAGTGGCCAACTTGATTTTAAAATGAATCTTACTAAGCCGCTTGATATCGAAAATTATTCTATACGCTATAAAATCGTTGATAGCAGTAATGCTTTGGTTGGCTATGGAGGAGAATTAGGTCCCTTTTCTGTGCAAAGCTTTTTTTTGCATGCCCTTGATTTAGATGGGCAACCTTTGGATGAAGATACTTATGATGTTTATGTCTGGCTGCAAAAGGACAATGAAACCACTTCCTTTACTGCCTCCACTCCGCACTATTTTAAAATTGCAGTGGGAGAAATTCCCGATCCGCCTCCCGTGCTTAGCGATGGTATAGCCATTCGTAGCAGTGATAGTGCGGCAGTGATAGACTTCACCAGCGATAAAGCGGGTACCTATTACTATCAAGTTTTGCTTCCAGCTGACCCTGTTCCCAGCGTAGCCGGGATCAAATCGGCAGGTGGGACGGGTACGGCTATGTCAAGCGGGGAAAATACTATCAACCTGTCCACGCTAAGCAGCGGTGAGCAGAAAATATACATAGTAGGCGAAGACATAGCTGGTGACAGTAATGTTCTGACAATCACCATACCGGCTAATACGGCTCCTCCATTGCCGCCTGTGATTAGCGGTGGTACTGCCACCCGCAGCAGCGATAGTGCAGCGATAGTTAAATTTACCAGTGATAAAGCGGGTACCTATTACTATCAAGTTTTGCTTCCAGCTGACCCTGTTCCCAGCGTAGCCGGGCTCAAAGCAGCAAGCGGGATGGGTGCGGCTATGTCAAACGGAGAAAATACCATCAACCTGTCCACGCTAAGTAGCGGCGAGAAGAAAATATACATAGTCGGTGAAGATGCGGAAGGGAATGCCAGTAATGTCCTGGCTATCACCATAGGGGCATATACAGGCAGTGGCGGCGATGTTACGGGTACTACCTATACCGTAAAGTTTGAAAGCAATGGCGGCAGCGCTATAGCCGATATCAAGGTCAATTCAGGTAATAAAGCCAGTAAGCCTTCGAATCCTTCAAGGAGCGGTTACACATTTAGGGGTTGGTTTATAGATAGTGGGTTGAGTAATGAGTATGACTTTAACAAAGCGGTTACAGGTAATATTACCCTTTATGCCAAATGGGAAAGAGATACTGAAACTGGCGGATTAAACGAGATTGGGGAAAAACCTTATATCAACGGTTATCCCAATGGCACATTCAAGCCGGACCATAATATCAGCCGCGCAGAAATGGCAACGATACTTTACAATCTATTAGCACAAGGGAAGTCAAGCAATCTTGATGGATTAGCGGATTTCACCGACATAAATACTGCCTATTGGGCGGCAACTGCCTTGGCTTGGGCTGTTGGCGAGGGGCATTTCAAGGGCTATGGCGATGGTACCTTAAGGCCCAATGCCAGTATCACCCGGGCCGAGCTGGCAGCAGTGTTGCATCGGGTAGCCCAGAAGGAAAATATGCTCACATCAGTAACCACAACCAATATCAGTTTTAATGATGTTGAAGGACATTGGGCCAATAACGAGATCATGCAGCTTGCTTATAGAGGTATTATCCAGGGATACAATGACGGCTCCTTTGGCCCCCAAAAGCATATAACCCGTGCCGAGGCAGTGGCGATGGTATCAAGGCTCTTCGGCAGGTCGGATCAGTACAAAACAGGCAAGAGTTTTTCTGATCTGCCGGCCGGACATTGGGCCTATACCTATATCATGAATGCAGCCAATGGCAGATAAAGTTATGATGTAGTTCCTCAGTTGTGTTTATGAGTACAATATAATGAAAAACAAAAAACGCAGTATAATTTTGCAGAGAAATCTCGTAAAATTATACTGCATTTTTGTTAATAGCTATAAAGACTCCGATTTTAGAAATTCCCAGCAAATAACACTTGTATCTAATTATAGCATTTGTTATAATTGTTGCACAATATGTATTAAATAAAAAAAGAAAGGGACTAAAAGATGAAAAAACATATTAAGCTTCGCGGGCTGCTGCCTATTGCCTTAGCCTGTATTGCAGGTATTTTCTTGATGCTCAACATAGTAGTTGGCGCCAGTATGCCGCTTTCTGCATCAGGTGATCCCTGGGCAGGGGTGGATTTTGAAGCCTTGCTGGATGGTGATTCCTATATATTCTATGGTGAACATCAAGTCCCTCTTGACGGAAGTGGGCGTAACATTATTTGGGATGATCTCAACCCGGTATTATATCGGGTTATGGGAGAGGAAGTAGGTGATGGCTATATTACGTTGATGAGTGACTACCCGGTTGATTATCAACCACATACTGTTTCTGATAACAGCCATTATCGCGAACACTATGATGATTCATATATCAGAGGTTGGCTTAACACAGATTTTCTAGAGAATGCCTTTTCTCAAGGTGAACAGAAGTCAATAGTAGCATCAAATGTTATAACCCGTGCATTTAGTTGGACTGGCGGTGTTGAAAGAACAGGCTTAATTGCCATTGAGATCAACTATAGCCCTCCGGAAACATGGCCTGTAGCCAACTATCCACTGGAAACGAATGACAAAATTTACTTGCCATGGGGTAAGCCGAATATCTTTGACAGGTCCTTAGCTAAGGCCTATTGGAGCAGTGGCTATGCTGACGATCCAGTTTATGAGTTCCCTTATCAAAAATGTTTTAAAAGTGGTATTGCTTCTTTAGTATATACGCGTTTGCGTACGCCGCTTTATGACAATACGCGTATTCGGTCAAATGGTGAATATTACTATGGTGGAGTAGGTTTTAGGGCGCCAACTCTCCCAGAATCCATCATGCCTATCTTCAAACTTGATCCGAAAAATGTGATTTTTGCCTCTCCCATAGTTACTTCCGATCCGGGCTTTCATCAGCTCTTAGCAAACGAAGCCTATCCGGCGCCGGTAACAGGCACAGCTTATAAACTGACTATTCTGGACGTTGACCTTGATCCGGCGACAGGTGTCGTTTTCTCAGGTACAGAAGCGGTATCTATCGGTGATACACTGTCAGTAGGGCCAAGTGGCTATCTTAATTTGGGCATAGAGATAACTGCTCTCGAAGCTGATTATTCCATCCGCTATAAAATCGTGGGCAGCGGCAACACTTTGCTGGGCTATGGCGGCAAGGCAGATCCCTTGGTAGCGGGTGTTAACAGTTTTACTGTAGATGTCTTTGACCTGGATGGAGAGGCTCTGGACGAGGGTACTTATGATGTTTATGTCTGGCTGCAAAAGGACAATGAAACTACTTCCTTTACTGCCTCTACCCCGCATTATTTTAAGGTTGAGGTAGGGGAAATTTCTGATTCTCCTCCCGTGCTTAGTGACGGCACAGCCAGCCGCAGTAGTGACAGTGTAGCTGTGGTGAAATTTATCAGTGACATGATCGGTACCTATTATTACCTGGTTTTATCTCCAACTGATTCTGCTCCCAGCGCTGCTGAGATCATAGCGGAAGATGGGATGGGTACGGCTATGTCGATTGGGGAGAACACTATCGGCTTGACCACACTAAGCAGCGGTGTAAAGAAAGTATACATGGTGGGCAAGAATGCGGAAGGAACTGCAGGCAATGTTTTAGCCATCACTATAGAGACTTATATGCCTCCTCTTTTGCCACCCGTGCTTAGTGACGGCGCAGCCAGCCGCAGCAGTGACAGCGCAGCTGTGGTGGAATTTACCAGTGATATGATTGGTGTCTATTATTACCAGGTTTTATCTCCAACTGACCCTGCTCCCAGCGCTGCTGATATTATAACAGCACATGCTACGGGTACGGCTATGCTGAGTGGGGAGAACACTATCGGCTTGACCGGACTAAGCAACGGTGAGAAGAAAATATACATAGTGGCTGAGAATGCGGAAGGAACGGCAGGCAATGTCTTAGCCATCACTATAGAGGCTTATATACCTCCTCTCCTGCCGCCCATGCTTAGTGACGGCGCAGCCAGCCGCAGCAGCGATAGCGTGGCTATGGTAGAATTTACTAGTGATATGATCGGTACCTATTATTACCAGGTTTTATCTCCAACTGACCCTGCTCCCAGCACTGCTGATATTATAACAGCACATGGTACGGGTACGGCTATGCTGAGTGGGGAGAACACTATCGGCTTGACCGGACTAAGCAGCGGTGAGAAGAAAATATACATAGTGGCTGAGAATGCGGAAGGAACGGCAGGCAATGTCTTGGCTATCACTATAGAGGCTTATACAGCTCCTTCTTTACCGCCAGTACTTAGTGGTGGCACTGCTACCCGCAGCAGTAATAGTACAGCTGTGGTCAAATTTACCAGCGACAAAGCCGGTCAGTACTTTTATCGAATTTTGTCACCAACAGAACCTGCTCCCGGTGAAGCAGATGGGACGGATGCGGTTATGTCAGTCGGAGAGAACACCATCAACTTGTCCGGGTTAAGCAGCGGCGAGAAGAAAATATTTATAGTGGGCATGGATATAGACTTTAAGCACAGTAATGCCCTTGTTATAACTATTGGGGCATATATAAGTAGCAGCGGTAATAGTACAGGTAGTAATTATACCGTGAAGTTTGAAACCAATGGCGGCAGCGATATAGCTGATATCAATCTCAATTCGGGTAATAAAGTCATCAAGCCTTCGAATCCCTCAAGGAGCGGATATATATTTGAGGGTTGGTTTATAGATAGCGGGCTAAGCAAAGAATATGACTTTAACAAGGCGGTTACAGCTAATATAACCCTGTATGCCAAATGGGAGGAGGACCTTCCTATCTGCATATCTGACGATGAGGTTTGGCAAAAACCTTATATCAATGGTTACCCCGATGGCACATTCAGAGCGAATAATGAGATTACCCGGGCGGAAATGGCAGTAGTTCTTTATAATCTGATGGCGTCAGGTAAGTCTGCTGACATGGCTCAATTGGCAGCTTTTACTGATATAAATATTACTCACTGGGCGGCTAATGCTATTGCCTGGGCTATTGCTGAAGGCTATTTTAACGGTTATGGCGATGGCGTCTTAAGACCCGATGCCAATATTACCAAGGGTGAACTGGCGGCGATGCTGCACCGGGTGGCTCAAAAGCAAGATATGCTAAGAGGTGCTACCACAACCAATATCAGCTTTAATGATGTTCTTGGGCATTGGGCCAATAACGAGATCATGCAGCTTGCTTATAGAGGTATTATCCAGGGATACAATGACGGCTCCTTTGGCCCCCAAAAGCATATTACCCGCGCCGAGGCAGTGGCGATGGTATCAAGGCTCTTCGGCAGGTCGGATCAGTACAAAACAGGCAAGAGTTTTTCTGATCTGCCGGCCGGACATTGGGCCTATACCTATATCATGAATGCAGCCAATGGCAGATAAGGTCATTATGTCGTTCCTCAGTTGTGTTCTGCTAGTAAAAATATGTTGAAAATAAAAACATGGCATGATTTTGCAGGAAAATCCCGCAAAACCATGCCATGTTTTTGCTAACACACGAAGTTATTTAAACTTATTTCTAATTGCATTCTCCAAATCATCCATAGCGTTCCCACTCGATTGGAATATAACCCCTGTTTCAATCCCCTGCCCCCTTTTAAAGACACCTTTTGTCACCAAATTTTCGGCAAGAGTATACCCGTTTGAACACTTGGTTGTAAGCGCTCTGTAGATAATCTCAACAGCATAATCACGCAAGAAGTTACTATTATTTGTCTTATAGAAATCCGATTTTTTACTCGTAAACAAGCACTTCTGTACGCCTATAGTCCAAACTGTCCCCGGTTCCGCATCGGTATATCCCATAGCACGCATCAATAATGTGGTGAATTCCGAACCGGTTATCGTACGGCCGGGTGCAAACTCCGTAGAGCTTGCGCCTTTTGTTATGCCGTTTTTGTAGCAATAATTGATCTGTTTATTGGCCCAATGGCTGCTTGGAACATCTTTGAATTGGTTACCAAAGCTCCCGTTTTTCACTTGATTTTCGACGCCCATAGCACGGACTATAAGCGTTGCAGCCTCTGCACGGGTAAGAGTTCTGTCCAGTTCGTAGCCGTTATTCGTACCGAGAAACAACCCCAATGACTTTAATTTGTCTGCCGTTACCTTATTATCTGCTTTTACTGTCGAAGGGCTAACTATGAACAGACTAAATATGAGTAAAGCAGATAACACAAAAGCGGTGATTTTCTTTATTCTATTCATACAGTTTCCTCCGGACTTATTGATTGCAAGAGCGGGGAAACAGACCGCCAGCAGATAGTTGAGTTAGTAACCTTTTTTGAATACTACCCAATCATCCGCCGTCAGCCTGTCGGGAAATTTAAACTGAATCCAACATTCTAAGCCATTTATTACATATTCAGCATAATAGGATACTCCTCCATCACCATAGGGAGGAGATTCATGGTAAGAGATTTTAACATTAAAGGGAAGCTTGTCACTGCTTTTTTCCACAAATTCAAGTAATGCAATCGATGCCGGAATATATAAGGCGCTTAATAAACGAACACCGTCAAAATAAAAGTGGATATTCTCTTTACCGTTTAACATATAAGCGCCGGCGTCATTACCTTCGAAAAGATATTCCACTTCATATCCTGAAGACTTTACATCCGCTATAGTGATATCCTGCTTTAATAAATCGGTTAAGCTATTAACAGAGGTAAAATCAATATTAACTGATGTCACTCCCGGTGGTAATTCATCCAGTAAATCGTTGATATTTAATTGACCTAAAAATTCTTCTGCGGGGAAAGTACCTGTGAAGTTAATATCTGGTGTGTAAATATTACATCTGTAAGGCAATAGAAATGTTTCTTTTAGATCCACGAAAGGTTTTGGCCTATCACTTGCATCTAACTCAGAAAAACGCGTGTAAATATTGATGATTTCATCGTTTCTAACATCAAAGAACAGATAAGCAACCTCAATTATGTCTTTACTATAATCTTTTGCAACATATAAACCTTCAGGATCTATCAATTTTGCCGACCAAAATACTCTTTCCGGCCCTCCTTGTAATACCACATTTCCTCCCCGCTTATCCATCGTTGGTGTTCTTGATGCTGTTGATAAAAACCTGCGTGTTCCGCCTTCACCATCAATCAAAACCATTTCTTCTCCCCATTGCCACTCGCCATTTTCATTCTCGCTAGTTATATCAAGTTGGGAATATGTGATATGAATTGTGTCGCCTTTGCCTGCAACTTCACCAATCCAACCCACCTTTTCACCTTCACAAATATATACATCAAACTCGCAAGCAAAGGGAATGTCAATGCTTTTGAAGAAGTATTGATAAAGCGTCGCCGCACTAACGCCAACCACACCAATAAAAATTATCAAACAAGCAGCAACCGCGGCAGGTGAAAGCTTCACAATTCTTTTTACAGCTTCTTTTTTTGTTTTTATCTTCTTTTCCTTCATGGTGCTTTTAATAACTTGGTTCAAATCCTCAGGCGGATCTGTTTGGCGGGCAAGAGTGTTGTTTAATGCTTTTTCAAAGTCAATAGCTTTCATAGCCGTATTCCTCCAATCTTTCTTTTAACTTTCTCTTTGCGGTATTTAGCCGGGATTTTATTGTTCCTTCCGGAACGCGCATCTCTTTGGCGATCTCTTTTATGGTCAAACCTCCGGAATAAAACAGCAAAATGGCAAGACGCATTTTTTCGGGCAGTTCATCCGTGCATTTACGGATAAGATCCGCAATCTCTTTTTTGACCGCAAGATCCTCCAAGTACGGCGCCGGATCTGCAATCTCAAATTCCGGTATTTCTATTTGTTGCAGTATGCTCATACGCCGGGCTGTTTTGCGCTGTTTGCTTTTCCATAACCGCACCGCAACCGTGATGATAAACGATGAGGGGTTATTATGTATCTCAATTCTATGAAGCAGCTTGTAACTTTGCAAAAATGCATCCTGATATAAATCATCTGCATCCGCACGGCTTTTTGTCAGCATTTTGCAGAAATTATGGATTTTTGCACCTTGCTCGTCTATAAGCAGTTCAAATTGTGCCGGTGTAATACCCCTCACCTCCTCTGAAAGCCCGTTCACTTGTTATTCGTCATGAGCGGCTAAAAGGTTCATTTGTTTTTCAAACAAATCGTTCATTAATTAATGAAAGTGTAATAGTTATCTCAAATAAAATGTTGTCTCAATATATTTTTCTTGACATAATCATTTAGGCAGAGTACAATTGTCTTAGCAACTAGCTCAAACTATAAACTGCCTTATGGCTGCAACCTGTTTCAATGGAGGTGTTTTTATTGAAAAGGAAGATTGAGGATGCTTTGCACACCTGGAAGAAGCGGGCATTTGGCAGGAGGCCGCTCTTGATGTATGGAGCCCGGCAGGTGGGCAAGACTTATATCCTCAATGAGTTTGGGGAGAAGTATTATAAAAATATCGTATATGTGAATTTGGAAACCAATCTGGCAGTCGCCCGCTATTTTGCTGATGATATCAGCCCCCGGCGGCTTTTGCGCTTCTTGGAGACTACGGCAAATGAAGTGATTTCTCCCGGTGAAACCCTGATTATCTTTGATGAGATCCAGTCCTGCGAACGGGCGCTGACCTCGCTGAAATATTTTGCCGAAAACGCGCCGGAATATCATCTGGCCGCTGCCGGCAGTTTGCTTGGGGTGGCAATCAACAGGGAGCGCTATTCTTTCCCTGTCGGAAAAGTTGAAAGTCTTACTCTCTATCCATTGGACTTTGAGGAATTCCTCTGGGCGCTGTCAGAAGAGCGGCTGGCAGAAGAAATACGCGCCTCTTATCAAAATATGGAGCCGCTGCCGGAAGCGCTGCATCTCAAAGCTATTGAACTATATCGCTGCTATCTCATTGTGGGGGGAATGCCTGACTGCGTAGCGGCGTTCGCCCGAAACGGCAAAACAGTACTGATTCCTTCCCTGCAAAATGAGATCACCAATAACTATGTGGCGGATATGGCAAAATACGCTTCACTGGAAGAAGCAGTAAAAATTCGCGCCTGTTATGACTCCATTACCGCACAGCTCGGCAAAGAGAATAAGAAATTCCAGTACAAGGTCGTGCAAAAGGGAGGCAGCGCGGCTCTTTTCGGCGCTTCTATCGACTGGTTATTGCAAGCGGGCGTTGTCCTCAAATGCCGGAAAATCGATCATGCTTTCAATCCTATCAAGGTTTACGAAAACCTATCCGCCTTTAAACTTTATACGAACGATGTCGGGCTGCTTACTATGCGCTCCGGGATCCCTCAGCAGACTGTTTTAAGCGGCGAGAGTAACCTGTTCATGGGATCGGTAGCTGAAAACTATATAGCCCAGGCTCTGATCACAAATGGTTACCCTCTTTTTTATTGGACCAGCGAATACGCAGCTGAGCTTGATTTTGTTTTGCAAAAAGAAACAGATATTATAGGTATTGAGGTTAAAAAGGGAATCAGGACCCGTTCAAAAAGCTTGAGTGTATTTACTCAAAAGTATTCTCCGGCTTTTACGATCCGTTTTTCCGAGAAGAATTTTGGCTGTGAGGGCGGCATCCGGGCTTTGCCACATTATGCTGCATTTTGCATTTAAGGCAAAAATATGCCCTGGCTGCCCAGTCGCTTACTGTGGAGTAGCCGGATCCTCAATCCAGGCTAAAGAGCTTGGTAATCTCCCCATATTCGCCCTTGATAATGGTTTTCCATTTTGAGGTTTCATTTGGCGGGGAGATTTCATTTTTTGAGTAGACAAGCAGTATCTTAACTACTCGTGTATCATCATCAATAAATAAAATGCATCTATTGTCGGATGCTTTTGGCGATATACGGGTGCCCTCAACGGCAAAATCAAGTTTAACCAATTTATAACAACCGGAGATTGATATAAGGTCGGCACGAGCATAGCGTAGCATGTTGTCTATGCGCTCACAGACCGCAATAATTGTTTGCTTGGTAGCAAGCCACTTATCCTTATATTCTTTCTGGAATTTTTTTATGTAGTGCCTTTCTGTAAAAGGCTCAAACTGAACCCTATAATTGAACTGTTCCATAGACACGTTCAGGCTCCTCTTGAGTTATCAAACAGTAGGGAATTACTTCCCCGTCTCTGCAAATTTGCCAGGGGAGTTGTTCATGGGTAAAGCTTACAATATCATCGGTAGATTTACTACTCCACGCTTTGCCGATTTTTTCTATAAGAATAAGCTCATCATCTGACAGCCTGCTGATAGGGGCTTCTTTTTCTATAAGAGAGAAGAGAACAGCCTTTCCCTTTGGCTCACGGATTATTGTTCCGTCCTCTTCCAATTCGTCTAGAGCACGGAAATAGACATCCGCAACCGGTCCCCGCGGCAACTTGCGGTATGTCATGCCGGACATTGGAGATGAATTGAGGTAATACCAGGTAAAATCTGCCAGGTACACTAATTTAGCGAGCTTCGTTTTGGTAATTTTGCCATCCTTGCCGGCACCGTATTTGAGGGCGTTGAGAATTATTTGCTTATACTTTTCTGTAGATTTCATGATGTTGGAAAATACCGATGATCCGTCAGCTGTGCCCAGTATATCGTCCATACTAATTCTCAGCATAGAAGACAGGGATTTTGCCTGATTGATAGTTAGTTCTTTTTTGCCGGACTCGATATTTATATAGGTAGGGCGACTAACGCCTATAGCATGAGCTACCTGCTCCTGCGTATATCCGCGCGCCAAGCGGGCCTGCTCAATGTTATTTGGCAATATTCTACTCATGGCGTAGCTCCTTTCTCGTACTCAGGAGCTATTATAGCATATCCGAATGAAAAAGTCAACATTCTTTGTAAATAATTTTTACAAATTAAGTCGTTATTGTTAACAACGGCTCCTTGCTGCGTTATATTTTAAGACAAAAACAGGTCTTGCTAAAAATGGGAGAATTCGCTACAATAAGTGAATGGTATATGCGATAATGCTCCACCTCATTATTGTTCTCCTGTGAGGAATTTAAGGTTCTTTGCGAGGTGCTATGATTTGTCATTGACATTGTACGCATAATGTAATAATATATTAGTGAGGATATTCAATCTGGTTTGTAGCAAAGAAAAGTGAGCAAACCGAAAGCAAGAAGGGAGCGAAATTTATGCCGGTTAGCACAGGCGCAAACACCAATATCAATATTCGCGTTGATAGTAAAGTGAAGAACAGAGCGCAGGATGTATTTTCAGCTTTAGGGCTTGATATGACATCTGCCATAAATATCTTCCTGAGACAGGCAATCCGTAAAAACGGGATCCCATTTGAGTTGATAGCGGATGAACCACAGAAGAAAACCCGACAATTCGGAAGATTGAAAGGTAAAATGTGGGAAGCGAACGACCATGATTGGTTCGAGCCATTGGAAGATTTTAAGGAGTATATGTGATGGACATATTATTGGATACCCACGCAAGCGATTGTTGAGGAATTACTCATAATAACTACCGACTCAAATATGGTAAAATACGACATTAACCCGATTTGGACAACTTAACATCCATCAAAATGAGGCAGAGCTTTCCGAAGCAGGACTAACAGTACGCCGTGTTTTTGTTGCTACTATTTTTCAATCTCTGCAAAACGATGCAGTATTGCAGCCACTTCTGCCCTGGTTGCTTGTCCTTGGGGAACCAGTTTGCCGTTTTTGCCATTGATAATGCCAACTTCAATAGCCCACTGGAATGCTTCAACTGCCCAGTCGCTTACTGTGGAATGGTCGGAAAACCCGGCTAATTTGCCTGCTCCGGTTGGTTTTTCGGCATAGCGCCAAAGAATAGTGACAATTTGCTCTCTGGTCACCGGGTTTTGAGGTCCCGTGCCATCAGTCAGTTCTTCTTTCACCGCCCAATCCAGGGCCAGGGAATACCAGGTTTCACCTCCATCGGTGTTCACTTCAGCCAAACGGGCCAGGACCGTGAAAAGCATGGCGCGGGTCATGGTGTTTTGCGGGGCAAAAGTGGTGGCGGAAGTACCGTTGAAGAGACCTTTTGTTACCACATATTGCACGTTATCATAAAACCAGTCGCTATCTTTTACATCAGTAAACGGGTTTTGCCAAGGCTCTTTTTCCGAGGCATCCTTTTCGGCAGCATCTTTTTCAGAGCTGTCTTTTTCGTTGTCATCTGTTCCGGAAATGCCGGCAGAAGATGATCTGCGCAGCTGAGGATAATCCTGTCCGGGAACCATTTGCCAGACCTTATCAAAATCCCATCCCAGTGCTGTGTATGTAGCCTGGTTTTTAGCCTCCGCCGCGGAAATAAGGCGGTCGGCGTCATTTTTGGCATTACCGGAAATACCGGAAAGGGCCAGATTGTTGTATTTGAGAGAGTCATCATCCATAAAACCAATTAGATAGCTGTTGCTATCTGAAGAGCTGGATTTGCTTCCTGCAGATATTCGATTGGCCAAAACAACGCAATTGCTAATATATACATCATCATCATCCCAGCCCCATGTAGAGCCGCCGCATATACCTCCGGTAAAGGAGCCATAGTCACTAGAAGAAGTAGAAGTAATGTTTCCAGCGCTATAGCAGTTGGAAACAGAGCCATAGCTCATGCCGCAGATACCACCAGCAAAGGAACCATCACCATTAGAAGTAGTAGAAGTAATATTTCCGGTGCTATAACAATTAGAGATAGGGACCCCGTTATAACCGCAGATGCCCCCGGCAAAAGAAGTATCTTCATTAGAAGAAGCAGAAATATTTCCAGTGTTATAGCAATTAAAGATAGGGGCCTCACTAATGGCGCAGATTCCTCCGGCATAAGAGGAAGAATAATCAGAAGAGGTAACAGAAGCGGAAATATTCCCTGTACTATAGCAATAAGAAATAGGGCTATCGCCGGGATTAAAAGCGCAGATCCCCCCAGCAACAGAAAAAGACACAGTATCAGAATTAATTATATAAGAAATATTCCCTGTATTATAGCAATTAGAAATAGAGCTATCCTTACTTAAGCTGCAGATAGTCCCAACGAAAAAGTAAATGTCAGAATAGTCATAATCATCCAAAAATGCTGGCTTATGTGATATGGCTATATTCGTGCCTTCCATGCCCAGATTCTTAACAATCGCATCGGAGATACTACTAAAGAGGCCGTTAAATGAGTATTTATCACCGGTTATTTTCAGGTTTTTGATGAGATAACCCTGGCCATCAAATATGCCGGTGAAGGCGTTGTCATATGAGGGTTCATCCTCTAAGTAATCAAATGTGACATCTCCAATCGGTTCCCATTGACCGCCTTTGAATCCGGCTAAATCAATATCGTTCATCAGAACATAGCTGCCGCTGAGGTTTTTTCGCACATTATCCAAATCCTGGGCCGTGTAAATCTTGATAGCATTAGAGTCGGGAGCTCCAATTGCGGCTAAAAACTTGCTTGGCTCCTCCGCACGGGTCAGGGCCGTACCGGGAAAGATGCCCAGCAACAAGGCAATTGCCAGGAATAAGCTAATAGCTTTCGGAAATAAGGATTTTTTCACAGTAGTTCCTCCTCAATATAGAATAGTGAATATTCTTACGCTTTTATTATAAGCTCCAAAACACCCCCCGTCAACTGTTTTATGGGCTTTTTCGATATGGTAAATAAGCTAAATAAAATGGAAAAATATGTTAAACTGCAAAATTGGTAATAAGGGGAAAAGGAATTATATTGACATATTATACGGATTTGTGATAGGCTAAGCAAGTGAAATAAAAATAAATTGGGGGTTCGGATATGGACAATCAAGAAAATCAGACGATAATTGATGAAAATCAGATCATAATTGATGAAGAATTTAAATGCTTACTTCCGGAACTTGACAAAGAAACATACTCGGCGCTTGAAGAAAACCTCTTGCTAAACGGCTGCCGGGACGCGATCGTCCTTTGGAACGGGATCCTGATCGACGGCCATAACAGATATGGGATCTGCTTGGAGCACGACATACCTTTCAATACTGTAGACAAGGAGTTCGGATCAAGAGAAGAAGTACTTATTTGGATAATTTCCAATCAGGTGTCACGCCGCAACCTCTCCCAAATTCAGCTGAGCCACTATAGAGGGCTTCATTACAGAGCCGACAAAAAGCTACAAGGTGCAAATAATCAGAATGTACAGAATAGTGAAAAACGCCAAAGTGACGTTTTTCCAAAAAATCAATCGACGGCGAAACGTTTATCGGAGAAGTATCGGGTATCGCCAAGAACAATTGACCGCGACGCCAAGCTTGCCGCTGCAATCGATGCTATAGGCGAAAAATCGCCGGAGGCCAAAAGAAAAATCCTTTCCGGAGAATTGATGATCAATAAAGGAGATCTGGAAAGGATGGCTTACGGGTCGCAGGAAGAGATCTTTGAGCTGGCTGCGAGAATTGAAGAGGGTACCTATAAAAAAGAAAACCTCAAAGAGCCGGTAGACATACCGCCATTGGAGACGGAAATAATCAAAATGGCGGAGAGTTTTTATTCCGGATTGAGAAAGCTCACAAAGAGCAGTGATAATACAGAAATAAAAGCAGTGCTGAGGGCACATATAGATCAACTGGAAGAACTGTATAGGCAGATGTAAACAGAGAAAAGCATGGTGTAATTTTGTTTAGGTATCCTCCAAAATTATACCCGAGAACGAAAACATTTTCTATTAATCCGCCGAGGATTTTTGTCGTCAGGTGGTGCGGGAAAACCGCAGGAATGCTTGTTGCCTTTCAAGGTTTTCCCGCGCCGCCTGGCGGCAAA
>WRHF01000015.1 GCA_009783415.1 Clostridiales bacterium
ACCGGGGGGGCGGAAAGTTTTGAGCTGGGCGCGCCCCACCACCCAATTCCTAAGTTTTCGCCGCCCCTATATGGCTCAGATCACCGGTTCTTGCCTGCTTTCAGCCTCGGCAATCATCGCCAATATCGCTTTGCTGGGATTTTCTGCCTATCTGATCAGCCGGGCTTCGCTTGCCCCTCCTCTTTTGGATTTGATGATGGCAATTGTCGCCGTCCGTTTTTTCGGGATCAGCCGGGCCGCCCTGCGCTATCTGGAGCGCTATAAAAGCCATGATGTCACTTTTCGCATCTTGAAAGGACTGCGCCTTTGGTACTATGATCAAATGGAAAAACTTTCCTATATGTCACTGAAAAAACTGGGGATGAGCCGCTTATTCAAGCATATCATCGGCGATGTGGAGATTTTGAAATTTTTCTATTTACGGGTTTTGACCGTACCCTTGCTGGCTCTGATGATCTGGGTCGCGGTTTCCCTCTTTTTGGGTTTTTTCAACTGGAAGCTGGTATTGATATTGACCGCTTTCTTCGGCTTTGGCGGGATCCTAAGCCCCTATCTCTTGCGACACTTCCTAAGCGGTAAGCGCGGAGATTATCACAGCCGCAAGCTGGAATACAACGAAAGTCTCTACGATTATATCAACGGCCTGGCCGATCAGGAAATTTACGGTGGCAGGCAGGGGAGGCTGGAGCTGATTGAGGAATCCGGACGGGCTTTGGACCGGGAACGTCAATATATCGGTCTTTGGGATAGCTTTGCCGCAGTCTCTACTTCCTTTTTGGCAAACCTGGCTCTTCTTGCGGCTCTTGTTGTTATGATCCCGCTGCTGGGCGGGGCAAATATCAGCGGTCTTTTACTGGCTAGCGTGGTCTGGGTGATCTGGGCTGCCTTTGAGGCTCTCCAGCCTTTGGCGGCTGCAACGGAATATCTGGATCAATCCCGTTTTGCCCTGGCCGGAATGAGCGAAGCCGCGGCCCGGCCCCGGGAACCGGAGCGGGGGGGTAAGGCACCGCCCGCCTTAGCCGGCTTGACGGTGGAGGGCCTCAGCTTCGGCTATGAGCAGGATCAGCCTGTGCTCTCTGATATCACTTTTTCTATAAAACCAGGCGCCAAAACAGCCCTCCTGGGCAGCTCCGGCACCGGCAAAACCACACTTTTAAATCTCTTGATCGGCTTTTTGCCCTATGATAAAGGCCGGATCACAAGCAGCGGGATAGAGCTGAAGCAGATCAGCGCCGCCCATTTGCGCCGGCAGATCGGCTATTTGGATCAGCATCCTTATTTTTTCCACACCTCCATTCGCGAAAATATCCTGATCGCCAAGGAAAATGCCACTGAAGAAGAGCTGAGAACCGCTATAGAAAAAGCCCGTCTTGCTGAGTTTATTGACAGCCTGCCGGAAGGTTACGATACACTTGTAGGAGAAAACGGCTACAAACTTTCTGCCGGCGAAAGACAACGGCTGGCGCTGGCACGGCTCTTTTTGCAGGATGCCCCCCTGATTATGCTGGATGAGGCGACCGGGAGCCTGGACCGGAAAAACCGTGACGGCCTCTTTGAAACCTTAAGCCGCTGGTGGACGGATAAAACCGTACTCTACATTACTCACGAATGCCATGGTTTAGCTGTCATGGATAATATCCTCATCATGGAACAAGGCCGCATTGTCGAGCAAGGAAACGAAGCAGAACTGCTCCAAGCAAACGGCTATTATGCCAAGATTCATGCCATAGAACACAGTTATTTTTAATTACAGACAATGCAAAAAAAATGTTCTACTCCCTAACGGCAAAGCTGTATCAGAATGGAATGGTGGGCATGAAAATCAAAAAAAATCTGACATTTCGTTTAATGCTCGGCGTGGGTCTCATTATTGTTTGCATGTCCGGCATTGGCCTGGCCTGCAGTATTATCCAATACCAAAACCAAGCCGAGGCTGAAATGAAGGAAAAAGCGGCGGTCATTGCCCAGCAATTGCTGGCGACCAGAGCCTTTATCGCCCAGAACCAGGATTTGATCAATTATGATCAAAACGGCAACTTTCATTTCAAACACTTAAACCCGGCAGCGGTCGGCAGAGGGCTTAGCTATATTTTTAAGCAAAATACCGGATATTGGATGAAGCAAACCCGTCTGAACGCCCGGGTGAGCGGCAATGAGCCGGATGCCTTCGAAGCCGCTAAACTAACATATCTCTCGGCGAATCCTGAGGTCAAGGAGATCTGGGGTTACGATGTTGTGGAAAAAGAACGGGTCTTTCGCTACCTTTTTCCCCTCAAATATGAGCAGGATTGCTTGACCTGTCATGGAGATCCCAAGGGCGAAATCGATATTTCCGGATTTCCCAAAGAAGGCGGCAGGATCGGTGAATTCGCAGGCGCCCTCAGCATCGTTTTTCCTACCCAAATCCTGGAGAACAATATCAAAAACAATATATTGCTGCAATTGCTTTTTGCTATCGCTATCCTTATACCGGCTATATACATGGTTTACAGGATCATGGATAAAATAGTAATTATTCCTGTCAAAGCATTGACCCAGAAAATATCGGAACTGGGGGATTCCGGCTGGGAAGTATCCATAGACCCGGAGCTCTCTTACGACGAGATCCGCAAGCTGGGAGTGGCCTTCAATGCGATGGCCGAACGGATCCAAAATAGCCATGCCCTTTTGGAGGAGCAGGTAGAGGACCGGACCAGTATGCTCAAAGATGCCAACCGGCTCCTGGCGGAACAAAGCAAAGAGCTGAGCAAGATGAATGCGCGATTGAGTGAAACCGACCGGCTTAAATCGGAGTTTCTGGCTGTAATGAGCCATGAGTTGAGAACACCTCTGACGGCGATCATCGCCTTTAGCGAAACACTGCTGGGCGAACGCCGGGAACTCAGCGCCCTCCAATCTGAATTTCTCAATGATATCCTGGAAAGCGCCCGCTCCATGCATATGCAAATCAATGATATCCTGGACATTTCCAAAATCGAGGCTGGCCTGATGAAACTCTGCAGCAAAGAGGTGGATATCAGGGATCTCCTTGATGAAATAGCCAGGACAATGGGCCATCTGTTTGAGAAAAAAGGCATTCAATTTTCCATATTTATCCATTCAGAAACCCCATCTCTGGAAGCAGATTTTGATAAATTAAAACGGATCATGGAAAACCTCTTAAGTAATGCGGTCAAATTTACTCCGGAAAAGGGAACTGTAACAGTCTCTGTTAATCCCTGCCAAAGCACCGGTATAGACCAGCTGCAGATCGTGGTCAAAGACAGCGGTATCGGAATAGAAGCGGAAGATATCCCCTATATCTTTGACCGCTTCCGCCAATCCGGATCCGGAGGTGAAAACTCCGGAAGCGGGCTGGGGCTCTCAATTGTCCAAAGCCTGGTAGCCCTGCACGGCGGAAATATTTCAGTAGATAGCATACCCCAAAAAGGCACAGCTTTTATCATCCATTTACCAATCTGCCAAAAAAAGGAGTTGCTTGAGCCATGAGCAAAAAGACAAAAATCCTGGTAGTTGACGATGATGAAAAAATCCGGAAAATCATGCGCTATTTCCTGGAAAAAGAAGGCTATGAGGTATATATCGCCGCCGATGGGGAAGAGGCATTGCGGGTGATCCCCGTACAGCAGCCCGATCTGATTTTGCTCGATCTGATGATGCCCAAGGTGAGCGGTCCGGAGGTGATCGCCCGCCTGGGGGAAGCCAGGGATCACATTCCCATCATCATCCTCTCGGCAAAAGGCGAAGAGATAGACCGGATCGCCGGATTTCGTCTGGGCGTAGACGATTATATGACAAAGCCTTTCAGTCCGGTTGAGCTCTCACTAAGGATCAAGGCAGTATTGCGGCGCGTCTACAAAGGCAGCAGCAAGGCGGCGGATAAGCCTATCATCCATGGAGATCTTTGCATCGACAATCCCAGCCACAAGGTTACAATAAAAGGCGAAGAGATCGCCTTGACCGGCAAGGAATATGATCTTCTTCTGCTTTTGGCCAGCAATCCGGGCCAGGTCTATACGCGGATGGAACTTTTGCAGCGGATTTGGGAGAGCGACTATGAGGGGGATAAAAAAACCGTCTCGGTCCATATCCACAGGCTGCGAAAAAAAATAGAAAGCAGCGCCTCCAGCCTCCAATATATCAATACTGTCCATGGAATCGGCTACCGCTTTGAAGGGCTGCCTTGCGGAGGTAGGGAGTAGAGGGTAGGGAGTAGAAATATTAAGATTATATTACATTCTGCTCATGCTGATTTTTGTTGCTATAATATAAGCAGGATCAAAGCTCAAGACTGGGGTTTTAGGCATGTATCGCATGAGTATTACCCTCAATGACGTTTCCAAGCGCTTTGGAACGAAAACCTTGTTTTCTTCCCTGGATTGCACCGTCTCTTCCGGTGAATGCCTGGTCGTTACCGGGCGTAACGGTTCGGGCAAGTCTACGCTGCTGAAAATAATCGCCCGCCTGCTTAAACCCAGCAGCGGCCGGGTGGAGATCCGCGCGGATAAAACCTTGCTCCGTCACTTTGAACAGAGCCTTCCTTATATAGGTTTGATTTCACCTGAGCTGGCATTTTATGATCAACTGACCGGCGGGGAAAACATCGGATTGCTGGCGCGGGCCCGGGGACTTGAGCCTGTCCGGGAAGATATCAGCCGTGCCTTAAGAGCAGTTAATTTGGAAAATTTTTCTAATAAGTACCTGGCGACTTATTCCACCGGGATGATACAGCGTTTGCGTTTTGCTTTGCTGTCTTTGATAGACCCTCCGATCTGGCTGATCGACGAGGGTCTTTCCAACCTCGACAGTGATGGACAAGCAATGGTTTTGGCGCTGATCGAAGCCAGGTTAAAACAGGGGCATTTGATTGCCATGGCAACCAATGGACAAAGCGAGGTGGCATATGCTTCCCAAATCATCGCTTTACCGTAGCATTACAGCTATATTAAAAAAAGACTTTCTCAATGAGCTGCGGTCTTATTATGCCCTCAGTACCCTGATCATGTTTATCCTGACTGCTCTTTCCAGTTTGAGCATGAGCCTTGGCGGCATCACGCCGGCGCCTCACCTTTTGGCGGCGCTTTTGTGGGTCATTCTCTTTTTTTCGGCGATGGCCGGCCTGTCCAGGGTTTTTGCCCAGGAGGCAGATGCCGGGACTCTCTTCACGCTCAAGGTTTATGCCCTGCCCCAGGCTGTCTATTTCGGCAAATTGATCTTCAGCTTTTTACTGCTGGCCGGAATAAATATCATCCTTTTGCCTCTGTTTATCCTTTTTTTCAATATCGACAGCCCACGTTTTCTGCCCTTACTGGGGATACTTTTATTGGGAAGCGCCGGGCTTGCCGCCGTATCCACCCTGACTGCCGCCATGTCGGCCCAGGCGCGGGGACGCTCTTCTTTATTCACCGTTTTAACTTTCCCCCTGATCCTGCCCCAATTCTTAAGCGCCATCCGCCTGACCGGCACAATCCTATCAGCAAAACCCCCAACAACCGGAGAAACCCTCTTTCTGGCAGGATACGCCGTAGCAGCAATAACAGCAGGCTCATTACTTTTTGACTTCCTCTGGAGTGATTAGTTTTAGTTAGGAACTAAGCTCCCAACTAAAACGGAGGTTATGCCGATGCCTAAAACCACCACCTTTGCACTACTTCTTTGGCTGCTGACCGTTACAACACTGGTCTTCACCATAGTGCCGCCGGCTTTGGGGCTGGGCTATCTTGTCAGGATCATGTTTTTTCATATTCCTATGGCCTGGGTCGCAGTTTTGGGGTTTCTGCTTTCCGCCTGGTGGGCTATCCGCTATTTGCGGACAAAACAGATGCGGTATCATCTGCTAAGCTCCTCGGCGGCGCGGCTGGGCTTGATTTTTTGCCTGCTGGCTACAGGAAGCGGCGCTATTTTTGCCAAACTGACTTGGGGCGCCTACTGGAACTGGGATCCCCGGCAGACTACCATATTTATCCTGCTGCTTATTTACGGCGCCTATATATCCCTGGAAGCCTCGGTCGAGGATCCTGCGCGCCGGGCCAATGCCGCCGCGGTATACACCCTGTTCTCCTTTATCACCGTACCATTTCTGGTTTTTATCATCCCCAGGTTTTTCGAATCCTTGCACCCGGAGCCCCTGATCAACAATGCCGGCAAAATCCAGATGGATTCGATAATGATAGGAGTACTACTAGCTGCCCTGGCAGGCATTACAGGCCTATTCCTCTGGCTGCTGCAATACTGGATGAAGCGAAGAACAACAAAGGTAAGGGAGTAGGGAGTGAGTATTCATGAGACGAAGGCATCTTATCGGTATCATCATAGTTGTGCTGGCTATCTCTTTCTGCGGCATGGCTCTTCGTGATTCCCTTAGTCCCTATGTCAGCTTCGCTGAAGCCAGGGAATCCACAAAGATAGTGCAGGTCAAAGGAGATTTTGTGGACAAAAAGGTATCTCTTTGGGATGAGGGCCGGGGAATTTCCTTTTTTCTGGAAGATGAAGAAGGAACCAGGGTACGGGTTGTCTATGCGGGCGCAGCTCCGGATAATATCTCCCATGCCACAAGTGTGGTGGTGGCCGGGCAATATCAGGGAGCGGATTTTCTCGCGGAACGGATCCTGGTCAAATGCCCCTCCAAGTATCAAGTGGAAGGTGATCGGCAATGATTGGTTTTGTTGCGGTATTCCTGGCCCTGGCCTTTACCGCCGTACCGGTAGCCGCCCGGTCTATTGGCCGCTTTTCACGGCAGGAAACAGCCAGAGGCAAAAAAAGCGAAGCCTGCTATTATATTGCCGCGGCATTGATTGCTGCAGCCGTACTTTACCTGGGCTATATTATTCTCACTGATCAATTTCAATACCGCTATGTCTACTCCTACTCGGCTAAAAACCTCACCTTGCTTTATAAAACCGCCGCCTTTTGGGCGGGCCAGGAAGGATCCTTTCTCCTTTGGGTTTTTCTCCACAGCATTTTGGGCTTGCTATTAAAGAGGAAAAAGAATATCCCGCCGGATACTTTAGCTGTCCACGGCCTGATCCAAATCGCTTTACTGCTGATCGTGCTGATAAAAAGCCCTTTTATGATGTTTGCTCAGGTGATGACGGATGGTGTGGGCCTAAACCCCTTATTACAAAACCCTTGGATGATTTCCCACCCGCCCCTGCTCTTTTTGGGTTACGCAGGCCTTGCTGTGCCTCTGGCGCTGGCCATGGGCTCGCTTTTGGACCGGGACTATGAATCCTGGCTCAAACAGGCTCTACCCTGGTCCCTTGCAGCCTGGGCAGCCCTTGGCATCGGAATCTTTATCGGCGGTTTCTGGGCCTATGAGGTGCTGGGCTGGGGCGGATACTGGGCCTGGGATCCGGTGGAAAATTCCTCGCTGATCCCCTGGCTGGCCGCGGGCGCCTTGGTCCATTTTCTCTTGACGGGAATCCGGCGCAAGATGGCTCTAAAACCTGCTTATTTGGCAACTATTTTTGCCTATGTCACCGTGCTTTATGGTACCTTTCTCACCCGCAGCGGCATCTTGAGCGACTTTTCCACCCACTCTTTCAGCAACCAGGGCACAGGTCAAATCCTTGCCCTTTTGGTGATGCTGGTGTTATTACTGTCCTCGCTGTTGCTGATCGCTAAATGGCAAAATATACCAAGGGAGGAAAATCCGACTTCCCTGCAAAACCGGGCTTCCCTAACCTTAATAGGAGCGGCTGTTCTGGCCGGGCTGGGACTTGTCGTCCTTTTGGGAACCTCGACCCCTCTGATCACATCCCTGCTGGGAAATCCTCAAAGTGTAAATGCTTCCTTCTATAATATCACTTCCCTGCCCTTTGCGGCCATAATCTTTCTCCTACTGAGCCTGGCATCGCTTTTTCCCTGGAAAGGACAGTATGGCGGCAGCCTTAAAAGGATATTACCTCTTCTTCCCGCAGCTCTTGCCGTCATTGCTTTGGGTTTTATTTTTCCGGTTCGCGGCCCCTTCAACCTCTTGGTGCTGGGCCTAGCCGGTCTGGCTTTAGCAGCCCAATTTGCCGGTCCTGAAAAAAGCTTCAATTCCTTGGATGCGCCAAGTAACAATAAAACAAAAAGAGCATCTCAAACCCGAACCGCAAAGCGCCCCGTAAAGCGGCCCTCACTGATTGCCCATATCGGTCTTTGCTGCCTGGTGACCGGCGTCATTATCTCTTCGGCAGCCGATAGAAAAGAAACAGCCGTACTTACCCTGGGAGAAGAGCAGTTCATGCTGGGCAGATCTATTGTCTACCTGGGAGAGGAGCATCTGATTGAAGGCAAGGAACACCGCTACAGCTTTATAGTGGACGGCGCTTCGATGTTGGCCCCCGTCAGGATGGAGCAGGATTTCACCGTTTATGAACCGGCTATAAAAAGAGGTCTCTTCAAAGACATTTATCTTGCACCCTCCCTGACCCAGGATCATGGAGAGGAAACCTATACACTGCTGTCGGAGAAGAGTAAGCTTATTGGGACAGACGGCTTGGAGCTTAGATTGACAGATGTCGGCATGACAGAGGCAATGCCAGGCAGTGTATATGCCACCCTGCAGGCAATACTGAACGGAGAATACCAAGAAGTCAGAGTACTTTTGGTATATATGGGAGAGGGAAAATACGAACCGACCGCACAAACAGTTTTTGACCGGTACGAACTGAGCCTTGTTGCCGCCGAACCAGGGGAAGTCCTGTTGACGGTATGTGATCAAAAAACGGCTGCCGGCCTGATCCTGGTAGAGCTCTCGGAAAAACCTCTGATCAACCTGGTCTGGCTCGGCGCCCTTATGATCAGCATAGGAACGGCTTGGGCTGCAGGAAAACGGAGGACTTCCTTTCCCAAAGCGCTCTTTGAGCGCAAAGCTGAATTATGAATGCCAAATGGTTGAAGGTTTTCACTCCGCGAAAACAACCATAATTCAGAATTCGGCTTTCAGAATTTGTGGGCAAAACCCACGTCAAAGGAGGTGATACCGTGAAAAAAAATCCAACCTTTCGACTGGTAGCGTTGGGGTTCGTAGCAGCTGTGATCATCATGGTACTGGGTGCAAATATTTATGCATATACGAATAATCCGGAATTCTGCGGTGGTTGTCATGCCATGACGGAACACTACAAGACCTGGCAGTCGGCAACACATAAGTCCGTGGCTTGCGCCGAGTGTCATCTGCCGCACGACAATCCGGCCAGCTATTTGGGCGCGAAAATTTATACCGGAGTTGTGGACAGCAATGCCCAGGTCGTTAGGAATTATCCGCTGGCAGAAGATATTAAGCTGACTGAGAAAGGCAGGGATTATCTTCAGAATAACTGTCTGCGATGCCATGATGCGGCCGTGGCAAATATCATGAATGACGATACCGATTGCTTATCATGCCACCGTAGCCTGGTACATGAAATCTAAGTAAAGGGGGTGAAAAAACAAAATGAGCAAGACCCAAAAAATACTGTCTGTTGTTGTTATCGTCTGTGTTTTATTCCTTGGTTTTGTAGTAGGCAGAATTGGCGGCGCCAATACCAATGCCACCATTACTGCCAAAGGCGCCACGCCTATCCCCCAGGGTCAAATCTATGATTCCGCAGCCTGGGGAAAGATCTATCCCCTCCAATATGCCAGCGAAATGAAATCGCAGCAAGTCGGGGATAAGCCGGGGCGCTTTGGCGGAAACCGGGCTCAGGATCATTTCGAGATGCAGCCGGAGATATTGGTCAACTTCAAGGGCAATGCCTTTTCCCTTGATTACAAGGATGACCGGGGCCATTTCTATGCGATAAAGGATTTAAAGGAAACCAAGCGTGTCAATGAAAAAACCAAAACCGCTTGTATCACCTGCAAGACGCCCCTGATAGAAGCCGCATTCGAGGAATATGGCTGGGATTATGCCTCGATCCCTTTTGCCGATTATATCGGCAATATCAAGGATGACCAGTTTATCACTTGCGCGAACTGCCATGACCCGCTCACCAATGATCTGAGAGTTATCAACCCGGCTTTCATAGAGGCTCAGGAAAGGAGAGGCATTGATCTGTCCCGGGCGACCCGGGAAGAAATGCGCTCCTATGTCTGCGCCCAGTGCCACTCGGAATACTATTTCGAACCTGATACTTTTAAGATCATCTTCCCCTGGGATAACGGTCTCAATGCCGAGCAGGTCTACGATTACTACTCAACCATCCCCCATGGGTTTCAGCAGGACTTTATTCATGCCGATTCTGAGGCTAAAATGCTAAAAATCCAGCATCCTGAATTTGAAACCTTCAGTTCGGGCATACATGCCAAAGCGGGAGTTTCCTGCGCCGACTGCCATATGGCCTACAACTTGGAAAAAGGGGAAAAATACTCCAACCATTGGGTCACCAGCCCCCTGAGAAGCGTTGAATCATCCTGCGGTAAATGCCATAATCAAAGCACGGAATGGCTGATCGATTCGGTCACGACCATTCAGGAAGATTTCTTCCAGGTACAGCGCGCAGCAGGTTCGGCAGTTGCCGAAGCCCATGGCGCGATTGCCAAAGCAATGGAAGTTGCGGGCGTAAATGAGTCCTCCCTGGAAAATGCCCGGGAGTTGGTGCGGAAAGCCCAATTCTTCTGGGATTACATTGCCGCCGAAAACAGCATGGGCTTCCACTCTCCCTCCCAGATGTTCAAGACCGCCGCCATGGCGATTGATTATGCCAGGCAGTCGATCGAAGCCGCAAAGCTTGCAGCCGGCCGGAACCTGTAGTTGATTTTTAAAGAATGTTCTTAAGCTGCATTAGAAAAAGGCGCTGATTGCACGAGATAACAAAGCTTGCAATCGGCGCCTTTTTTGCTGAAATAAAATAGCGGGTAACAAGTAATAAGTACAAAGTTGCAACCATAGAGATGTATTTCATATGTTGAGCTTGTTGTACAACAAATAGTGCCAAAATAGCCTTGATAAACAGGGCATTTAGTTTTTTTAGGCTCAAAAGCCGAGATTTCAACCCTTCTTTTACCATATTTAACTGGTACTGCTTTTTGGAAACTTTTTATGAGCCGAAATGGTAAATATTACTAATATCGCTGCGATTATTCCCGTAACCAATTCGACCAGCAATATATTGGGAACCACCCCGCATTGATACATCGCCGGCATAACATCAACGGCAGCATGGATGCAAATTGCCAGCGGAAACAGCCAGACTTTGCCCTTGGTATTGATGCTATGCCAGACAATGATAGACAGAGAAATCTGCATAGCCATAGCAAATATACGCTCAATACCGCCCATTAAAAACATCCAGGGCTCAGTAGTAGTTAATTGCTCTATGCCTGCAACGACCTGTGGTGTATCGCCCAGCAGGTTGGTCGTCCCGGTATTAATCATAATACTTGTGACAATATTACTGATCATTAACAATGTCACCAGCAACAATACTTCAATGCCGCCATGGCCAATCCCGTAAGAAAGTGCTGTGGAAACCCCGGTGAATTTTCGTTTCAGCAGCTTAAAAGCAACAAAGCGTCCGGTCTCTTCAAAAATACCTGCCGCAAAGGCCCCGTATAAGACATACTGCAAGGGGTATTTCAACAGTTCAATACTTCCATCAGGCGCTTTTTTCAACACCAGGGAATGCAGCAACTGTTCCAGGACCATAGCGAAAACAATAAAAACCGCCGCCCCTACCAAAGCAGGGATGATCTTTAATCCATACCTCTTCCTCAGCAATAAATATAAACGAAACACCAGAGCCAGGCTAAGCAATAAAGAAAAAACCATAAAAACAATCGACCATGCCGAAACCATGTTATCCCTCCTCTTCTTATTTTAGCAACCAATCCAAGGCGTTGATTTGCCGGATGCCGTTATGTGAGGTTTCCGGGTCGTCGTCAAGGGTCAGCAAGTATTTGGGGTTATGATCCGCGATACTATCAAGTGACCTCAGTTCACGGGCAAGCGTATCTTCCCCGCGTACAGTCAGCGCCACCTGATAATAGGAAAGGCCGTCTTCATTGGTGACCACAAAATCAACCTCATTATTTCCGACCTTCCCGATGCGTACATCATAACTCCTGCGAAGCAGTTCAAGATAAACGACATTCTCCAGCGCCCGTCCCAGATCCGCCTTCTGCGAACCCAAGAGATAATAGCGGAGGCCAATATCTGCGATATAGTACTTTTCCCCTGTCTTGAGGTTTTGTTTGCCTTTTACATCATACCTGCCGGCTTTATAAAGGATGAAGCTGCCGCAAAGAGCTTCCAGATAGCTATCCACAGTATGGGCAGATATCTTCCTGCCGCAAAAGGTCAGGGCATCCGCTATAGCTTTTGTGCTGCTCAAGTTGCCGATATTATCAAACATAAACCGGATCACACTTTCCAGCGCGGAAACATCAGCAATTTTCTTTCTTTGGACCACGTCTTTGAATACCACGGAATTATAAATACCGTCCAAATACATTCTGATATCTTTCGCTTTAGTCAATTCCAAGGCGTAGGGGAAAGAACTGTTTGTCAGGTAGGAATTATATTTCCTGGACAATTCTGTCTTATCACCTAATGCCGATATATACTCTGAAAAAGATAAAGGCAGCATCTTTATCTCTACATATCTTCCGGAAAGCAAGGTAGCTAATTCACCGGACAAAAGATAAGCATTCGAGCCGGTGATATAAACGTCGCAATTCTTTTTGATGAAAAGGCTGTCTACTACCCGCTGCCATTCCCCGACATGTTGGATCTCATCCAGAATGATGTAATTCATTCTATCCGGGAGCAGCCCCTTTTTAATATGGGCATATAAGACCTTGCGATCCATCAAGGGTTCATTGTCGGCTTCTTCGAAATTGATCATGGTTATTTGCTGCTCGGCGACACCGTTTTTCAGCAGTTCTTCTTTGAATAATTCAAGCAGCGTGGATTTGCCGCATCTTCGGATACCCATAACTACTTTAATAAGCTGTTTGTCCCGCAAGCTGATCAACTGATCTAAATACCCGGCTCTTTTTATCATAGTCATCCCTCCGCTTGAATTATAATGCAAAAAAATCGCAAAGTCAAGCTGTTTTTGCATCCCATTGCCAAAATAAACGTTATCATAGTTGCCGCCGCACACGGCTGCACAAAATCCACATGAAAACCAATTATATTCCCCGCCTTCGGCTGGGAATATAATTTTCACACTTTTGCTAATACTTTTTGAGCCATCGGGGAATGTTTATTATTATGAAATCTCTCTGGTGTGACAGCATAGAAACAGCTGATTTTGAGCCTCTTCAAGGCGATGCCAAAACCGATGTCCTGATTATTGGCGGCGGTATGGCCGGGGTTTTATGCGCTTATTTTCTGCAAAAGGCCGGGGTTGATTATATGTTAGTGGAAGGCAAAAAAACCGGCGGCGGCATCACTCAAAACACCACCGCCAAAATAACCTCCCAGCACGGCTTGCTCTATCATAAACTGCTCAAAGGCGCAGGCCCGGAAAAAAGCAAAATGTATCTGGAGGCTAATCAGCAGGCACTGAAGGAATATACCCGGATCTGTAGTGGAATCGACTGCGATTTTGAGGAAAAGGATGCCTATGTTTATTCAGCAGATAATCGAAAAATGATTGAAGATGAGCTGTCCGCCCTGGATAAAATCGGCTTTAAGGGGGAATTTGCAGATATGACCCTTTTGCCGTTCAAAACCGCAGGTGCAGTAAAATTTCCCGGTCAAGCCCAGTTTCACCCTCTGAAATTCCTGACGGCTATGGCCAAAGAGTTGAATATCTTTGAGCATACTTTTGTCAAGGAACTGGCTCCTCATACCGCCTTCACCGAATATGGCAAAATCACAGCCAAGCAGATCATCGTGGCTAGCCATTTTCCTTTTCTCAATAAGCATGGCGGCTACTTTTTGAAGATGTATCAGCACCGCTCATATGCCATCGCCTTGGAAAAGGCGGCGGATGTGGAAGGTATGTATTTAGAGGAAAAAGTAAACGGACTGTCTTTCCGCAATTATCGCGATTATTTGATCATTGGCGGCGGCGATCATAAGACCGGGAAAAGGGGCGGCAATTGGCAGGTATTGAGGAGTTTTGCCGCTGCTAATTATCCGCTGGCATCTGAAAGATATGCCTGGGCTACTCAAGATTGTATGACCCTGGACAGTGTGCCCTATATTGGCCCCTATGGAAAATCAACGGAAGGATTATATGTCTCCGGCGGATTCAATAAATGGGGCATGACTTCCTCCATGGTAGCGGCACAACTGCTAAGCGACATGATTACCGGTCAGGAGAACCCCTATGCTCCGGTTTTTTCGCCGCAAAGAAGCATGGTCAAGTTTCAATTAGCTGTGAACGGTTTGGCTGCGGTAGGTAACCTGCTGACCCCCTCCCTAAAACGCTGCCCTCATCTGGGCTGCGCTCTGAAATGGAATCAAGCAGAGGGCAGCTGGGATTGCCCTTGTCACGGTTCGCGCTTCAGCAAAGAGGGCCTCCTGATTGACAACCCGGCTACAGGAGGCTTAAAACATTGAGGAAAAGAATACCGGCTGGCTACCTATTTGGGCGCCAAAACCCTCTTTTGTGATGATAAACGGATCAGCCTGCAACAAGGAAGGCTTCGTTTGGAAATAGAAATTGAGTCCGGCGCCGCTCATAAGCTGCTAGCTCCCCAAAAAGGGAAGATGCAAAGAGAGATCAGGGAACGTATTACCTGCGGCGCTCGTTTTTATTTATGGAAAGACGGAAAAGCGCTGTTTAGTCAATCCAGCAAAAAAGCAAGTTTTGAATATGTCCAATAAAAGGGTGAATTAAAAGTCAAGGCATCTGCGATAGCTTTCGGGTTGCTCAAATTGCCGATATTTTGCCATCGGTTGAGATGGTTACAACTTGCCAGGGAATCATTTTACCGCAATTTTGGAGTGCAGTCTTTACCGCACTTTCGATACCGCCGCAGCAAGGAACCTCCATACGGACAACCGTTACGGACTTTAGCTTATTTTGTTGCAAAATAGCGGTCAGCTTCCCGGAATAATCGCCCTCATCAAGTTTCGGACAACCGATAACAGTTATTCTATTCTTCATATACTCGGCGTGAAAGTTGCCATAGGCATAGGCGGCGCAGTCGGCCGCAACAAGCAAAAGAGCATTATCGAAGTAGGGAGCGTTGGCAGGTACCAGCTTTAGTTGCACCGGCCATTGTTTCAGGTGTGTTTGGGCTGATACTGTCTGTATTTGCGCCGGTTTGCAGTAGCTTTCCCGTTCGATAGTCTTTGAATGAGTACCGGGACAGCCACAGGCTAACATGTCCGGTTGCCCATTTTCCATCCCGGCTTTGACGGCGGCATCAGCAAACTCCCCGGCTTCCCGTTCTTCAAAGCTGATTGCTTGGCAGGGGCATACCGGCAGGCAGTTTCCAAGGCCGTCACAGTAATCATCCCGCAGCAGTTTCGCCTTTCCCTCAACGAGACCGATTGCGCCTTCCTGACAAGCCGCTACGCACAGCCCGCAGCCGTCACATTTAGCTTGGTCAATTTTAATTATCTCTCTAATCATCAAATCCACCTTTCCTCAAAAAACAATTCCTCATAGGCAATGCCTCCCTCTTTTTCTTGTTTTATCAAACGTAATAATATCACTCCTATTGATTATGTAAATTCCCATTGGGCAAAATTGATTAGGATTTTCTCCAAACACCCATATTGCACCATGATAAAGCAAATCTGTAAAGCCTGAAAAAATGTGTGCCATTAGCCAATAATGTAAACAACGTACAATTATATAGGGTAAAGACCCAACCCATCACTCTATTTTAAGTATGACCTAATTTCCTTTGATTCAAACAAGTATTTATATTAAGTAGAATAATGTCAAAATGAACTATAGTACATATTAATTCGCATTATATGATTTATAATAAGTGAAGATTGCCTGTAACTATACCGAAATGGGATTGCTTTGCAAACTTGCGGATACATATAGGTGAGTTCCTGGTGAGTTCCATCTATTTCGAAAAATGTAAATATTTGATAATTTCTCTATTGTATGTTACACTAATTAGCATACACAAAGGCGCACATTAATAAAATTGAGTAGTCCTGCAGCTGTTGTACAAAAAGGCGAAGACTGCAACGGCTATAATTATTAACAACAACATATTACCGCAACACTGTCTACATACTCCTTTTTCGGTTTAACACGAATATCTCAACATTGATATTTGATTTGACGTTTTACAAAATTAAACATTGTGCGCCTTTTTGTATCTTTAATATTAACCCTGCTTTATTGATTTAAAAGGAATGATAACCATGCTTATAGACTATAAAAATATAATGCATAAGTTTATGTGCCTTGCATTTTTGGTTGTTTTGGCATTGTTTTTATTGACATCCGGTTGTACTCAAGAAGACAAAAGTAATGCTATTGACACTAAAAATATCGTAGAAACACTAGTAAGCCCTGAAAATAAGGGCCGTGCGGTAGGCTCGAAGGGAAATGAAAACGCCGGGGAGTATATAGCCGGCGTATATGAAAAATTGGGCCTAAAGCCCCTTTTAAGGAATACATATGCATGGCCGTATATTCAAAATCTATGTGATATTGATCTTGCTGATCCAAAAGTGGTTCTATATTTTAATGACGGCACAGTTCGCGAATTGAAATTGGGTGCCGAGATAAATATTATTTTCGGCAAGGGAGCTACTGATATCAAGCTGAGTCTCACTGTGGATTTAAATGCTGGCAATATTAATGATAAAATATTTTTATTTAAAGATAGCTTGGGAACACCAGCATATCATAAAGATAATGAAATACTGAAGACTTCCGGTTGTAAATACAGTTTTGTCCCAATTGAACAATTACGCTTTAACCCCGCAGCTAATACTCAGGATACGAAACTGATAACCTGCCAGATAAAAAGGAATATATATGACACGATTAATTGGGATAACGTTATTGAGGCTTCAATTAAAATAAATGACGCTGTTTTTTCAAAGACTGTGAATAATATAGTCGGGTATATTCCCGGAAAAGATTCCTCCAAGGCGGTAATCATCAGCGCCCATTTTGACGCAGGGGGATCATTGGGCGATGTTTATTCGACGGGAGCAGTGGATAATGCATCAGGCGTGGCTGCTATGCTAAGAGCAGCCGCAAAGCTGGCCGAGGGTGATATGCCCCAAAAAGATATAATTTTCTGCTCATTTAATGGAGAGGAAACCTTTCTTTGGGGGGGTTCGGGAAGTGAAGCGTTTTGTAATGAAATAACAAGGCATTACGAAGAATTGGTAAATATAAATATAGATTGTGTCGGGTCAAAAGGCAGCTCTTCATATAATATTGTTTGTGAAAATAAAAACATATCCAGATTGTTATTTGATGAATTCACCAAAATACTTAAGGATAAAAGAATAGCATATGAAATGTCAGATTACACGGCAGGCGACCATGTTATATTTGGGAGGAATGGCATCCCCAACATTTGCCTGTTACAAGATGATTTGATTGATATAACCCACACCGTGGATGATATACCGGACGTTCTTAATTATGGGTTGATAGATCAGTTTGGAGATTCCGTTGCGGAATTTATCATATCCTCCGGGGAGATGTCTTTTAGGGCATCTCACAATGATCACGATAATCATGATGACTACAACGACCAAGGTGATGTACTATGGTCTGAAATTGAAGCCATGGTGAAAACTGTCCGTGAGGAGCAAAAATTGGCTTATGACGAGGTATATAGCTTTAAGGTTGGGAGTTACTATGTAAGCGTTGCTAATAATGAACCTATAAGCTATAATGATTTTAAGGAATATTTCCCCGGTTTTTTTATTCAAGATATTGTGACAGGGCCGGAAATGTTTCCTTATCATATAGAAACCGTCAGCGTGTATACCCCGGAAAAAAATATGACTGGATATAGTTATACTGAATCTCCTATTATTCCTTTGAATGAAAAATACAAAATAGATTTTAATATTACTTATGGAATAAAATTGGTTTACAAAGATAGCGATTCCGATATGCGTGTATTAATAGAAGTTTATAGAAATTATCAATTCGATACCAGTGATGATCACTACATAAATATTGACAACCAGAACATAGAGAATGCTGATAGGTATTATCTTCATAAATGGAATCCACATAGCTATGAGGATTCTTATACGCAATTAATATACTACGATAAGGGTTTGTATATAGAGATATCACAATACGATCCCATCAATTACGATGCTGAATATCAATTCTATCCTTCCAAGAATTTTTCGAAAGATGATATGGACAACTGGATTGGCTTACTGGATATATCGGGCAATGATGATTATTACAGAGATATGTTTGACAACCTTTTAAAATGGAATAATGCAGCGGCTTCAGCCACGGTCATTCGCTTCGATTAATTCTTTCAACGAAACATCCGGGTGGCGCCAGCGTTTGTTGCTCTTTTCATTTTTTAAATGCAAGGCGTTCTTTGGGCAAAGATGCAGGCAGGCGGAGCAGCCTTCGCATTGGTCCCGGAAATCAACTTTGCCGGCGGCTGTTATGTTTTTTGCAGGGCAGACCTGAGCGCAGATGCCGCATTTGTTGCACTGCTCATTTATTATGTATTTCTGCGCAGCCTTTTTGCTTGGAGGCATTATGGGGTTCAATACAGCTGTCAGCGCACGAGCGCCGAGCGAAGCCTTCGCCTCCATATGTCTGCGTTTTCTGATATCTTCAACGATTTGTGCTGTTTTCTCCCCGACATTTTTCTTTGGCAGCTTTTCCATCTCATTGCCCGTCTCGAACATTGGCAGATAGTTATCCAGCATAAGCAAATCATTGACGTAATCAAAGCTATGCCCAAGTTTACCTGCCTGTTTCTGAAAGTTTAGCATTGCGGCGCCGGACAAATTGCCGTATGTGCCGATCGCAAAGGTATAACCTGCTTCAAATTTTGCCTTGCTTAAAAACCGGTGCACCATTTTGGGTATTCCAAGCCCATAGATCGGGAATACGATGCCGATAATATCGTCCTTATAGTGCAGATCGCCGGAGTCAACTACCTGTGGAATTGAAATCAAAGCGCCTCCGATGCTTTTAGCAGTCGCCAGCGAATTACCGGTGGCTGTGAAATAAAAGATGTGCATACTTCCATTTACTCCTTTAATACCTTTGGCACAAGAATTGTCAATTAAAAATAAGAAGATTTTCTACTCCCTGACCCCTACTCCCTACCCCAGATAAACTGGAAATGTATTTATAAAATTAGACACGGATTTACACGGATCAAAACGGATTAGTACGGATTTTTTTATTATAAAAAGCATTGAATTATTTTTTGTTTTTCCTCAAGCAACAGCACCTATGTTCATCATATCCTCAGTCAACAGCGAGTTCCGTTAAAATCCTTAAAATCCGTGTCTAATTATCTCATGCATCATTTTAAGTCTACATCCTTGCAGGTAAAACCAAAGATAAAGTGTATTTTGTAACTTTTTTTGTTCGAATTTGAGAGCTTAGTTCCTACTCCCTACCCTCTACTCCCTTTCGATCAAAGACCGCTTTAGACTCTGATAGGCAGTTGTAAAATAAGGAGTTAATTGTGATTCCCTATTTCTTTCTCCCAAAGGTTTTTGTGAAAAGACCAAGTAAGGAACACCTTGGATCCGTTTTGCCATGGCTATGCCGCTATATAGTTTCCACCAATACTCCAAATCGCTAATAAAATCTTCCGCTTTGGGAAAAATCTCAGCTACCAATTTAGGGCGGCAACCCAGCATTTCCTCTAGCCGCTCTTCCTGATACCAGCGCAAAAGATCTTCCGGGGCAGCATCTGATTCTGCCCAGGCTGCAAAAAGGCGATCATGATAGGGATAAACAAAAGGATCCCCCCGGCCCAGTTCAATGGCTTGCAGCTCCGATAATTCCGCCGAAGGCCGCAGTTTTATTATCTCTTTTAATACTGCGGTGTTTAGGGATGAATTATCAGATAAATATTCAGACAGTTGATATACCTGATATTTCCACAAATCAGCCATGATCGCCAGGGCGCCGGCTAAATCTCCGTAAAAAGTACCATATCCGCTGATCAGCTCCGTTTTATTGGCATTGCAAGTAAAAAAGGCCTGCCAGGAAGCGGCAACACCAGCCAAAACCCGGGCGGAGCGGTCCCTGGCTTGGATATTCTCCTCAATATGAGCATCCAGAGTTAAATACCACTGACCGTCAGATCCGTTTATTGGAGTGTCGGTCAACTGTCTGACAGTGCCCAGCAGGGATTCTTCAATGGGCATTATTGCATAATTGCAACCCAGGTCTGCAGCCAGACGGGCTGCCAGGTCTTTGGTGACAGTGCTGTTATAACGGCTGGGCATATTAATTAAAAGCACATTATCTTTACCCAAAGCCTCGGCATAAAGGCAGGCGGCCAGGGCTGAGTCAATACCTCCGGAAAGGCCGATAACTGCTTTATTCAAACCGATCAGCTTGGCAAAGCTGCGAATAGCAAAAACCGATGCCTGATGGAGCAGGGCCATATCCCGGGGCCAAGCCACCTTGGATTCCCGCACAATATGCAGGCCGGGAGTAAAAAACGGACTGCAAAAATCCATCCGGGGGCTGCTATAGACTGCTTCTCCCGGAAAGATATAGATATTCCTGCCGGTATTTTGCAGGCCAAAAGCATTAAGGCGCAGGCAAGGAATATCCTGAGGCAAGGCCGGCAATTCCTGACCCAGGCGAATGGGCCAATGACCCAGGTTGAGCAATAGATCCGGTTTCTCGTTCATTGCCGGCAGTTCCTGCCAATCCCCCAGGATGCAGGCAATTTTATATTCCCTGCCTTTGATCTGAACCCGGTTAAGAGCATGGCGAAGTCCGGGGTCAAAAGCTTCATAAGCTCCGGGAATAGGGCTTTTTCCCAAAGGAGCCAGTAAAGGCTGCAAATTGCCATTATTGGCAGCAAAGCAGCAAATCAAATCGGGACCATCTCCTTGGGCCAGACCGGCAAAAATCACGGTCAAATCCCCGGCCAGGGCAGCGATTTGCCTCTGTGCAGCCTGATAATCAGCTATAAAAGCTCTTTGCCGCCAAACATCGCCCAACAAAAGCCCGCCTAAGGCCAACTCCGGCAATACCAGCAAATCTATGCTTTCTTCTTTGGCTTCTTTAATCAAATTGGCAATATTTTCCAAATTAGCTTGAAGATTTCCTGTAACTATTTCCAATTGACCCACGGCTATTTGCATATAGTTAAGCTCCTTTGAAGGTTTCGCTTTTCCTATAATTCCCATTTTACCCCCAGAATATTAAATTTAAATAGCAAAGACCTCGGCCCTCCTTTCAAGGGGGGCCGGGGGGGTGCCGGCGGGGGGTGGTAACTTTGACCCTAAACCCCACTTAGCAAGCAGTAAAGCTGGCTGGAGGTTGTAAGTTACCACCCCCCCGGCCCCTTCGGAGCCCTACCCCCCCTTGAAAGGGGGGGCAAGGTGCTAAAAGCTCACTTTGCCTAAAACTCGCTGTATCCTATCCATTGCTTCAGCCATTCTACTCTCCCCTACTGTCAATGCGGCCCTAAAAAAGCCCTCGCCCTCTCCGCCATAGCCATTGCCGGGGGTAATGACGACCCCGGCTTCGTCTAAAATAAATTCGGCGAAGGAAGCCGATGTGAAACCTGCCGGGACAGGCGCCCAGAGATAAAAAGTGGCTTTGGGGGCTTTGAGTTGCCAGCCCATAGCATTAAAGCCATCCACCAAAATATCCCGCCGCCCGGCATAAATCTGCTTCATAGCCTCCACCGCAGGGCTGGGATCAAGCAAGCCGGCTATCCCGGCATATTGCAAGGCTTGAAAAATTCCGGAATCTACATTGGATTTATAACGGGCCAAGGTGGCAATAGCTTCGGGACAGCCCACAGCAAAACCCACCCGCCAGCCTGTCATATTAAAATGCTTGGAACAGGAACTAAACTCAATAGCTGTATCCTTGGCGCCGGGAACCTGCATAAAGCTGGGCGCTACATAACCGTCATAGGTCATCTCCGAATAAGCCCCGTCATGGCAAATCAACAAATCATGCTTTTTGGCAAAGGCCACAGCCTCTTCGAAAAAGGCCAGATTGCAGATGGCTCCGGTAGGATTGTTGGGATAATTGAGCCAGAGAATTTTAGCTTTGGCCAAAACCTGAGCCGGGATTGCCGCCAGATCCGGAAGAAAATTATTTTGCGGGGTCAAAGGCAGATAATAAGGCTGCCCCCCGGCAAGCATAGTGGCGATATCATAAACAGGATAAGCCGGACTGGGTACCAAATTATAATCCCCGGGATCTACATAGCAATAGTTGATATTGGCGATGCCTTCTTTGGAGCCGATCAGGGCGCAAACCTCCGCCTGAGGATCCAGCTCCACTCCAAAGCGCTTTTGATAAAAATCAGCTACTGCCTGACGATAGGCTAGCATACCTCGGGCAGAGGGATAGCGGTGATTCTCTCCGATATGGAGCTGGCTTTTTGCAGCCTCAATAATATAATCCGGAGTAGGAAGATCCGGATCACCGATCCCCAAACTAATAACATCCACCCCCTTCTCCCGGGCATTAGTAATTTTTTCCTCAATACGGGCAAAAAGATAAGGCGGGATTGTGGCTATTCTAGTTGCAGGTCGCTTCATAGTTATTTCCTTCTTTCTTTTGATTACGCATTACGAATTACGCATTACGAATTTCTTTTAGAAATCTAGATACTCTCCCCGATATACTTCAACAGCCGGCCCAAGCATCTGCACAGAACTGCCCTCATGCCATTCTATGAAAAGAGAACCGCATGCTAACTGCACTTCCACTTCGTTTTTGGTATAACCGTTGAGGATAGCCGCTACCGCAGCGGCGCATGCTCCGGTGCCGCAAGCTAAAGTTTCACCGCAGCCCCTCTCCCAAACCCGCATTTTTATTTTGCTTTCGTTGACCAGCTCAATAAATTCCACATTGGTTTTGGCCGGAAAAAAGTGATGCTGCTCAATTTGGGAACCTATTTTTGCTACCGGATAATTGATCAGATCATCCACAAAAATTACGCAATGAGGATTACCCATGGAAAGGGCTGTGACAAAAAAGGTTTTTTCTCCCAGGCTCAAAGGAGCCGCCACAATGCGGGAACCGGAAAAAAGGGCAGGGATTTCGCCAGGAAGTAAACGGGGCAGTCCCATATCCACCCGCACCAAACGGGCCGGCCCGCTGATGATTTCCGGACGGATCAGCCCGGCTGGGGTTTCAAAAGTAAAGCTTTCCTCGCAGGTAATACCCTCTTGACGGGCGAAAAAAGCAGCGCAGCGCATCCCATTGCCGCACATTTCCGCCTGAGAACCATCAGCATTATAATAGACAAAACGGGCTACTACATCCTCACGCTCGGACGGCAAAAGAGCGATCAAGCCGTCTGCACCGATCCCCAGCCGGCGATGGCAGAGCTTTTTGCTAAAATCTGCCAAATCACGGGGTAATTTTTCCTTAAAACCGTTTATAAAAACAAAATCATTACCCAGGCCATGCATTTTAGAAAAACGCATACTGTCACCTCATTCAAATCTTTTCCTATATAATAGCACAGATAAGCAAAAATAGGCAAGAAAAAAGTTAAAAGACAGCCTAAAAAATTACAAAAGTCCTTGAATATTAGACGCAAAGCGTATATAATATAAAGAAATCCAGCAAAATTCTGCTTATTTACTGAACTAAGGCGGTCTTCGACCGCAAGTATTCAGGATTCAGTATTCAGAAATCAGAATGTGGGTAACTTTTCGCTTCGCGAAAAGGGTTGAACAAAATTCTTGTTTTTTATTTACGTCGTTGCATCGTAAGCTACTAAAAGGGGTGAAATTATGTTGCCTTGCTCTTTTCCTAAGCCCGGGCGTTTGCTGTACCCGGATATTGGTCCGGAAGGTCAAGCTTTGCCTAATACCGCCCTGAAGGAAATTCTTGTTAAAGAAAAAACTACTATTAGCCCTCCATCCAGAATGAGCACAAAAGCAAGAAAAAAGCAAGCAAGAAAAGCCGCAAAAAGAGCCAGACAAAAAGCCAAATGGGATAAAACCCAGCAAGCGATCGATATGAAAGTAGTTTTTACCAGCGATTGGATGGTAACTATCTTTTTATGTGTCCTACCTGTCATCGGTCTCATTATCACCGCTTTATATGCCTTCATCCCCCGCACAAATCCAAATAGAAAATATTTTGCCCGGGCTCTTTTAATTTGGTATTTTCTCATAATTTTAGTTATTCTTGCCATCCTGGTTGGTCTATATATGATATTTGACAAATCACTTATTGAATTGATCAAGCCGATTTTCCAGTCGATCCAAAGCCTATTAAAATAAAGAGCTTATGTAATTAACAAGTCCTGATAATCTGTTTTGCAGCTCATCAGGACTGTTAATTTAATCTTTAGGCGCTGACCATCAAAAGAGGTTTTAACTTTAATAATGCTTTGCCAAAGCAAAGCTACAAGTTCCATCCTCCATCGTCCGGCCTCCGGCCTCTGTTAGTGTACTTCCCGCCGGTGATTGTTGCCGCCGCGGAAAAGATAAGAGATAGCCCAAATACCGGCTATACCTACCAGGGCATAAATTACCCGGCTGAAGGTGGCCAATTGCCCGCCAAATATGGCTGCCACCAGATCATATCTAAATAAACCGATCAGACCCCAGTTCAAAGCGCCTAAAACAACCAATATCATAATGATTTTATCCCATGTGCCAAACCTTGCCATTGTTCGTGCACCTCCTTTCTTCGCTATTATCTCTATTATTCATCATCACTATTCTCCAGCGCAAAGGCGGAAAGCCAATATGCAAATTTTGATCATATATTATATTTGTCTAAATGTCCTGCTCTGGATAGCCTTTGCCTTGGATAAGCGCAAAGCTTCCAAGGGCAGGTGGCGTATTTCAGAAAAATGGCTTCTGCTTTGCGGAGTTTTAGGCGGCGCTCTTGGCGGCTTGGCTGGCATTTATCTTTTCCGCCACAAAACCCGCAAATATTATTTTGCCATTACTTACATAGCAGCTATCATTATCCATTCTTATCTGCTTTTTGTATTTTTATAAAAAACTGTCAATTTTATTTAATTATATTTATTTTTTGCTCTACCGAGGTTATTTATTAATGAAAATTTTTGCTCTCAGTGATTTTCATCTTTCTTTTGCAAGCCCTGTCAAAGCCGGACAATGGGATAATGTCGAACTGACTAAACCTATGGAGGTATTTGGGCCGGGTTGGCATAATTTTTACCAACGTCTTTATGATAACTGGCTGGATACAGTCGGCCCGGAAGATGCAGTGCTGGTCGCCGGAGACATTTCCTGGGGCATGAACCTGGAAGAATGCCGCCACGATTTTGCTTTTTTGGGTCAGTTGCCGGGCGTCATCATTTTGGGCCGGGGCAATCACGACTATTGGTGGCAAGGTATAGGCAAATTAAAAAAAGCCTTACCAAGCAATATTATTCCCGTCCATCACGACTGTGCTGTAGTTGGCGGCAAAGCAGTTTGCTCGACCCGGGGCTGGTCTTTACCGGGCAGCAATGATTATAATGACAAAATTTACCAAAGAGAGCTATTGCGGCTGGAAATGGCTCTGCAAGCCGGAGAGAAAACCGGATTGCCCCTGGTGGCTATGTTGCACTTTATGCCAATAAATAACGCAGATGAAGACAGCGATTTTTGCCGCCTGCTCCGGGATCATCAGGTAGAACTCTGCATTTTCGGCCATCTTCATCTTCACGGTGATGATTGCAAAAGAGCCGTCAACGGCAATTACTGGGGAATAGAATTCATCAACACCAGCTTGGATTGCTTAGACTGCAGGCCGAAGCTTTTGTGGGAAACTGTTTAGTAAGTTCATAAACTCCTAATTCCTAACTCCTAACTCCTAACTAACAAAGGGGGTGTGATCCGGTGATTTATGGTATTGGTGTTGATATAGAGGAAATTTCCCATTTGCGCCAGGCTGCAGAGCGTACTCCTGCCCTGCTGGAGAGAGTTTTTACTCCGGATGAACTGGATTATTGTCTGAAGATGCCAAAAGAGGGCGCCTTTGCCTCACTAACAGCCCGTTTTGCCGCCAAGGAAGCCTTTTGCAAAGCCTTGGGATCAACGGCGGGTTCCTTCTCTTGGCAGGAAGTAGAAGTAATTAAATTAGACAACGGCCAACCCCAGCTGCACCTAAGCGGCCAGGCAGAAGTCTATACAAAAGAGGAAGGCATAATTAATATTCAGCTCTCTCTTTCCCACAGCAAAACCATGGCAGCTGCTTTCGTCGTACTAGAAACCCACAAAATAATTCCTAACTTTTAAGAAACGAAGGTTATAAATCTGCTTTTGTTATATTCCAAAAAGAAGCTTCCGGTTACCGTCTAATAAGCCAGGGAACCGGACCATAAAGCAATACGAAGCCTTCATAACTACCCTGCAAAAACCTATTATTTCAATAAAATTTTTACGAAGTAAAAAATACAATAACTGGGTGCATCACATTTTCTGGGGTTGACAAAGAACGCATTGCCCATTGTAGGGGCGGCCATTGGTCGTCCGCGGACGCGCAATGCGCGCCCCTACAGGCATATATCCATGATAC
>WRHF01000016.1 GCA_009783415.1 Clostridiales bacterium
TGAAATAATTAGACACGGATTTTAAGGATTTTAACGGATTTTCGCTGTTTACTGAGGATATGATGAACTTAGGTACTGTTGCTTAAGGAAAAAATAAAAAATAATTCAAGGCTTTTTATAATAAAAAAATCCGTGCTAATCCGTTTTGATCTGTGTAAATCCGTGTCCAATTTGTTTTTATTGCTTTTCCAGTTTATCTGGGCTAGGGAGTAGGAACTAAGCTATCAAATTCGAACAAAAAAAGTCACAAGTCAATCACGTGATGTGACTTGGGTAGCTACATTGTAGACTACGAGGCCGGCTTTTGACTTTACGGCTTGGGATAAATTGATGGCGCCGTCTGAGACATTGATCAATTGGGCAGTTTCGCCTGCCTCCGCCTCGATAATGGCAAAACCGGTTGTCACGGAAACCTTGGCATGGCTGCTGCCTATCAGCGTCAACTGGCTTTGACCGGTCCGGACCGCCCAGTTGCTTCCATCGCTAGTCAGTCCATATACCGGGGCGACAAACCAATCTATGTAATAAAAACCCGCTTCGTTAAATGTGATCGTCCCTGTATTTATGTTATAACTTATCATTGTTCCTTCATCGGCTATTATTGTATCAAAAACAAGCGTACCGTTTTCCGGAACGATGACAACAAAACCTTGAGGTGCTACTCTTTCCAGTTCGATATAAGAAATTGGCACTATGATTCCCCTTTCATTAAATGGCTCTGCATCTTTGAAGCCGACGTTTCATCTCCGATTTTAAAGATGACGATCCCTGCTTTGACCTGCGTCACCTTCGATAGTTCAATAATACCATCGGCTACACTGACTAATTGCACCGTGGGAGGCAGGCCGGTTACCTTTACAATTGAAAAACCTACTGTCGGCGATATCTTGGTATGGCTGGATCCGATCAGATCCGTTGTGCCGTTAATGGCAATGGCAAAATCCGAGCCGTCTGTTGTGAAGCCCATCTCCGAAGCAATAAACCATTTTATAAAATAATCACCGCAGAAACGAAGTGTAAAGGCCCCGTCGATTTCATTATATTCAATGGTACCATCATCTATCAAGGTGTCGTCAAACAGCATTGCTTCGCCGGGAACAACATAGCCATAAACCCGGCTTTGCCTTTGCATATGCGGGAAGGGAATGCTTGATATCGTAAATTCCTGCGTTAAAACCTGGCCGGGGGGACCTGCGGGATTTTGACTGGTTCCGTCTCCCAAATATTGGTAAATGATACTGATTTCGTAATTACCGGGATCTGCAAAGGTTACACCAGCTAGCAGGTCGGCAAGAGTGATCCCGGTAGGCTGGCCGTCTTTATAAACGGTAGCGCCGGCAATGGCAACAGTGGGTATCTGATTAATCGTGACCTTGATTATATCCACTAAAGTACATTCGCTGGTTCCCGATTCGATAGTGATCAAGAGATCCGGAATAAAGGGATTATAGGTTGGCGGCGGATGAGCGGGATCCGATTCTCCGGGTTCAAAATCGTCAAATATATTGACCGGATTACCAAAAAATATTGAGTTCGGAGTCGAGGGGCCGGAGCCGGGATTCTGGATAGTCCAACAACCCGGAGCCCAAACTTGAACTTCGAATTCATAGACGGTATTGGAAAAAGTTATATAAAGCTTCACCTTTTTCCCTTGCTGTTCAGGCCCGAAGCATATTTGCATCCTGGCGTTCCCGCCGGAGCCGGTAGTAGAAATCGTTATCCCGGCAAATAAAGGATTATTAAGATATCTGCCCACAGTTTGATTAATAACCGTTCCGCTTGCCAGGTTAGTTCCAGTTAAAGCATCGGAAGAAGGGAAAGGGATTTGAGAAGAGGTGATCTGGCGCCATAATATTGTAAACACACCATCAGCCATACTGATCCCACCCCGCTTTCCGTCATATATAGTATTATATGCCGGAAAACCGGGTTGGGCTACAAGAGAAACAGGGGGACGGTTCCAGTTTAGCAGTTAGAACCGCCCCCCTGTGTTCTTGCAAGACTTTATTTTATAGTAAACTCAAAGGTTTTGATCTCGCTGTCGTATTTACCCAGGCCCTTTACTACGGCTTTAATAATAGTATCTTCTTCTATGATAATGGGCCCGTTTAGCTCCGGCTGATAGGTGGAGGGATTGTAGAGCAAGCTGCTTTCATCGGGATCACTGCCGTCTCTGGTATAATAGATTTTGGCAAAGCCCCCGCTCATTTCTTTTTGCTCCAGATTGACGGCAGTACCCTTTGCTACCGGGCCGTCTAAAGGATAGGTGGAGGGATTGGACCAATGCTCCGGCTCCTGGCGGGAGATTTCCAGACGATAAACATCGGAAACAAAACCGATATTATTCTGGTCGCCGATATGGGTTTGGCCGAATAGCAAATCCATACCCTGCCGGCTTTGGATAGAAGCCGCAGCTTCTCCCAGATTGCCATCCTTGGCCAGCCCATAAGCCAAAATCATTTCAGTCCGGATAGCTATTTTGGGCCCATCCCAAAAAGTAATGCCATAATACTCACCATCCAGGAGCTCCTCACTGTCCGGGCCGTCTTCCAGCAAACCGGGATAGTAATGCCGGGGGCTTTCGAATTGCTCTTTAGTAAATGTGCAGCCAAAGCCATCCGGGGCTGAAACAGTCAGGGTACGCCAATCATCATTTACCCCGGCCCGGCTCAATACCTCGGATACCAAAACACCCCAGGCAGCATAAAAATGCTTCGAGGGCCAGTTGTTGATAGCTGAATATTGGCCGATGAATTGGGTATCATGCCAGTCCATCATCTCATCCAGGGTAAAACTTGTTTCCCTTCCTTCATCTACCACAGTGACACTGTTGCCAAGCAATGTTGTCGGCATGGGCGGAAGTTCCTTGACGGCAGGCTTAAAAAGCCGCATCGCACCAAAAACCAGCAAACAAAGCAGTACAAGTCCCAGGGCTATCCAAAGCACTATCTTATTGGGCGCCGTCCGGCTTTTTTCCTGAGAGGTCATTTCATTATTACGCATATTCATTCACCTTTCCTGATTGTATAACTATCTATTAATTCTCCCTGATAAGTATAGGTTTCCAACTTAATTGCATCATTATTTACGGTGATAAAAGTATGAACAGCCGTTCCTGCTTTGAGAACTTCAAAGCTCTCTTGAGGATCAGCTTCATACATTTTATTGCCGCCCACCCCGGTCAAATAGACAGTCCCTAAGGGATCGGGCCGGTCCAGGCGCAGGGGAGCTGTTCGGGCATAAAGGTGCTGATGTCCGGAAAGCACCAGGGCTACGCCATATTCTGCAAAAACAGGAACCAGGATTTCCCGGAATTTTTCTGCCCGTACTGCATCCTGACTGTTATTGGTGGCAGAATAAACCGGATGATGAATTACCATAATTTTCCAGTTCGCTTTGCTTTCAGCCAAATCCTGACCTAACCAGGCCAAATTCTCCTCCCGCAGAATATTATTGCTGTTGCCGATAGTAAAATGAGCAGAGCCAAAATCAAAGGAGTAGTATTCGCTTTTGGCGTTTTGGGGGCCGTTTTGGGGTAAAATAAACAAGTCTTTATATCCTTTTTTATTATCATGATTACCCATAGCCGGCAGCAGAGGAATCCGGCTGAAAACCTCCTGCCCGGCAGCAAAAAATTCCTCCCATTCCGCCGGATCATTGCCGTCGTTGACCAAATCCCCGCCGATGATCATAAAGCTGCTTGTCTTGTTCTGATCCGCTTGGCGCAAGTTTTCGCCGAATATCTTATAACCGTCGCTTGAGCCCGGTTCTTTTTGGGTATCTCCCAGGTAGAGAAAGGTAAAACTATCATCCGCAAGAGAATTACCAGCCTCAAGGAGGTAGGCAGAGGAATCATAAGGAGACAGCGACAGTTTTTCTTTGGAGGTACAGGAGGACAAAGAAAAAGAGATCAGCAGCAGCATCAGTAATAGTTTGACGGTTTTCATGGGCAGCACTTCCGATTTATGATTCCAAAAGAAAATCAACTATATTCATTTGTCTGATCCCATTATCACCGACAGGAAAGTCATCCATGGTCAGAACAAATTTGGGATAGTGGTCTTTTATTATCCTCAGCGGTTCAAATTCCCTCTTGAAAGTAGCAGGGTCAAGCACGCTGGCAGCAACCTGATAATAAATCTTCTGATCTCCGGAAGTTGCTATAAAATCGACCTCTTTTTCGCCAACTTTGCCGATTTGTACGGTATAGCCTCGCCGGATAAGCTCCAAAAAAACGATGTTTTCCAGAATGTGTCCGATATCTCTGTTTCTTTCACCCAGGGCAATATGGCGCAGGCTGACATCTGCCAAATAGTATTTCTCCAAGGATTCCAGGTATTGCTTGCCTTTTATATCATAGCGGGGCGCTTTGTAGAGGACATAGGCATCCATAAGCGCGGATAGATAATTTTCCACGGTAACAGATGTGGTTTTTCGGCCATAAGAAGTCAGGCTGTCCGCTATTTTTTGGGAGGAAACGATATTGCCGATATTATCAAACAAAAACCGGGACACGCTTTCCAAAAGTTCCACATCAGTAATTTTTTTCCGGGCAACAATATCCTTGAGCAGCACCGTATTATAAATGCCGCGGATATAATCAGTCCTAACTTCATCATCGGCTATGGCAGCTGCTTGGGGAAAGGCGCCGTTTAAATAATAAGAAGGAAACACGTCCTTCGGATTGCTGGCGCCCTTTAGTTCATAGTATTCCGCAAAAGACAGAGGCAGCATCTTGATTTCGATATAACGCCCGGAAAGCAGGGTCGCCAGATCGCCGGAAAGCAAATGGGCATCAGAGCCGGTAATATAGACATCTACGTTATCTTTGATGTACAAACTGTCCACAACTTTTTGAAACATGGGGACACTTTGGATCTCATCCAAAAAGACATAGATCCTTTTACCCGGCTCCAGATGTGCTGTAATATATTCATACAGTTTGTGATAATCCAGCAGAGGTTCATATTGCATATCCTCAAAATTGAGAGAAATGATCTGATCTTCGCCTACGCCGTTTTCTTTCAGATAATCCTGAAACAGCAAGAGCAATGTAGATTTCCCCGAACGGCGGATCCCCGTAATGACCCGGATGATCTTTTCATCCTTCATCTTGATCAGCTTATTCATATACTGCTTACGCTGGATCATCAAATCACCCCTTTCCTGCTAAATTATAGCATATCTAATGAGGAAATATCAAGACTTTTGCATCTCATTTCAGGTATTCAATTTATGTTCAATTTCAGATGGGTTTATTTGGGAACTTTTCCAGAAACATCTGAGTCTTTCTGAAAAGATAGTGATGTTAAAGTAATGTCACCCGGGCGGAATGCGCCAAAATTATTGCTACCCTGATGAAACAAATAATCGATGGCAAGACAGTTTTCCTGGCAAAATATAACTACTAAAAAACAGCACCTATTCTATTAATTATGAATTGACATAAGGAAGTGGATGGTAAATGAAAAAGTATCTGCTTTTAGTATTGACCCTGTTCTGTCTTGTTTTTTCCGGTTGTGCCAGGATAACGGATGATAATAATTTGAATATTATTGCTGCTGCTGATGCTGACCGGGCTCCCCCGGATTTTATAAACTTTTACTGCCAGACTACTACAAACATGCAGCGTTTTTTGGATCATGATGAATATCGGACAGGAACGGAGTCTGCCTATAATGCGGCTATTGATGCTTGGGCAGGGGTAAAAAACCTGGTATTCGTCAAAAACCGGGTTTGGGAAAAGGATAATGCTTTTTTTACGGCAAAATACTTAGATGCCGACAACTACTCTGCTTCTGCCGGCTCCGATTTAAAGACTGCCTTGGAAAATCAAGCGGAGGAGAAAGGCAGCGGCCTGAAAATCATTATTACGGATTTGAATAGCCAACTGGCAGATTATGACACTATCGCTTGTGCTCTGATCGATTCGGCTTTGGCAAAAGGCTTGGCAGTTGCTATTATCGGTATTGATACTCCTTTGGATCCTTATTACATAATTGCCGTAGGCGAAAACAGATTGGTATCTGATTATATAGCTGCCTTCAAGGAAAGGCCGGAGATCCAAGACTTAACCAATGCTCCCGAATCGGAATTTGCCTTGGATATAGTTCAGCCCATAAATTACCAAATATTGGCAGATAAGGGCGGTATTCTGGGTATTGATTATGAAGGTATAAAATTTATTGAAGGTTATGGCAGTTTTTCCCAAGTAATAGAGATCGACCGGGCAGGGCTGGATAGGAAAGAAGGTATGTTTAACTTCCAACCCAGTGAATCTTTGGCAGCCGCCAATACGATAAAAGACGGCGCCAAGATCCCTGTAAGGAATCTTGGCGCCAAATCCTTGCTTACCGCCAAAGAAATCTCTTTACGAACAACTGAAACCCAGCAGCATTATGCCGGAAAAATCAAGTTTGACATGCCTTTTAACATAATCGAGGGTGTTTATCTCTGCGCCATGGATTGCCAAGTAGAGACGGAGCTTTTTCTGCCTGAGGGAAAAATCTTTCAGCCCTATAGCGGGAATTTTTCCCGCATAATAGAGACAGCTGTAGCCCAGGGGGTATATCCGGGACAAGGGAAATGGCGGGTATATGACAAGCCCTACAATGAAAGATTTGTGATCAAGACAGGAAGCGCCTCAAAGGAGAAATATGTCGAGCATCCGGCCCATTCCCTGACCTTCAACATAACCATGCCCAATGCCGCATTCCTACCGGCCGGAGCTAAAACAGTAAAGCTGGATATCCATATCAATTTCCTCTCTTCTCTTGATACAGTGCCAAAATGGGTGAAAGAATGGGACAAATCAAAAAGCCCGGATCTGTTGAATATGCTTTCTGTGGTCTATGATTACCAAAAACAGTCCGGTAATTCGGAAAATAGTTTTACTGTATATATAGGTGTTAGGTAATACCTGGCAAAACTATTGATCCGTCATATCAGTTCCTCCATATTCCTCGCAGAGTAAATGACTCTGTGTATCTCGACATTTTTTTCCAGCACAACATAAAATACAGTATAACTGCCAACAAATAGTTGCCGGTATTCATAGTCAAATTTATGATTCCATTTATATAAAGCACCGATAAACGGATGACGTTCAAGCTTAACAATTTTCTCATCTAGTTTATCCGCAAAACGCTCTGCCGCGCTTGGGTTTTTTAGTTCATGCAAAAAATAATCCAATATTTCAGCAACATCTAACCTGGCTTGCGGAAGATAAGAAATTTTGTATTCATTTTCCATTTTGAATTCGCTCCCGTACTTCACTTATGATTTCTGAGTGAGTATACCTTTTGGCTGTCGTTTTTGCCTCAGCTTCCGCCTCTTTCAGCTTGAAGAAAACGTCATTTTCAAGCTGCTGCTTTTCATATTGTGCAATACTCATAACAACCATATCTCCGAAACCGTTTTTGGTAAGAAAAACAGGCTCACGGCTTTCGTGGACAATGCGGGATATTTCAGTAAAATTGTTTCTAAGGTCTGAAACGGGTCGGATTTGTGGCATAGCTATCACCTCTTAAATTATTTAGCTTTATTTTATCATAATTATGCTGATTAGTCAATACGGTATTATGATAAATTAGAAAAGGGGCTGTGCTCATATGCAAACACAGCTCCTTGGTTACTTATAACGCGACAGTGTAAAGACAAAACATAAATTTTATTCAATCCTTTTCGCGGAGCGAAAAGTCACCCGCATTCTGATTTCTGAATCCTGAATCCTGGATACTGGCGGTCAAAGACCGCTTTACCTGTTAGCCAACATCAGATAACTCTCATAACGCTCCCTGGCGTCCTGTTCGGTTTTGGCAAACAGGATCTCGGCTACCTCCGGGTGTTGCAGTTTTAGGGAATTGAAGCGTACTTCGTTTTCAATAAATTCCCGGAAAGGCTTTGTGGGGGCTTTGGAATCCAAAATGAAAGGATTTTTGCCTGCCTCTTTCAGTTGGGGATCGAAGCGATACAAGTGCCAATAACCGCTTTCTACCGCCGCTTTCATTTCGGTCATGGTATGACTCATACCGCTCTTCAAACCGTGATTGATGCAGGTGCTGTAGGCTATGATCAGGGAGGGGCCGGGATAGGCTTCTGCTTCCTTGATGGCTTTTAGGGTTTGATTCATATCCGCGCCCATGGCTATTTGAGCTACATAAACATAGCCGTAGGAAATAGCCATCATCCCCAGATCCTTCTTTTTGACCCTCTTGCCGCTGGCCGCGAATTTGGCAATAGCGGCGGTGGGGGTGGATTTGGAGCTTTGGCCGCCGGTATTGGAATAGACCTCGGTATCATAAACAAAAATGTTGACATCTTCGCCGGAAGCCAGAACATGGTCCAAGCCGCCATAACCGATATCATAGGCCCAGCCGTCGCCGCCAAAGGCCCAGAAGGATTTCTTGATCAGTTGATCTTTATCAACTAAAACTGCTTTAGCTAAGGGATTGGAAGAATTTACCAGTAAGGGCAGTAACTTAGCGGTAGCTTGTTTGGATGCCTCGCCGTCTGAAAAGCTATCCAGCCATTCCCGGCAGGCGGCAGCTAAATCCGGGCCGGCTTCTTTTTGCAGAGCTGCTATTTTTTCGGCCAGGCGGTTGCGGCGGGCTTTTTCTCCCAGCAGCATCCCAAAAGCAAATTCGGCATTATCTTCAAAAAGGCTGTTGCACCAGGCCGGGCCTTTGCCCTCATGATTGACGGTAAAGGGCATGGCAGGGACGGCAGCTCCCCAAATCGAGGAACAGCCGGTGGCATTGGCTATCATCATCCGGTCGCCATAGACCTGGGAAATAAGCTTGGCATAGGGAGTTTCACCGCAGCCTGCACAGGCTCCGGAGAATTCAAATAAGGGTTTTTTGAACTGACTGTTCTTGATATTGCCGGCTGGCAGATCATAATGACGCTCCGGCAAGGCATAAACATAGTCCCAATGGGCTTGAGCCGCTTTCTCTTCACCGATAGGATGCATTTCCAGGGCCTTTTGCTTGGCGGGGCAAACCACCACACAAACACCGCAGCCTTGGCAATCCAAAGGAGAAACCTGGAGGGAAAAATGCTGGCCGGCAAAATCCTTGCCTTTGGCCTTTTGGCTGGGCAAGCCGTCCGGGGCAGCCGCTACTTGGGCATCCGTCAGCAGATAGGGACGAATGGTGGCATGTGGGCAAACATAGGAGCATTGATTGCATTGGATACAATTATCAGGTATCCAGCGGGGAACAAATGAAGCTACGCCCCGCTTTTCATGCATAGTACCGGAGAGGGGGAAATGCCCGTCTTCCCGGCCGCTAAAAGCGCTGACCGGCAGTTCGTCTCCCTTGGCGCAAGCCATGGGTTTGAGGATCTTGCGCACAAATTCGGGCTCATCGCCGGTTTCGGTGGCACTATCCCCGGCATTTGACCAACCGGCGGGGATCGGCACTTCTACCAGAGAATCCAGTCCCTTTTGCACCGCTTGCTTGTTCATATTAACAACTTTTTCACCCTTATTGCCATATGCAATTTCAATTGAATCATTGAGACCGGCCACAGCAGTTTCAAGGGGGATAACTTCGGTTATCTTAAAGAATGCAGCCTGCATGACCATATTGATCCGCTGTCCCAACCCCAGCTCCTTAGCTATTTTTACTGCATTGACAATATAGAATTTGATATTATTGCGGGCTAAATGATTTTTGAAAGCCGCCGGCAGATTATCTGCCAGTTCTTCCGCTCCCCAAACGCTGTTAAGCAGGAATGCGCCTCCCGGTTTTAATCCTGCCAATAAATCGTATTTGTGGATATAAGCCTGATTGGAGCAGGAGATGAAATCGGCATTGCTGATAAGATAGGGGGCTTTGATAGGCTCATTACCGAAACGCAGATGAGAGACGGTAAAGCCGCCGGATTTTTTGGAATCATAGGAGAAATAGGCTTGGGCATACATTTCGGTATATTTACCGATAATATCGATAGCCTGCTTGTTGGCGCCTACGGTACCATCGGAACCCAGGCCAAAGAACTTGCATTGAATAGTACCGGCAGGCAAAAGATCAATAACCCGGCCCCTAAAGAGAGAGGTATGGGTCACATCATCGTTGATACTGAGGGTGAAATCAGATTTGGGCTTCTCAGTCATCAGATTCTCCAAAGCCGCCACCATATCGGCAGGGATAGTATCTTTACTGCCCAAGCCATAACGGCCGCCAATAATGAGGGGAGGATTGGTCCGGCCGTAAAAGGCGCTGAGAACATCTAAAAAGAGAGGCTCTCCGGGAGCGCCGGGGGTTTTTATCCGATCCAAAACAGCGATCCGTTTGACGGTTTCAGGCAGGACTTTCAGGAAATATTCTTTGGCAAAGGGCCGGTAAAGCCGGACTTTGATCAAGCCGGTTTTTTGGCCTTGGCTATTAAGATAATCAACAGCCTGCATTGCAGTCTCCGTCGCGGAACCCATGATAACCAGGACATGTTCCGCATCGGGGGCGCCGTAATAATCAAAAAGCTGATAATTGCGGCCGGTCAATTTGGAAATTTCTTCCAAATAGGCGGCTACCGCTTCAGGTACTTGGGCAAAGAAGGGATTGCAGGCTTCCCGGGCTTGGAAGAAAATATCCGGGTTTTGATTGGTGCCCCTCACCACGGGATGCTCCGGATTCAGGGCCTGGTCCCGGAATTTTTGCAGGGCCTCCCAATCCAAAAGCTTGGCAAAATCGGCATAATCGATGATCTCGATTTTTTGCTGCTCATGGGAAGTGCGGAAACCGTCAAAGAAGTGGAGGAAGGGGATCCGGGTCTTGATAGCGGCCAAATGGGCCACCCCGCCCAAATCCATGACTTCCTGTACGGAACCGCTGGCCAGCATAGCAAAGCCCGTTTGGTTGCAGGACATGACATCGCTGTGATCGCCGAAAATACTGAGGGCATGGGCAGCCACAGCCCGGGCGGAAACATGCAAAACCCCAGGCAGTAATTCCCCGGCTATCTTATACATATTGGGAATCATCAACAGCAAGCCCTGGGAGGCGGTATAGGAAGTGGTGAGGGCGCCGGCCCCCAAAGAGCCGTGCATAGCCCCGGCAGCGCCGGCTTCGGACTGCATTTCTACCACATGCACCGGCTGGCCGAAAATGTTCCGGGCCGGCAGATCTTCAAAAATTTTGCCGCCGGCAGTCCATTCATCCACATTTTCCGCCATATTGGATGAAGGGGTAATGGGGAAAATGGCAGCTACCTCTGTAAAAGCGTAGGAAACATACGAAGCGGCTTTATTGCCGTCCATGGTTTTCATTTTTTTGCTCATCTAGCTTAAACCTCCTGATTCATAAAGGAATTATATTTATCGGACAAACTCTATTTATTATACGATTTTTTGAACTTATGTGCAAGGCGTGGGACAGTAAAATTTACGAAAGATTTACTAAATTTACTAAAATTTACGAAAATTTCATATAGAAGGTGGTCTAAAACCCTTTCTTCATGCTCATGTCATTCAGCGCATAGCCGCAGAACCCGGAAAAACAATATATTTGTAGGGAAATAGATTCTGCGACTGTGCGCAGAATGACGGATAACTGATATAGGATTGCAATCACTTATATTGTGTATTACTGAGTTACTAAATCTTATAAATAAAATTTCTAGAGGGGGAAATATTATATGCATAGCGAAGTGAATAATATTCGCTTTCCGCATAAATATGCATGAAAATAAAAATAGTTGAATAAAATCCAGGAAAACACTTGACAATTGATTTAAATCGCGTATAATTATAAAAGTCGGGGGTCAGGAGCCGAAAGCTGGAAGCCGGGATTTGTTGATTGCGCTGCAAAAACTGCTATTTCCAACCTCTAACTTCTAACCTCTAATTTCTAAATTCGGAGGAAAATAATATGAATGAAAACAAATTCAAAAAAATCGTCTTAGCTTATTCCGGCGGCCTGGATACCTCTATTATTATTCCTTGGCTGAAGGAAAACTATGAAGGCTGCGAAATCATTGCCGTTTCCGGTAATGTGGGCCAGGGAACTGAATTGGAAGGCTTGGAGGAAAAAGCCCTGAAAACCGGGGCCAGCAAGATTTATATTGAGGATCTGAATCAGGAATTTGTGGAGGATTTTATTTTTCCCACTTTAAAAGCCGGGGCAATCTATGAGGGAGCATACTTGCTCGGCACCTCTTTTGCCCGGCCGGTCATCGCCAAAAGAATTGTGGAAATTGCTTTGGCCGAGGGAGCAGACGCTATTTGCCACGGCTGCACCGGCAAAGGTAATGATCAGGTGCGTTTTGAGCTGACCATCAAAGCTTTTGCCCCCAATATGCCGATCATTGCTCCCTGGCGGATTTGGGATCTTAAGTCCCGCGATGAGGAGATAGATTATGCCGAAGCTCATAATGTGCCTTTAAAAATCAGCCGGGAAACCAACTATTCCAAGGACAAAAATCTTTGGCATCTTTCTCATGAAGGCTTGGAATTGGAAGATCCGGCCAATGAATGTCAATTTGCCAAACCCGGTTTTCTGGAAATGTCTGTATCCCCGGAACAGGCTCCTGATCTGCCGGTATACCTCACCCTTAGTTTTGAAAAGGGCGTTCCTGTAGCTTTGGATGGGCAAAAAATGGATGGGGTCAGCCTGATAGAAAAGCTCAATGAAATTGGCGGAGCCCATGGTATCGGTATTCTTGACATGGTAGAAAACCGTTTGGTGGGAATGAAATCCCGGGGTGTTTATGAAACCCCCGGCGGCGCTATTTTATACAAAGCCCATCAACTATTGGAGAGTATCGCCCTGGACCGGGATACCCAGCATTATAAAGAGATGGTAGCGATCCGCTTTGCCGAACTGGTTTATTTCGGCCAATGGTTTACGCCTTTGCGGGAATCCCTTTCCGCCTTTGTAGATAAAACCCAGGAAACAGTGACCGGCGATGTCAAGATCAAGCTCTATAAAGGCAACATTATTCCCGCCGGCCTGACTTCGCCCTATTCACTTTATAACGAAGAAATCGCCACCTTTGAAGAAGACCATGTCTACAATCAGAACGATGCCGAAGGTTTCATCAATCTTTTCGGTCTGCCAATAAAGGTAAAAGCCCTCAGCGAGCAGAAACAAAATAGGGGGTAGGGGTGTCATTTAATGGAAAAGATTTGGGCCGGCCGTTTTAAAAATCAGTTGGATGAAAAAGCCAATGATTTTAATTCCTCAATTCGGATAGACTGCCGGATGTTTCGCCAGGATATTGCCGGTTCCCTGGCTCATGCCGCAATGCTTGCAGCCAAGGGCATTATCTCTTCAGATGATGCCCTGGCTATTACTGACGGGCTGGGAGGGATCTTGGAGGATTTGGAATCCGGCGCCCTGGTTATTGATTATAATGCCGAGGATATTCATAGTTTTGTGGAAGCCGAGCTGACCAGGCGGATCGGCGATGCGGGCAAACGCCTGCATACCGCCCGCAGCCGTAATGATCAAGTGGCTTTGGATCTTCGTCTTTATCTTTTGGAGGAAAACAGGGAGCTGATTTTGCGTCTCAAAAACTTAATTGACGCTCTCTCTCAAAAAGCAGAAGAACACAAGGCTACGATCATGCCGGGATATACTCACTTACAGCGGGCTCAGCCCATCACTTTCGGCCATCATTTATTGGCCTATGCCATGATGTTTCTTAGGGATATAGAGCGGCTCCGGGAAGGGCAAAAACGCCTCAATATCTCCCCTTTGGGCAGTTGTGCTTTGGCCGGAACTACCTATGACATCGACCGTGATCTGACTGCCGGACTGCTAAATATGGAAAATATTACCATTAATAGCCTGGACGCAGTTTCCGACCGGGATTTTTGCCTGGAAATAGCCGCTGTTTTGGCTATGATCATGATGCATCTTTCCCGCTTTGCCGAGGAGATAATCCTCTGGTCCTCCTGGGAATTTAAATTTGTGGAACTGGATGACGGCTTTGCCACCGGCTCCAGCATCATGCCCCAAAAGAAAAACCCGGACATAGCCGAGCTGGTACGGGGAAAAACAGGCCGGGTCTATGGTAATTTGCTCTCTCTCCTGACCCAAATGAAGGGATTGCCCTTGGCTTATAACAAGGATATGCAGGAGGATAAAGAAGCCATCTTCGACAGCTTGGACACGGTAAAAGCCTGCCTGGCACTATTCTGCCCTATGATCGGGACTATGCAGGTGCTAAAAGATAACATGCAAAAAGCAGCGCAAGATGGGTTCCTAAATGCCACAGATTGTGCCGATTATCTGGTAAAAAAAGGCTTACCTTTCCGCACAGCCTATAAAATAACGGGCGAGCTGGTTGCCGTCTGTCTGGAGCAAAAAACCATCTTGGAAAAACTACCCATTGCAGAATATCAAAAACAAAGCGAGCTCTTTGAAGAGGATGTTTTTGCAGCCATTGATTTGAACCAATGCCTAAAAAACAGAATCTCAGCAGGAGGAAGCTCTCCGGCCTCGGTAGAGCAGCAGCTGGAGTTTATTAGGACATTGTTATAAAGACGGCTGCTGTTCTTGCAAATAAGCTGTATATTTTAAAGTTTGGAAGCAAATGAGCCGGATGCCTAAAAGCAGCCGGTTTTTTCCTTGTGTCTATTTTTATGTCCCATAGATTAAAAAATTTAAAATTAAAAAACAATTAGGAAAAAATTATTATTAATGTAATAGCCTGGATACCAGGGGATATTATAATTTTTGGCAACTAATTGTCTAAAATAACCACAAATTAACTCTTGACAGGAAATAAATATAAATATATGCTATTGTTGTAAATTAAAATAAATTGTAGAAAAATAACGAAATATATCGAAACAAGAGAAACGATCTCAGAATGGAGGAAAAATCATGAAAAATGCAAAAAAATTTATCTTATTACTTGGGGTGGTATTTGTTCTCTCATCTCTTTTATCAATGGCCCCGCTTTTTGCCCAAGGAAGTGATAAATCTGTAACATCGCCTGACGATTATTATGATCTTTTGGATTCCGGAGAATTAGATCTCACGACCAAAACAGCTGACCCCTGGCGGGAAATCACCAGGGACGAAGATCCCGGCAGCCCCTACATAAACTTAAGCAAAAAAGCTGAACAAGATCCCGATAACGATAATGAATTTCAGATCACCCTGACTGTCGAGATGCTATATGACACGGAAGAACTGCTGATGCAAAATGCAGCCAGCGTTGTCTTGGTGTTAGATGTATCTACTGACATGGACTGTATGGTAGAACGTATCGACACAAATCTGATCAGGGTTGGTGATGAGGGATGGGATATAAATGGTACACGTTGGACCATTCTTAAGGAAGGGGCTAAAGACTTTATCGAAAAATTTCTGAAAAATTCCTACAACCAGATCTCCGTTGTGGTTCATGGCGGCGAGCATCCAGATGGTACTTATACTCCAACAGGTGCTATTGTTCATAAAACTATGTGCAATTGGACTAATGATGCTAAAACGGCAATAGAATCTTTTTATAACTATGATTTTGTTTCATTTGGCAGTACAGCATATTTCCCTGAGCTAAAAGCTCTGAGATGGGTCGAATTTGGTGACCCTGGAACCCGCTTTGGTAATCCTAATACTCAGGCCGGATTCCAAGGAGCGAGCGAACAGCTAGATGATGAGGATGAATTGCTTAAAGAAGAAAATGCCCGGATTGTTGTTTATATGTCCAGCAATTGGGCTGTAGGAAGTTACAAGGAACCAGCTAATTATGACAGAGAAGTCTCAGCACAGGCAGCGATAGAAGAAGCCGAAAAGCTTAAAAGTAAGCATCCGGAGTCTACCCTATATACTGTCGCATTTACTGTTGATGCCTTGGGCAGTAAGGCTCTGAAATACGACCCTGATCCGAATACTGGCAATCCCTATGTTGATGAGCATTTTTATGCGGAGGACATTGATGCCTTATTTCTTACATTTGAAACCCTTTTAAAAAGGACATACCCCTTATCCCAAGGATGGACTGTAAGGGATCCCATGTCGGACTATGTCAGCTTGGATGCGTTATCCGTAACTTCCGAAGGTATTGACGGAGCAGTTGTATTCACTGTGGAATCCGGCGATGTTATTGTCTGGGATCTGCTTAAATCCGCCTATGTCGAGGAAAAAGCAGACCCCAAGGATCCGGATAGAAAACTGTATGTATATCAACTCTCATATACTATTACTGTCGACCCTGAAGAGATAGGTCCGGGATTATTTCCCACCAATAAGCATACTACCATCGAATATTCCTTCTTTGATGATGACGGGGATCTCCTTGATCCGGAAACAGGGCATTTCCGGATCCCCGTAATCAAAACCATGAAACCGCTGGGAACCATTACCAAGGAAGCTCTGGATGTGGATGATGGGGTGCTGGTGGGTGATGTATTTACCTATCGGATCACAATAGAGAACGGCGCCGATGCAACCGAACCTTGGAAGAACGTGGTGGTGACGGATGATCTACGTGAAGCCGGAGACAGCCTTGAGTATTTAGGGGGCAGAGTAGCGGCGCAAAGCGGTTATACCGGCCTTATTGAGATCAGCGATCCCGAAGACGATAATACCACCCTGACGATTACCTTCACAGAGGAAATAGCTGCCGGCGGCAAGATAATAGTTGAAGTTGATGTAAAGGTCATTGCGCCTGCCAGGGGCGATCATATTGAAAATATAATCCGTGCCGCAAGTGAAAACGGAGATGATGATATAGAAGACAGGGAAAGAGTAAAGACGAGAGCGGATGGAAGCATCACCAAGGAGGCAAACACAGATGAGGTACGGGTGGATGATGAATATACCTATACCCTTACAATAGAAAATTCCGCTAAAGCCACCGCCGCTTGGAAAAACGTAGTAGTGACAGATGTATTACCCGCCGAACTGGACTTTGTAAGCGCGGTGGTAGTGGAACCTGTTTTTAGCAGCATTGATCCCGAATACGATCCGCTGACCGGAACTGTAACGGTCGAATGCGGGGATATTGCTCCGGCAGGAGCGGTGATAGTTGAGATCACGGTAAAAGTTAATGATGCTGCCTTGGCTAAAATAGGAGATAAGATCAAAAATAAGGCGCTTGCCAAAAGCAGCAACGATGAAGATAAAGAAGATGAAGATGAAAAGCCAAAAATCAGGTCAAAGGCGGATAGCAGCATCAGCAAAGAGGCTGATCTGACCGAGGTCTCTGCGGGTGATGAATACACTTATACGATTACCCTGAAAAATTCTGCTGCTGCGACTGATTTATGGAAAAATGTGGTAATGACTGATGAATTACCCGATGAGCTTGAATATCTGAGCCATGAGATAATCCCTGCCGATCGTGTTGACGAGAGTGATATTGATATTTCAGGCCAGGTTATAACAATATTGTGCGGGGATATAGATATAAACGAAACGGTAACAATAAAAATCACGGTAAAAGTGACCGATGCTGCCATAGCCAAAATGGGTAAAGCCATCAAAAATACGGCGATTGCTGCAAGTGACAACGATGAAGATAAAGAAGATGAATGTGAAAAACCGAAAATAAAGTCTCTTGCGGATGGCAGCATCACAAAAGAAGCTCTGGATGTGGACGATGGGGTGCATGTGGGTGATGTATTTACCTATAGGATCACAATAGAGAACGGCGCCGGTGCAACCGAGCCTTGGAAGAATGTGATAGTAACGGACGATCTGCGGGAAATCGGAGATAGTCTTGAGTACTTAGGCGGTAGGGTAGTAGAGAAGGTCGGCTATACCGGTTCAATTGATATCAGCGATCCAAAAGACGATAATACTTCCCTGACGATTACTTGCAACGAGGAAATAGCTGCCGGCGAAAAGATAATAGTTGAAATTGATGTAAAAGTCATTGCGCCTGCCGGCGGCGACCATATTGAAAACATAATTCGTGCCGCAAGCGATAACGGTGATGATGATATCGAAGATAGAGAAAGAGTAAAAGCGAAACCGGACGGGAGCATTACCAAAGTGGCAGACACAGATGAGGTGCGGGTGGATGATGAATATATCTATGCAATCACGATAGAAAACTCCGCAAAAGCCACCGCTACCTGGAAAAATGTGACAGTAACAGATCTCTTGCCTGCCGAGCTGGACTTTGTAAGCGCTGTGGTAGTGGAACCTGCTTTTAGCAGCATTGGCCCCGAATACGATCCGCTCACTGGAACTATAACAATCGAATGCGGGGATATAGCTCCGGAAGGAGTTGTGATAGTTGAGATCACGGTAAAAGTAAATGATGCTGCCCTAGCCAAAATAGGAGATAAGATCAAAAACAAGGCGATTGCCAAAAGTGATAACGATGATGATCAAGAAGATGAAGATGAAAAACCCAAAATCAAGTCCAAGGCGGATAGCAGCATTAAAAAAGAAGCTAGTGTAACTGAGGTTCATGTAGGTGATGAGTATACCTATACAATTACTCTGACAAATTCTCCTGATGCGATCGATCTATGGAAAAATGTGGTAATGATTGATGAGTTGCCCAATGAGCTCGAATATATAAGCCATGAGATAATCCCTAACGGCCGTATTAATGACAGTGACATTGATATTACAGGCCAGCTGGTGACAATGAACTGCGGGGATATAGATATTGGCGAAACTGTGACAATAAAAATCACGGTAAAAGTAACCGATACTGCCTTAACCAAAATAGGGGAAAAGATTAAAAATACGGCGATTGCGGCAAGTGATAACGATGAAGATAAAGATGACGATGACGAAAAACCGGAAGTTAAATCTTATGCAGATAGCAGCATCAAGAAAGAAGCCAGTGTAACTGAGGTTCGCGTGGGTGATATATATACCTATACGATTACCTTGGCAAATTCTGCTGAGGCAAGCGAGCCGTGGAAAAATGTGGAAATGACTGATATCCTACCCGCTGAGCTGGAATACCAAAGTCATGAGATAATCCCTGCCGCCCGCATTGCTGCCGGTGATATTGAGATAACGGGTCAGGTTGTAAAGGTCAAGTGCGGGGATATAGCTATTGACGAAACAGTTGTAATAAAAATAACGGTAAAAGTAACTGCCCATGCCTCCACGAAAATAGGAGAGAAAATTAAAAACACGGCAGTCGCGGCAAGCGATAACGATAGGGATAAAGAATCTACTGATGAAAAGCCGGAAATCAAAAAAACCGATACAAGCGGTCCCGGCGGCGGTAGCAATCCCACTTACTCGGTGACTTATAATGCCAACGGCGGTACAGGCGAACCTTATGTTGTCTCAAAAATTCCATCCGGCAACAGCCATAAGGTGCTTGGATTAACGCCTACCGGTATCAGCAGGACAGGGTATACCTTCTTGGGTTGGAATACAAAAGCAGACGGCACCGGTACAAGCTATGCTGCAGATGCCAGCTTTGCTGTGAACAGCAATGTAGTTTTATATGCTCAATGGTCATCATCAAACAAAGAGAGCCAGCTTGATACAGAAAACCATTTTGCCTATATTATAGGTTATCCGGATGGAACCGTACAGCCTCAAGGCAATATCACCCGCGCGGAAGTGGCTACCATATTCTTCAGGCTCCTGACTCAATCAAGCCGGGCGGCTGTATGGAGTAAAACCAATGACTTTCCTGATGTACCTGCCAATGCCTGGTTCAATAATGCAATTTCCACCCTGACAAATGCCAAAATCTTGACCGGCTATCCCGATGGCAGCTTTAAGCCCAAGAACAATATAACCCGGGCTGAGCTTGCGGCAATTGCCGTCAGATTTGCTTCGGAGGAGGAAATTGAAGCTGCAACTGCCAAGAGCGGGTTCAGCGATATTTCCGGCCATTGGGCAGAAGAATTTATTATCACTGCCAGCGCTTTGGGTTATGTAAACGGTTATCCCGATGGAACTTTCAGGCCGAGTACGCCCATAACCAGGGCCGAGGTGGCAACATTGATAAATAATGTTCTTAACCGCCATCTGGATTCCCCAAGCGACCTGCATAGCAATATGAAGACCTGGCCGGACAATCAAACAGCTGCCTGGTACTACCTGATCATGCAAGAGGCTACCAACTCTCACCACTATGAGAGAAAAGCTGACGGCATTAATGAAATCTGGACCTCTATGCGGACAAATCCGGATTGGGTCGCCCTGGAAAAACCTACTTCCCAACCGGGAGATGTTGATTACTGATTTTTTTCCCCAAGTAATCTATCTAAAATAATGGATGCTGCGCTGCGCACTGACAAGTGATTGTATCCGCTCACGCCATAAACCGGCCGCAGGCGGAAATCTGCCCCGGCCAGTGTCTCCTCGGTCAAACCCCAGCCTGTACCCAGCAGCAGCAGATAATGCCCGCCTTCCTGCCCCATGATCCGGCGCATCTCGGCATAACCGGTCATATTATCTACAGCCCGGGCACTGGTGGCAATAACTTTTAAAACTTGCCCCGGGGTTTGGGCTGAGGCGGCAAAAAATGCCTCTTCCAGGCTGGCGCAGGGATCTATCAATGCCAAGGAATCAGCACGATAAGGATTATATTTACGGGCGATATTAGTTTGCCAATAGAGCAGCAGTTGATCTAACAGCTCCCTTTGGTTTTCCTGGGGCTGGATCAGATAGAACTTCTCCAGGCCGAAAGTGAAGGCGGCTCGGGAAATATCATGTAAGTCCAGATTAGTCAGAGAGGTATTGATGACTTGCCCCTTTTTATCATAAACCGGATAATGAAGTAAGGCCAGGGAAATAGAAAATTTTGGTAATTGTAAACTATAGAGGAAATCTTTATCCTCCGGAGTAAGAGAGGCCTGGATCAGCAGCTCCGGACGCCGCTGCCAGGTCCGGCGCAGGGCTTCTTGACGCCGCCAGCGGCAGATTTCTCCATGATGGCCGCCCAGCAGCACTTCCGGCACTGCCCAGTCCCGGAAAACCGGGGGGCGGGTATAGTGAGGGTATTCCAGGAGGCCCTCATTGAAGCTTTCCTCCCGGGAAGATTCATCATCACCCAAAACCCCTGGGAGCAGGCGGATGACCGCATCAGTGATGGCCATGGCGGCCAGCTCGCCCCCGGTAAGGACAAAATCTCCCAGAGAAATAATATCGGTAGCTAAGTTTTCGATGACCCGCTCATCTATACCTTCATAGTGGCCGCAGATAATAATCAACTGAGAACAGCCGGCCAGCTCCCGGGCCAGAGCCTGATCAAAAGGCCGGCCTTGAGGGCTAGTGATAATGATCCGCGCATCCGGTCCGGGCTGTGCCCCTTCCACCGCAGCAAAAATAGGCTCCGGCTTCATAACCATACCGGCCCCGCCCCCATAAAGCTTATCATCAGCAATGTGATGTTTATCACCGGTATAATCCCGGATATTGGTAATATTAAGGCAAAGCAGGCCCTTATCCTGGGCCCGCTTAATGATGCTTTCCTTGAGGGGAGCAAACATATTGGGAAAGAGGGTTAATATATCAATCTGCATAGTTAACTCCAAATATAATGAATAATGAATGGTGAATATTGAATAGTGAATAGTTGTTGTTCTTTCGCTTCGCGAAAGTTTTTATTATATTAAAAGATAGTGTGTAGTGAAAGTCCCGGGATTTTTCTGAGTTAGTTGCCTTAATCTAGCAGACCTGGGGGTAATATTACTTCCATGCGCCCTTGCGCCAGGTCTACAGTTTTGATTACGCTTTTTAAGGCGGGCAGGAGGATTTCTCCGCCTTGGGGGGTTTTTATCAGATAAATATCGTTAGCGGTATATGGCAGAACCTCTGTCAGGGAGCCCAAGAGTTCTTCGTCCTGATAAACATCAAGTCCTACCAGCTGAAAATAATAAAAGCGGCCGGGAGGTAGGGGAGCAGCTTGATCTATTGGGATGAGTAGGTAGGATTGACCCAAAGCCTGGGCTTGCTCGCAACTGTCTATACCCTTAAATTTGGCTACCAAATGAGCCCGCTGAGGAAAAGAACTCTCCAATTCCAGCTCCCGGCCGTCTTTATCGCAGATAAAGCGGTTTTTGGGGCTAAAACGCTGAGGATAATCACTAATAACTTCAACCTTGACCTGACCCTTTAACCCATGAGTAGTCAGGATCCGCCCAACCCTAATTAAATCAGCAACTCCACACTCCACTCTCCACACTCCACTCTTAAATCTCAGATAAAGAGAACGGAGAATAATATATACTCCCCGTTCTCTTAACAACACAATTTAACCGATCTCTAAATTATATCTTTTTCCGCCTTGGCCGGCGGCAGCTTTTAAGACTACCCGAATGGCTTTGGCAATACGGCCTTGCTTGCCTATTATTTTACCCATATCATCCGGGGCAACACTAAGCCGCAATTCGATCAAATCGCCGTTTGCCACTTCCTGTACCGTCACAGCTTCGGGATTTTCTACCAATGATTTAGCGATATGCTCAATCAACTCTTTCATAATTCGATCTCCTCCCTACCTCTAGTGCGGCTTTCAGCCGCAGAATTCAGAAGTCAGAATTCAGAATTCTGAATGTTGGTGGGTTTTCGCTCCGCGAAAACTATTGAAGCAAACAACTTGTTTTTACCTGACGTTCGTTATGCGTCAGTAAGTGACTGAATACTTTGTTCATCAATTTCTTGGGGCAACTCTTCAGCGGGGGGGCTTTGTTGGTAAACGCCTGTTTTTTTGAAGAGACTTTTGACTGTGGGCGATACTTCCGCGCCGTTTTTCAGCCATTCTTGTGCTTTGGCGACATTGACTTTTAGCTGGGCGGGTTGTTTCACCGGATCATAGTAGCCAATTTCTTCAATAAAACGGCCATCCCGGGGATAACGGGAATCGGCCACAATAATTCTGTAAAAAGGAGCTTTCTTCGCGCCCATCCTTCTCAAACGGATTTTTGTTGCCATTCTTTCACCTCCCTTTTTTATTAATTAGGAATGAGGAATTATTGTAACAGTTTATCTCTTTTTTTTCTTTTTCTTCTTCTTATCTTTCTTCTTTCTCCTAGCTTTGAGCAGCGGATTATCGTCGCCCATTTGCTTGATCATTTTCTGCATCTGCTCAAACTGCTTCAAGAGGCGGTTTACGTCCTGTACTTGATTGCCGGAACCTTTGGCGATCCGCAATTTGCGGGAACCATTGATCAGGGCCGGATTTTCCCGCTCTTGCGGGGTCATGGATTTGATAATTGCCTCTACCTTGCCCATTTGCTTTTCGTCGATTTGGATATCTTTGAGCTGCTTGCCGACGCCCGGCACCATGGAAAGGATTTCCTCCAGGCTGCCCATTTTTTTGATTTGCTGCATTTGCTCTAAAAAATCATCAAATGTGAAGCGGGCTTGGCGCAGCTTTTCTTCCATTTCTTCGATTTTGGCCTGGTCGGCGGCATTTTGGGCCTTTTCGATAAGGGTCAGGACGTCGCCCATTCCCAAAATCCTTGAGGCCATCCGGTCGGGATAAAAAGGATCCAGGGCTTCCAGTTTTTCCCCGCTGCCGGTAAATTTGATGGGCTTGCCGGTAACAGCTTTCACCGAAAGGGCAGCCCCGCCCCGGGTATCTCCATCCAGCTTGGTCAGAACGATACCGCTGACTTCCAGCCGCTGATTGAAGGTAGCGGCTACATTCACTGCGTCCTGTCCGGCCATAGCGTCGATAACAAGAAGGATTTCCCCGGGATTTACAGCCTGGCGGATGTTTTCCAGTTCCAGCATCAATTCTTCGTTGATTTGGAGACGTCCGGCAGTATCAATAATCAAATAGTCATTGCCATTAGTTAAAGCTTGTTCCAAAGCCTGTTTAGCTATTTCTACCGGGCTGACCTTATCACCCAGGGAAAAAACGGGAATATTGGTTTTTTCTCCGAGAACTTCCAGCTGGCGGATGGCAGCCGGACGATAAACGTCGGCAGCAGCTAAAAGAGGTCTTTTCCCCTGGCTCCGCAGCCAGAGAGCGATTTTGCCGCTGCTGGTGGTTTTGCCGCTGCCTTGCAAGCCAACCATGAGGATGACATTGGGCGGCTTGGAGGAAGTATTAAGTTTAGCCTGTTCCTGACCCATGAGGGCGGTCATTTCCTCGTGGACGATTTTAACCACCTGCTGGCCGGGGGTAAGGCTCTGCAGGACATCGCTGCCTACAGCCCGCTCTTTGACCCGGTTGATAAAATCTTTAGCTACTTTATAATTAACGTCAGCTTCCAGCAAGGCCACCCGGATTTCCCGCATAGCCTCGGCAACATCATTTTCAGTAAGCCGGCCCTTCTTGCGGATCCGGCTGAATATATCCTGCAAGCGATCGCCCAAAGCTCCGAATGCCATTGCCTCACTCCGTTCGGGATTAAGAATTGAGAATTGAGAATTGAGAATTGTTGTGGTTTCGCTACGCGAAAAGTGTATTATACAATAAAAAGCCAGACTATTCAGTAAATTTACTCCATTTTTGCCAGAATTCTTGCCAGAGTAGGGGAGTGGCGCTTTCTTCTAAACGGGCGGCCAGTGTTGCAAGCTCCTCTTGGGTTCGTGATTTTTCTTGAAAGCGCTTTACCAAGCCTAAACGGTTTTCATAATCAAGGAGTATAGTCTCGCTTCGCTGCAACAGGTCATAGACGGCTTGGCGGCTGATTTGAAATTCCCGGGCAATTTCGCTGAGAGAAAAATCGCTTTCATAAAAAAGCTGAACGGCTTCCTGCTGCTTGGCAGTTAAAAGCGCCCCATAAAAATCAAAAAGCAAAGCAATCTGCCCCAATTTCTCAATCTGCAATTTTGCCATAGCAACCCCCGTCAGGGTTTTTCCCTTTACGAGTATTTATTATAAATCTTTTTTTTAGCTTTGTCAAGGTTTTTTGCTTGATTTTTACAAACTGAACCTATTACCTATTACCTATTACTTGTTCTTCTTGCTTGTTCTTCCTGCTTGCTCTTCCAGTTTTCCCAGCCATCTGCTTTTCGTTCGCATTCATGCATCACAGATGCCTCCATGATCTCGCAATATGCCCAATGTGAGCTGGTCAAATCTGTATAACTTGGCAGATCCTTTGGCAGATCGGCCGCTTGAATTCCCCGTCCCAATATACAATTGACAGTTTTGACTGCTTCGGCACGGCTGATGCTGTCCTGGGGCCTGAATTCTCCCCCCGGATAGCCATTGATCCAACCTTTTGTATAGGCGGAGACTATATAATCGTAGGCCCAATGATCCCCGGGCAGATCCGTAAAGGGATTGCCCTCACCGGCAAGCAAATCATCAAAGCGGCTGGCAATTGCCGTAAATTCAGCCCTGGTAATGCTCTGGGAAGGCCGGAAACTGCCATCCAGGTAACCTTTAATAATATTAAGCTTGGCAAGATAGTTAACTGCCTGGGCATGTATTTCATCACCCTTAATATCGCTGAAGCTGCCGGCCAGGGGTTCGTTTTTAGCCGGGGCTTTGAGTAAACGCCAGAAGATTATGGCAACTTCCGCCCGGGTGATCTTGTCATCCGGATGGACCGACCCGTTTGGGTAACCGGTAATGTAGGGGATATGCTCTTCTGTTTCCAAAACATCTTTGATTTTGGCGCTGACAGAAAATCTGCTCTGTTGCCCGGATGTTTCAACGGTATAATTATAGTTAAAAGTAACGACATTGCTTCCGGTTTTAATAGTGATACTCTGGCTTATCGGGGACTCCACATCCAGAGCGTAGCCTTTGATTATAGGGGCGTTGACCTTTTCATTATCGCCAACCAAAACGGTAACACTCTGATTATAAATCACCGTCCCGTTAGCTTTGTCGATTCCTTTTACAGTCAATGTTGCTGTTGCGCGACTGCCGCCGCCACCGCTGCCGAGGGGAATTTCCTGATATAGGGCTACAAAATTGGTATTTCCGGTTATTTTCATTGTTTGGACAAAGCTGCTGCTCGAATAACCATCATCATTATCATCTATTGACCAACCCAGGAATAAGTA
>WRHF01000017.1 GCA_009783415.1 Clostridiales bacterium
CTGCGGGGATATAGAACTCACGGAAACGGTTGAAGTGGAGATCACGGTAAAACTGAATGCCTCGGCAACAGTAATGGTAGGAGACTATGTGAAGAATACCATAGTAGCCAAGAGTGATAATGATAAGGATAAGGAAGATGAAGACGACAAACCGCTGATCCTCCGTAATCCTGATGCCAGCATCACAAAGGTTGCTGATGTGACCGAGTTACATAGAGGCGAAGAGTTTACCTATACGCTTACCTTAACGAACTCAGACAAAGCGACCGGGGCCTGGAGAAATGTGGTAGTAACAGATATCCTGCCCGTTGGATTGGATTATCTAGACGGAAGCAGCAGTCAAGGGACTGTAGCGATCGGCGCGGACAAAAAAACCGTGACTGTCACTGTAGGAGATATAGCCATCGGGGCAACGGTAACAGCAGAAATCAAGGTCAAAGTCAATAATCTGGCTGTAGTGGGAGAGGTTATCGTCAATACGACCATAGCCAAGAGCGATAATGAAGAAGATAAAGAAGATACAGATATGAAATACTTGATCGGGCCGGATGGCAGTATTACCAAACAGGCATATACAACAAAAGTACATGTTGGCGATCAATATAAATATCTGATCACCATAAGCAACTCTAATACAGCGACTGAACCTTGGAAGAATGTAATAGCAACAGACGACCTGCCTGCCGAACTTGATTATGTAAGCGCCACTGAGTTGACGACAAAAGGCGTGTCTATTACAGAAGCCAGTGGAACTGTGACTATCTCCTGTGGAAACATAGCAATCGGTGAAACCGTGACTGTTGAAATAACAGTTGAGGTAAATGATAATGCCGTTGTTGGAGATAAGATCAAGAACAAAGTAGTTGCTACAAGTGACAATGATGACGATGAAGAAGACGAGGATGAAGATCCGGAAATCATGCCCCTGTATAAAGTTACTTACGTAGCCAATGGCGGAATAGGTGGCCCGCATGAAGTAACAGGAATACACGGTGGCACTGATCATACGGTACTTGGCTTGCCGGATATCGGCATCAGCCACCCGGAACACGATTTCCTGGGCTGGAACACGGAACCGGACGGCAGTGGTGATGCATATGATCCAGGCGATCTGATAACCGTGGATGAGGATATTATCCTTTACGCACAGTGGGGAGTTCCTGACGGCAGTATCAGTAAGCAGGCAGATACAACAGCAGTTCATGTTGGCGATCAATATAAGTATCTGATTACTATAACTAATGCTGCTACGGCTTTTACAGCCTGGAAAAATGTAATAGCAACAGACGACCTGCCTGCCGAACTTGATTATGTAAGCGCCACGGAGTTAACGACAAAAGGTGTGACTATTACAGAAGTCAGTGGAACTGTAACTATCTCCTGTGGCGATATAGCAATCGGTGAAATCATGATTGTTGAAATAACAGTTGAGGTAAATGATAAGGCAGTAGTTGGAGATAAGATCAAGAACAAAGTAGTTGCCACAAGTGACAATGATGATGAAAAATACGATGAGGACGATGATCCGGAGATCATGCCGCTGTATAAAGTAACATATGAAGCCAATGGTGGAATTGGCGGTCCGCACTTAGTAATAGACATCCCTGCCGGCACTACCCACACAGTACTTGATCTGACAGTTACCGGCATCAGCCGCCCTGGCTACACATTTTTGGGCTGGAACACAGCAGCAGATGGCAGTGGCGCTAGTTTTGTACCCGGTACTGTACTTATTGTGAACAGCGACATAAGACTATATGCGCAATGGTACTTTTCCGGTGGTGGCAGTAAACCTGTAATTGAAGTCAGCACTGTTGGCCTCACCCCCGGCGGTACTGTGGATGTTACTTATGGCATCAAAAACAATACCATAGGCTTCAGCGTTTTGGATTTGGAGCTGCCATATAATGGGAAAATTTACCAGCCAATCAAGATCACTCCTGGCTCCATTTTGGATGAAAATAGCGGTATCTTTTTAGCCAATCCCTCTTTTGGCGGCAATGACATTCTGAAAATTATTTACATAGATTATGAGAAGGTTATTGGCGATGGCCTGCTCTTCACCGTTACTTATAAAGCAGCCCCGGATGCTCCGCCTGTAGATGAGAAACTGGATCTTGAAGTGATACAAGCTAGAATAGCCCTCTCGGATATAGATTTTGCCGATATAGATTTACAGGTTGAGCCTGGCACTATGATCATTGGCATCCCGGGCGATGTCAACGGTGACGGCGAAATTACTCCGGAAGACGCCATGACTCTTCTCCAAATGTATGTCGGTCTGATCCCATGGACCCCCAGAGCTCTATTTTTCGGCGATATCAATAAAGACGGCATAATTGATATCACCGACTCTGCTCTGATCCTTCGCATGGTTGTCGGCGGCTAAGAGATCGATCAAAATATCCTTAGTTAATCACAGAAAAATCAAGATATATTTTCGATGTATTCATCAAGCCATTCTTTATTGCCGCTTTCATTTTAAGAAGCGAGAAGCCACCCGTTCCGGCTTCTCGCTTCTTGAGGGAGCAGCCCTCATCAGCACAGTCCCTTTTCTTTTTTGATAAATTCCCGCACCAGCTTTTCTATGGCTTTTTTCTCTATTCGCGATACATAAGAACGCGATATATTCATAATCTTGGCAATCTCCCTTTGGGTTTTGCGCTTCTCCCCTACCAAACCATAACGGGCCTGCAAAACATAGCGCTCTTTCTTCTCAAGGATTTCCATCCTTTGCAACAGCTCTATTTTTTCTTCTTTATTCTCCACCACTTCGGATATATCTTCGCCTGTGCTGCCCAAAAGATCAAGTAAAGTCACCTCATCCCCGTCTTTATCTACTCCAACCGGCTCATAAAGAGAAACTTCATTCTTCAACCCTTTAGTTGCCCGAATATACATTAGGATCTCATTTTCAATACAACGGGCTACATAAGTCGCTAAACGGGTACCTTTATCCCGGCGGAAAGTTTTGATACCCTTGATCAAGCCAATAGTACCGATTGAAATCAGATCCTCCCGGTCGATACCGGTACTTTCAAATTTTTTGCCGATATGGGCTACCAGACGTAAATTATGTTCGATCAGGATGTTGCGGGAATCTTCGCTCCCCTCCTGCAAAGCCTCTAAATGACGCCTTTCGTCCTCTTCGCTGAGCAGGGGCGGGAAAACGCTATTATTCAGGTACGCGATAAAATTAGGGGATTTTTTACTACTTTTTGGCCTGATTCTTTGGCTCAAGGAAAAAAACATATCACGCACCTCCTCCCAGACGATTCCTAATATTTTATTCGCCTAGGGCTTGGTTGGTGTTAGTTTTTTGCGTTAATTTACTCATGCCAACAGATTGACAGCCAGCAAAAGACCAGGTATAATTATCTTGATGCTTTTATTAATAAGGCCGGGTCAATTTTAGCAAAGTCAGGTAAAAATGCTGATTGCCGCTGCTTCAGGTATAATTCTTAATTAGTTCAACCAACTGAAAATGGAGGAAAATAGAGAAAATGAGCGCATTTTTGAAAAAAATAAATTTTCCGGGAATACTGGCCCTAATAGCCGGCAGCTTCATTGCAGCAGTGGCTGTTAATATTTTTTATCTTCCCATCAAATTGACTATGGGCGGAGTCAGCGGGGTTGCCTCAATTATCTTTCAAACCACCCATATTTTACCAATGGGAATGATCCTGCTTCTGATCAATGTACCTATTTTTATTATCGGCTTCAAATATATCAATTTGCCTTTTATCATCAAAAGCGGTATAGGTACGGTGGCAAGCTCCCTGGCTATTGATATTACCAGCCCTTGGCTTGCTGATATTTATGAAAGTTATCTCAGCCACCTGCCGGGGGGAGGTTTGGCTGATCCTTTTGTTTTTGCCGTGATAGGCGGAGTGGTTTATGGGATCGGTTACGGTTTGATTTTTGCCGGGGGCTTTACCACCGGAGGTACGGATATTTTGGCCAAAGTAATTCAAAAGTTTAAGCCCAATTTTAGTATCGGCCAGGCTCTGATGATTTTAGAAGGTTTAATTATCGCTTTTGCCACCGCGGTTTATTTCCGAAGCGAACATACTGCCATTTTGCTGGGGATTTACTCCTTGATTTCCGTTTATATCACCAGCAAATGCATAGACCTGGTTTTGGAGGGCTTCGCAGCCTCCCTCACCTCATTGATCATCACTACTAATGCAGAAACAATACGCCGGGAAATCTTCCTTCAGTTGGACCGGGGCTGTACGGAAATAGACGGACGGGGGGCTTATACCGGTGAGGAAAAGACTGTGATGCTTTGTGTGATCAGTCCCAGGCAATTATTGGAACTGCGGAAAATCTGCAAAAAAGCCGACCCCGCAGCATTTGTAATCTTGGTTTCCTCCTACGAAATCCTGGGAGACGGATTCAGCTCACGGACCTAACCCGGACAAGCCGGAGTGTTGAGTGTTGAGTTTTGAGTTTTGAGTAGGAGCAGGAATACGGCGGCACGAAAATTTTGCCATTTTACGCAGAATTTCGAGAGTAAGTGCCTAAAAATAACTTGCTAATAGCCTTATTTGGTGCTATAATATCAAAAAAGAAAGGGATACATCCGGATGACTGAAAAGAGAGGGAAATTCATTGTCTTTGAGGGCCTTGACGGCTGCGGTAAATCCACTCAGTTGGAGTATCTGAGGGAACGGCTTAGTGATAGGTGCAAGCGTGCCGGTAATCAGCGAAAAGTTTTTGCCACCCGGGAGCCAAGTGATAGCATTGCGGGCCTTATTTGCCGGGGAATAAGCAAAAAAACCATATTCGTTCAACCGGAAACCGAATGCCTCCTCTTTGCCGCCGACCGTTATGAGCATATCGTTACGGAAATATTGCCGCAAATAAAAGCCGGCAATCATGTCCTTTGTGATAGGTTTTTCCTATCAAGTTTTGCCTATCAGAGCTCCCATATAGATATCAAGAGGGTATTAGAATATAATCTGGCAGCTATGAATCTCATAAAACCGGATATAACCATTTTTATTAATCTTAGCCCGGAGGAATGTGCAATGAGAAGAACTCTTGAAAGACCAACAGAGGAAAAATACGAAACTGTTAAGCAGGCCGAGATAATCCTCAAGCAATATGCAAAGGCAATTGAGTTCCTCAAGGACAAAATGAATAAAGTTTTATCTATAAATGGCTCCGGCAAGCAAACCGCTGTTTTTAATGAATTATGGGATGCATTGCTAAGTCACCGGGTTTTTAAAAAAGAAGATTTTGCTTAGGCACTTACTCCCGAAATACTGCGTAAAACAGCAGAATTTTCGTGCCGCCATATTCCTGCTCCTACTCAACACTCAACACTCAACACTCCGGCTTGTCCGGGTTAGGATCAATCCAGCAGGGCGATCCGCTCTATGGTGTTACGGAACACTTCCGCTGCTTCCCTGCCGCCGGAACCGCCGTTTTCTACATATACCACCAGGACGAATCTAGGCGCCTCTGCCGGGGAATAACCGGCAAACCATACGCCCTTGTGCTGAGAAGTACCGGTTTTTCCGCTGCTTTTTATTGTCATATCCTGTAAATTATGACCGGTACCCCCGGTCACAGCCAGCCGTAAAGCCTCACTTAAATAAGCCGCTGTTTCTTCTTTTATCACCCTTTGAGGCTCCCGGATAGGATATTCCACCTGGCCATTGCTATCCTCCAGCCGCAGCAATAAGCGGGGGAAAACCCTTTTTCCCCCATTGGCTATAATGGCATAGAGCTGAGCTACCATCAAAGGGCTGAGCTGTACTCCGTTTTCCCCTACGGCAACATTAACTATATCACCGCTGACCTGGTCATTGAAATCCAAGTAAACCCTTTGGGGCAGAGGATAACCACCCACCACTTGCTGGTCAAGACCGCAGATATTAAAATAACGGCGAATGGCCGGTCCACCCAGAAGTAAGCTTAAATTAGCAAAATATGGATTACAGGAGTTCGCTAAAGCCCATTTCAAATCTTCCCGGCCATGTCCCTTTTTATCCCAACAATTAAGAAGGCGGTCGCCGGGCAAAGTCAAAAAGCCCTCACAAAAAAAATCAGCGGGGGCTTGATTTCCCATTTCCAAATCTGCCATGGCCAGTACTACTTTAAAAGTGGAAGCCGGTGGGTAAAGGGCAAAAGCCTTGTTGATATAGGCATCCCCTTCCCGGGGTACTTCCAAAAGATAGGGATCGATTTTGGGACTTGAAGCCAGAGCCAAAATATCACCGTTTTCAGGGTCCAAAAGCACTGCTGCCCCCGAATAAGGAGCAAGGCACTGTTCCAGAATCTCTTGATAATCCAGGTTCAATGTCAAATAAACGTTTGCCGAAAGATCCTCCTTATCCTCCGCCGGAGGGAGCAGGCTGAAGCCTAACCCGGGGATTTGCCGCCCCCTGTCGTCCACCAAGGCAATGGCCTGAGGGCTGACCCGTCCGGCCAGCAATTCATCATAGTGCTTTTCCAGGCCGGATCTTCCCCGGTATACTCCCGGGCTTTCGATAGAAGCAAAACCTAATAAATGGACAGCCGGCAGATTGGGGCCGTAACGGGCTGCCAAAGGCAATAAGAATACCCCCGGGATTTGCTTTTCCCGGAGGAGATCCGCTTCCTTTTGGCTGAGATTGGTTTTGAGAATAAAAGGCAGGCTGCTTTGCTTGAGATTGCTTTGGATCCGGGCCAAAACGGCAGTCTGAGGCATATTCAGAGCCTCGGCCAACTCCAGAGCCAGCTTTTCCTCATCATTTATCATCCCGGGAAAGAGAGTAAGGCAAGTGGATTCAATACCGGTAAGCCGCCGCCCCAGGCAATCAAAAAAATCTCCGCGGCTATATTGATAATAGTCGATTTTTTTACTGCGCTGAGCTTGAGCCATAACAGTCAAGCTTTGACTACGCACTAAATCCAGCCAGGTCAAGCGGGCAGCCAAGACTAAAAACACCAAGAGAAAAACAGCAGCTAAAATAAATACTTTCTTGAGAGATTTCTGATTAGGCATAATAACAACCCCATTTTGGTATATTTTACCATTATTATGCCCGATTTTGTTTCAGAGCAAACCCAATAAAACAGGCAAGAAGAATATGCTCCTCTTGCCTGTTTTTAATATTATTCAATGTCCTACTTTCCTGATCCCTGATCCCCTAACCCGGACAAGCCGGAGTGTTGAGTTTTGAGTGTTGAGTAGAAGCAGGAATACGGCGGCACGAAAATTTTGCCATTTTACGCAGAATTTCGGGAGTAAGTGCTTAACAGCTGTGCTTTATCTGTTTCCTCCCAGGGCAGGGCCAATTCCGGGCGGCCGAAATGGCCGTAGCTGGCGATTTGGCGATATATGGGCCTTAATAGATCAAAACTGGCGATTATCGCCGCCGGACGCATGTCAAAATGCTGCCGTACTAGGATAGCCAGCTGCTCATCGCTGATCTTTCCGGTGCCAAAACTTTCCACCAACAAAGAAACCGGCTCCGCCACCCCGATGGCATAAGCGATCTGTACCTCACACTTATCAGCCAGTCCGGCTGCCACCAGGTTTTTGGCTATGTAGCGGGCCAGGTAAGCGCCGGAACGGTCTACCTTGGTGGGATCTTTGCCGGAAAATGCGCCGCCCCCATGTTTTGCCATGCCCCCATAAGTATCCACAATGATTTTGCGTCCGGTCAAGCCGCTGTCCCCTTGGGGTCCACCGATCACAAAACGGCCGGTTGGATTCACCAGATAACGGGTATTCTTATCTATCAGGTCAGAGGGCAAGGTGGGCAGTATCACCTGACTTATGATTGCCCGGCGCAGTTCCTCAATCTCAATATCCGGGCTATGCTGAGTAGAGAGCACTACCGTATCAATGCGTAAGGGTTTGCCATCCTCATACTCTACAGTCACCTGAGACTTGCCGTCCGGCCGGGCAAAGGGCAGGTCGCCGCTTTTGCGCAGAGCGGAAAGCCGTCTGGTCAGCTTATGGGCCAAACTGATAGGTAAAGGCAAAAACTCCGGGGTTTCATTACAGGCATAACCAAAAACCATGCCCTGGTCCCCGGCGCCAATCAAAGCAAAAGCGTCCTCATTACCTAATTTGCGCTCCAAAGCCTGATCGACCCCCAGAGCAATATCGGGGGATTGGGACTCTATAGCTGTCAGCACCGAGCAGGTTTCACAATCAAAGCCGTATTTAGCCCGCACATAGCCGATATCCCGCACCACCGACCGGGCCAGATTTGGAATATCCACATAACACTTTGTGGTAATTTCCCCGGTGACAAAAACCAGCCCCGTAGTGACCATAGTTTCACAAGCCACTCTGCAGTCCTTATCCTTGGCAATTATTTCATCCAAAATAGCATCAGAAATTTGATCGGCAATCTTATCAGGATGCCCCTCCGTAACCGATTCCGAAGTAAAAAAACTCCTCATTTCTATTACCCCCTGTTTTAACAAACATAATCATCCGACAAGATACTAATAATTAATTGTGAATTGTGAATTGTGAATTGTGAATTACATATTGCCATATCTCCATTGCCAGAGCTTTTTTACTCATCAGGGGAAATTGCTTTTCCTCACCTTGCGCAGAGATAATAGTGGCTATATTGGTATCTCCGGCAAAACCGGCGCCCGGCTGGCTTACATCGTTTGCTACTATATAGTCCAGGTTTTTTTCTCTTAATTTTTTACGGGCTTCTTCCAACAAATTCTCTGTTTCCGCGGCAAAACCTATCAGGATCCGCTCCCCCTTGTTCTGTCCCAAACCTGCTAAAATATCAGGATTAGGCTCCAAATAAAGGTTTAAAGAGGCGGAGCTTTTCTTGATTTTTTCCTTGGCTGCCTGCCGGGGCCGGTAATCTGCTACGGCTGCGGCGGCAATAACTATGTTGCATGCCGGATAAAGCACGGTCACAACCCGGGCCATCTCCAATGCACTTTCCACCCGGTGCAGGTTCACTCCGGGCGGTGGATCCAAGGCCACCGGTCCACTCACCAAATCCACCACTGCTCCTAAATCTCTGGCTGCCCCGGCTAAGCAATAGCCCGTTTTGCCGCTGGAGCGGTTGCCCAGATAACGAACCGGATCCATGGCCTCCCAAGTAGGGCCGGCTGTTATCAGCACCCTCCGGCCGGCCAGGGGCTTGTCCGGATTAAGAGTTGCTTCGATTACCTGCATAATCTTGGGGATTCCTGCAAGGCGGCCCTTGCCGATAGCTCCGCAAGCCAAAACCCCCTCCTCCGTCTCAATCAAAGTCCAGCCTCTTCCTGCCAATATTTGCAAATTTCCTTGGGTAGCCGGATTATCATACATATCACAATGCATAGCCGGCGCCGCTATCACCTGCGCCTTGGTAGCCAAGAGCGAGGCAGAAAGTAAATCATCGGCTAAACCCATAGCAGCTTTAGCCAGAATATTGGCAGTGGCAGGAAGCAGTAGAAACAAGTCACAGGCAGCCAGATCAATATGAGGAACATTATAGGCGGGATCCATAGACATTAAATCCACGGCCACCGGCTGGCCGGAAAGAGTTTTCATGGTCAAGGGGGTGATAAACCTGCAAGCTCCCTCAGTCATGATTACCCGTACTTCAGCATTGTTTTTTTTCAGCCAGCTGACAATCTCCGCACTTTTATATGCAGCAATACCGCCGGAGATCCCGACGGTAACAGTTTTGTTCTTAAACACATTTCCCCCAATGCGGTCTTTGACCGCAAGTATTCAGAATTCAGTATTCAGAAATCAGAATGCGGGTAACTTTTCGCTCTGCGAAAACTTATTGAAGTAAAGAACTTGTTCCCTAATTTACATTATACGGGAATAAGCGGCTAAGCAAATTCTTCCGGGCGTTCCCAAACGATTTTGCCTGCTGCCACATCATATAAAGCAGAACTTACCGGGTTGTAAAAACCGGCAGGCTTAACTTCTTCTTCGCTATCTATCAGGTAGCGGGCACGCCTTGAGGCTATAATTACCAAAGTATATTTAGCATCTACTTTATCCAGCAATTGATTTATCGGCGGTTTATTCAAATGATTTCCCCCCACTCTTTTCCCGGGCAATAATGGCTTCTATTTTTTCCACAGTCTGTTTTAATTTATTATGCTCGTTGACCACAATATAGTCATAAAAAGCAGCCTGGGCCAATTCCTGTTCGGCTATGGCCAAACGAAGGCGCCGGTTTTCTTCATCTTCTGTATTGCGGTAATAAAGCCTTTGTTCCAAATCGGCCAGGGCCGGGGGGCATATAAAAATAAAAACACCTTGGGGGCAAGCCGCCTTCAGCTGCATTGCCCCTTGAGTATCAACTTCCAAAATTATATCCTTCCCCTGCCGGGACAGGCGCTCCACCTCGCAGCAAGGGGTTCCGTAATAATCTCCGTAAAGTTCTGCCCATTCCAAAAAGCGGCTTTCCGCTTGCCGGCGCTCAAACTCCTCCCGGCTCAGAAAATAATAGTGGACACCATCTTTTTCCTGAGGCCGGGGCTTCCTGGTGGTGGCGGAAATTGCCGTAACGATATTGGGGTTGCGGGAAGTTAAAAGGCGGCAGATACTATCTTTTCCTACCCCGGAAGGACCGGAAAGTATCAAAAGCAAACCGGACTTTATTTCTGCTTCCACATCAATCCCCACTTCCTCTAAAGTAAGAGCTGCTAAACCGGCTCCAAAAAGCGATGACCCATAGTTTCCGGCAAAATGGCGGACAGGATGATATACCGGTTATCCGTGACAATAACTGCCCGCGTTTTGCGGCCCTGAGTAGCATCTACCAAGAGGCCCGCTTCCCGGGCTTCCTGGATCATCCGCTTGATAGGAGCTGAATCCGGGCCGACAATAGCAATGACCCGGTTGGCAGCCACAATATTGCCGAAACCAATATTAATCAAACTAATAGTCATAAGGAAAAACTCACCTTTAGCGACTTCGGGGCAAAGCTATAAAATCCGGCTTCCGGTTTTTGTCCTCCGGCCTTTTGTTTCAGGACAATCTCTCCAGCAGCTGAGCTTTTTGCCGTGAACCCAAACCTTGGATCCGGCGAGCCTCATCGATCCCGATTTCTTCCATGATCTTCATAGCAGTAATTTTGCCTACCTGGGGCAAAGATTCCAGTAAATACTTGACCCTCATTTTGGCATAGATCTCGTTCTCCATTTCAGAGAGTACAGTTTCCAGAGTCAGTTTGCCTTCTTTCAGTTGTTTACGGGCTTCCATTCTTTGGGAACGGATTTGCTGGGCCTTTTGCAGAGCCCTTGCTCTTTCCTCCGGGGATAGGGTTGGTATTGCCATTAATAAAACACCTCCAAATTAATTAATTTTATATAAAACAATATTTATATCAGAACAATCCAGGCCCTGGTCTTAATTTTGCCTGCTATTTGCCTTATTTATTCTATATTCTGAACTTGTTCCCGCATTTTTTCCAATTCACTTTTAGCTGCGATCACTATTTGGCTGATGTTCAAGTGATTTGCTTTAGAGCCGATCGTATTGATCTCCCGGTTGATTTCTTGGAGTATAAACTCTAATTTTCTCCCTACAGGAACATTTTCCTGCAAAGTCAGTAAAAATTGTTGTCTATGGCTAGCCAAGCGAATCAATTCTTCGCTGATATCGGAGCGGTCTGCAAAAAAGGCTACTTCGGTGGCCAACCTGGCCTGGTCGATCTCTATCTCCTGAAGTAATTCCTTAATCCGGGATGAGAGGCGTTCTTGATGGATTTCCACTACCAAAGGAGCCTCCCGGGTTATCTCCTCTGTCAGACGATCCAATACTTGCAAACGTTGGTACAAATCTTCCTCCAGACGCCGGCCTTCTTCCCGGCGCATATCCTGTAAAGACTCTATGGCTTTGGCAAGAGCCTCTTCCAGGACGGGACGGAGAGCCACAAAATCGGCATCCTCCTTGTTTTGCTCGATCACTCCGGGAAATCTGGCAACATCACTCAAAAGCGGCTGAGACTCCATCCGGCAAAATTTCGCAACTTCTAACATTGAATTATAATAATCTAAGGCAAGGCTCTTGTCAACCTTTATCCGGGAAATTTTTTCAAAAATATTTTCTTTTTCTCTTTCTTCATAGTTGACAAAGACTTCTATCCGGCCCCGCTGCAAAAACCTGTGCAGGATTTTTTTCAGTCCGTCCTCCAAGGGATTCAGTTGGCGGGGCAAACGAACAATCAGCTCTAAAAAGCGACTGTTAACAGCCTTCAACTCCACTACAAAGCGATATTCTTCTGAAAAAGATTCACCCCGGCCATAGCCGGTCATGCTTTTTAGCACTTGCTTCACCTGGCCCTTTCTTAAGAGCTCCGACAAATTAGGCCCTTGGCATAAATTATTCGACAGATTATCTTAGAAACCTGCTGGACAAATAAATTTTTTAGTAATTTTTATTAATTTTTATCTCTGATCTGCCAAATATCTCTGACCAGTCACTTGACTTTTTCTTGGAATAAAGTTATATTTTAAGCTAGGAATTAGAAATGAGGAGCTGGAAATGAGGAATTGGGAATGAAGATTTGTTTGCAAATTTGTTTAATAAACGGCTTCGCAAAGCGAAGCTACAACCATTCCTAATTCCTAATTCCTAATTCCTAGTTCCCAACCGGAAGGAGGGATAAAATGGCTTTTGATACTTTTGTCCTGGCTGCTGTCTGCCAGGAACTGCAGGAAAAAATTTTGGGCGCCAGAATCATCAAAATACATCAGCCTGACCGTCATACTGTTATTTGCAAATATCATCAGCCGGGAGATACCGGCCGCTTGCTGCTCAGCGCAAACCCCCGGCGGGCAGCTGTCTATCTTAGCGAAACCAAACAGGATAATCCGGACAAGGCTCCTCTTTTTTGCATGGTTCTGCGAAAATACCTGGAAGGAGCCAAAATATCCGGAATAGAGCAAATACCTCATGACCGGATTTTAAGGATAAGCTGCAGTTACCGCAATGACTTGGGGGATATTTCCACCTGTTGTCTGATTATAGAAATTATGGGCAAACACAGTAATATCATTCTTATTAATCAGGATGATCTGATTATTGACGGCATTCACCGTTATTCCCATGCCGTCTCCCGTCACCGGGAAATTCTCCCGGGGCAGCCTTACCTGGCTCCTCCTGCCCAAAATAAAGCCGATCCCAGGAGTTTAAATGACGAAGAGGATATTGCAGACCTTTTACTTGAATTGCCCTTGGAAATCAGTATATCTGAGGCTCTCGCGGGCTGTTTGGAGGGGCTCTCCCCCTTTTTGGCCCGGGAATTGGTTTTAAGGGCAGATCTCAGCCCCCAAATGCCCTTAAATTACTTAGACAGTTATCAATTCCGGCGGCTTTTTATTGCTGTCCAAGAATTTTACCGGCTGCTGGATTACGGTCCTTTTCAGCCTGTACTGGCAGATAATAAGGATTTCGCCGCTTTTCCCTTGCTTTCCTTCCCCAAACAGCAGCAAAAACAATTTATTTCTATGTCGCAGGCCTTGGAATACTTTTATCAAAAGCAAAGAGAGGATGAACTTTTTGCCGGACGGAAACGGGAATTGAGCAAAATAATCACCGGCAATCTGAACCGGATGGAAAAGAAAATCGCTATCCAGGAAACAGATTTAGATAAAGCCGAGGCTGCCCAAGCCTATAAAAAAGCGGGGGATCTGCTTAGCACCCATCTCTATCAGCTGCGTGACCAGGCCAAGGGCCAGGACAAAGTAGTATTGCCGGATTTTTTTCAGGATGGGAAAGCCATCGAAATCAGCCTTGATCCTGCCAAAAGCCCGGAGGAAAATATCAAGCGCTATTATCACCGTTACAGCAAAGCCAAGAAAGCTCAGGGCTCAATCATCCGGCAACTGGAGACCAACCGGGATGAGCTGGCTTATTTACAGGCTGTGCTTATTAATACCGAACACGCGGAAACTCTGGCGGATCTGCTGGAAATCAAGCAGGAATTGGCCCAAAGCGGTTATTTGCGCCAAGATAAAAAACCGGTCTCAAAGCCCGAGGAAAGCCTCCCTCCTCTTTCATTCGTCTCCCAGGATGGCTATACCATTTTAGTCGGGCGCAACAACAGGCAAAATGATAAACTGACTTTAAAAATAGCTGATAAAAAGGATATTTGGCTTCATGCCCAAAAAATCCCGGGCAGCCATACCATCATAGTCAGCAAGGGCCAGATAGTACCTCGCAGCACCATTAACGAGGCTGCATCCATAGCCGCCTGGTTCAGCAAAGCCCGGGGATCATCCAAAGTGCCGGTAGATTTCACCATGGCAGACCAGGTTAAAAAGCCCAACGGGGCAAAACCGGGCATGGTTGTTTATTATCAGCAGAACACCGTTTATGTAACCCCTATCTTACCAAGCGCCGGACAATAGCGGGCAGGGGGAAAGTTTCCCGGCAGGGAACCCATACCTTCTGCAGGGGATGAGGTGCGGACTCCAGATGACGGCCTTCTTCATCCCGCAGATAATCAAGTCTCAGCGGCAAATTACGTCCGTCCGCCAGAATGATTTCTGCTTCATCCCCTACCGCCAGATGGTTGCGTTGCTCTAAAAGCAGCTCTTTGCCCTGGAATTTTCTGGCAATTGCCGCAAAATCCCAGCCTCGCACATAAGAGGCATCATTGTAGCGGTAATCATCATCAGTTGGCTCCGCCAGGGCAAAGGATGTGGTATATTCCCGGTGGCTGACTTTGGCCAGTTCCTCCTGCCACTCCTGCCTCAGCTGCCAGTTTCCGTTCCAGGCTGCATCCAGGGCCTGGCGATAAATACGGGTGACATTGGCCACATAATAGGCGCTTTTATTGCGCCCTTCAATTTTCCAGGATGTTGCTTTGCTGCCCAAAACCCGGGGCAATATAGGCAGCAAGGATAAATCCTTGCCATTAAGTATATAGCAGCCTTTTTCATCTTCTTCTAGCGGCAGCCAAGTATCCGGTCTTTCCGCCTCCTCCAGGCGATATTGCCAGCGGCAAGGCTGGGCGCAGTCGCCGCGGTTGGCATCCCGGGAAAGAAAGTAACTGCTAAGATAACAGCGGCCGGAATAGGAAATACAAATGGCCCCATGAATAAAAATCTCTGTTTCCAGTCCGCTTCTGATTCTTATTTCCGCTGCCTCGGCCAAGGATAATTCCCGGGCCAAAACAATACGTCTGGCCCCTTGCTCCCGCCAAAAGAGGGCGCTTTGCCAATTGGTATTATTAGCCTGGGTGCTGATATGAATTGGAACTTGAGGGGCATACTGCCGGGCCAAGCGGAAAACACCCGGGTCGGAAATAAGGAAAGCATCCACCCCCAAAACCGCCGCCGAGCGCAAAAATTCCGGCAAATGGATAATATCCCGGTTATTGGCAAAAATATTCACTGCCAGATAAATCCGTTTACCCAAACTATGAGCCAAACTAACCGCTGCCTTAATTTCAGTCAGACTGAAATTTCCCGCCCCGGCCCGCAAAGAAAACTCTTTACCCCCGATATAAACCGCATCAGCCCCATAAAGACAGGCAAACTGCAATTTCTCCATATCCCCGGCAGGAGCCAACAACTCCGGCTTCAACCCGCGTCCCTTAATCATAAAACCTCACTCTTCTCTCTCTTAAGACAAAACCAGTCCGAAATAAAACCCCGACCCTAGATACACCACCCGAAGAGCAACCGGAAGCACAGGGCCCATCCCCTACAGCAGATTTTGCCTAACCTGCCACATTACTCTCCACACTCCACACTCCACACTCCACACTTCCACACTCCACTCTATCAAAGATATTTCTTCTTGGCTGCTTCATGCTCGGCCAGGGTTTTGCTGAAATGATGAGAGCCATCCGGCTTGGCCACAAAAAACAGATAGTCACTATCCTCAGGATAAAGAGCAGCCTCTATAGAAAGCTGCCCCGGGCAAGCAATCGGTCCCGGCGGCAGGCCTTTATATTTATAGGTGTTATAGGGAGATTCGATTTCCAAATCAGCATAGGTCAATATCTCTTTACGCTCGCCCAAAACAAACTGAACAGTTGCGCAGGATTGAAGGAGCATATCTATTGCCAAACGGTTATGAAAAACCCCCGAAATCAAAGGACGGTCAGTATCAACTCTGGCTTCCCTTTCAATTATAGAGGCCAAAGTTATGATTTCCAAAGTATTCATTCCCAGCTCATCGGCACGCTGCTGCCATTCTTTCTTCCATATTTTGTCAAATTGCTTCAAGAGAAGATCAGTTACTTTTGCCTCATCCCAGCCGGGATCCATTTGATAAGTCTCGGGAAAAAGAAAGCCTTCCAACCGATTGAGAGATCCGATAACAGGCAGATAATCAAAATCCAATTGAGCATTCTCCGTATATTCCAAAAAGGCGGCGGCTTCCACAATACCTTTTGACTCCAAAACCGCGGCAATTTCCGGCAAGGTCAGCCCTTCCGGAAGAGTAACTTTAATGCCTTTACTTGCCTCAAGTCCTCCCTTCGCCAGTGCATCGGCTATATCCGCCAAAGACACCTCACCTTCAAAGCTGTATTCCCCGGGCCGCAGTATATTATCTATCTCCTTTTCCTTGGCATAGGAACGGAAAATCTGGCTGCTATTAGTCAATCCGGCTTCATACAGTATTTCTGAAATTTGGCTGCTGCCCAGGCCCGGATTGATCGTCACCGTTACCGGCTCGGATAAGGTAACCGTGCGCTCAAAATCATAGGTATCGCTATAAATTCTCAAAAGCCATCTGGCGGCAAAAAAAGCTACGGTCAGTATAATCAAAAGGCAAATCACCAAGGCAAGTTTCCCCTTATTTCCCGCTCTTTCCATCTTTTTATCCTTTCTCTGCAAAACCCAAAACCAAAAACGCCATCCAACACCCCGTCTGGTCTTTTCTAAAAATAACAGTTTTCCAATAACGACATCCAATACCCCGGCTGGTCTTTTCTAAAAATAATAGTTTTCGCAAAGCGAAAACAGCCCCTCTCTATCTTCTTCCTTCTAACTCCTAGCTTCTTTGATTATAGGCCAATCCCCGTTTTTTGTCAATAATGAGTATTTATTAACCCAAAACCTTAAAAACCTTTTAGAGGAACAACTGATATGAGGCATGTTTTTTTATACATAATATTTTTTGCTTTTCAGAAAAATTCCGTAAATTTTATGTAAATATACGACAACGCTTTACTTTTTTGGATAATAATAATATAATGAAGAAAAAGTTGGTGTGAGCTATGGATAATACTGATATCAAAATTCTTAGTTGCCTTAAAGATAATTCCCGTCTCAATGCCTCCAGCATCGGCGAGAGAATCAATATGTCCGTATCTGCGGTTATTGAACGCATTAAGAAAATGGAGCAAGCCGGTATCATCAGGCAGTATACCGTGATCTTGGATACCCATCAAATCGGAAAGTATACCTGCGCCTTTATTTCAGTAAGCCTGGAACATCCCAAATTCAACGAGGCTTTTTCCCAGAAGATAAAGGGGCATAAGCAAATAGTGGAATGCCATTATATCACCGGGGATTCCGATTTTTTGCTCAAAATAATAACCAATTCCACCCAATCCTTGGAAGAGGTGCTTAATGATATCAAAAGTATTCCGGGCGTGTCCCTCACGAAAACATTGGTGGTACTTTCTACTGTAAAGAACGAGTATACGGTCCTGCCGGACTTGTTTGAATAAAAAATTACAAAAACATTTAAGGAGGAAAAATCAATGAAGTTTCACGGTATGGTAATAGGTGTACCCAAGGAGATCATGAAGTCGGAGAACCGCGTAGCCGCCACCCCCGACACGGTGAAAAAAATGGTGACTGAAGGCGCTAAAGTGCTGGTGGAAGCTGGCGCCGGGGTAGGAGCTTTTTTTAGCGATGAGCAATTCATTGCCGCCGGGGCTCAAATGGAACCTGATGTAACCAAGATATTTGAACAAGCTGATGTGATCCTGAAAGTAAAGGAACCCCTGTTCAACGAAACTGTTAACAGGCATGAGGCACAAATGATGCGCGACGGGCAATATTTGATCACTTTCCTCCATCCCGCTTCGCCTGTCAATCATGATATGATCCGCCAATTGGCCGCCACCGGCGCTATCAGCCTGACCTTGGATGATATTCCCCGCATCACCAGAGCTCAGTCCATGGATGCTCTTTCCACTATGAGTACCGTAGCCGGCTATAAGGGACTGCTGAGCGCAGCTGCCCGCCTGCCAAAATTCATGCCCATGACCGGTACTGCCGTAGGTACCATTAAACCGGCCAATGTGCTGGTGATAGGCACCGGTGTCAGCGGTCTTCAAACCATAGCCACAGCCAAGAGATTAGGCGCTGTAGTTACCGGAGTGGATATTCGCCCCGATGCAGCCGAACAGGCCAGGAGTCTGGGTGCTAAAACCCATGATACGGGCGTGCCGGTAGAGCTGGCTGTGGGAGAAGGCGGTTATGCCAACAGCCTGCCCGAAGAATGGATAGTCAAAGAACGGGAAAACCTCAAAGAACTGGTAAAGAATTCCGATATAGTGGTGCTGAGCGCCCTTATCCCCGGCAAACAGGCGCCGATACTGATCACCGAAGAAATGGTAAAATCCATGGCGCCCGGCTCCTGCATAGTAGATATCTCTATTGACCAGGGAGGTAACTGCGAATGCACTCCTGCCGGCAAAGTAGAAGTAGTGCATGGCATAACAATAGACGGAACCAAAAACATCCCCGGCTCGGTACCAACCAGCTCTACCTGGATGTTCTCCCAAAATATCTACAACTTACTGGCATATTTAGCCAAAGATGGCAAAATCACCCTGGACATGGGCGACGAAATAATCGCCTCCTGCCTAACCACCATAAATAAAGAAGTAGTACACGCCGGTACTCTGGAAGCGATGGGAGCGTAATGAAGTTAGGAGTTAGGAGTTAGGAGTAGTGATAACATGACAGAATTCCTCTTGGTGCTATTATTTGTTGCCGCGGCGCTGATCGGCTATAAAATCATCAAGAATGTACCCGGACTGTTGCATACCCCTTTGATGAGCGGCATGAATGCTCTTTCCGGCATTCCTATTCTGGGCGCTTTGGTCGCCACTTCACTTGCCGTCAGTACCGGCAATCAAGCTTTGGGCTTGCTGGCGGTGTTCATGGCCAGTATCAATATTGTGGGCGGTTTCGGCATCACCCATAAAATGCTGAAAATGTTCAAAAAGGGGGATAGATAATGACTATTTCAATCCCTGCAGCAGCTTTTTATGCTATCAGCCTTCTCTTGGTAATCGGCGTGCTGATGGATATGAATTTGATGAGTTCACCCAAAACCGCAGTGCTGGGTAATAAAATCGGCGCTGTCAGTATTCTCCTGGCTATTATCTTGACCCTGCTTTATTATCAAGTGGTCAGCCTGGCCCTAATAGCCGTTTTCCTCCTTTTGGGCAGCTTTGCCGGCGTAATAGTCGCCGTGAAGGTAAAAATGATCCACATGCCCCAGACCGTGGCTTTGCTCCACTGCGGAGGAGCAGGCGCCGCCGCTTTGGTCGCCTTGGCCTCAGTGCTGAACGGTGATGTGGAGACGGCATTCAGCAATTTTACTGCTGTCCTGGCTTTGGTGGTTGGCGGCCTTACTTTTAGCGGCAGCCTGGTAGCCGGCGGCAAACTTGCCGGGAAAATAAAGCAGCAACCTGTTATTTATAAAGGGCATTCCGCTATCTTCTTTGCCACAGCCATTATTCTCGCTGTTTTATGCCTGGCTGCCCTAATATTTGAGCTTACCCTGCCCTTTTTGCTGGCAGTATTGATTTTGGCCCTCTTTTTTGGTTATTGGTTTGCCATCCGGATCGGCGGCGCGGATATGCCTATAGCTATTTCCCTTCTAAATTCCTTTTCCGGCGTAGCGGGAGGGATCGCGGGGATGGCTATCTCCGAACCGCTGCTGGTGGCTATCGGCGGTGTTATAGGTGCGGCCGGTTTGATCCTGACCCAGATCATGTGCCGTGCCATGAATCAACATCTCTGGGACATCCTTTCCGGCAAAACATCAACCTCCGCTGCAGGGAAAAAGACGGTGGCGCTCGCTGCCGTAACTGCTGCCGTACCGGAACCAAGTACACCATCTGCTCCGGAGACGGATCTGAAATCTATAATAGATAAGGCAAATACGGTCATAATCGCACCCGGCTATGGTCTGGCCCTGGCCCAGGCTCAGCATGTGTTAAAATCGCTTTGCGACAAGCTGGAAGAACAAGGCAAAGAAGTCTTGTTTGCCATCCATCCGGTAGCGGGACGGATGCCGGGACATATGAATGTGCTGCTGGCTGAAGTAGATATATCCTATGATAAACTGCTGGAAATGGATGAAATCAATCCGCGTTTCCCGGATACCGATTTGGTACTGGTGGTGGGCGCAAACGATGTGATCAATCCGGCAGCCCACACCGCCGAAGGCACCTCCATTTACGGCATGCCGATCCTGGAAGCAGCTAAAGCTAGGCATATCATAATTTGCAATTTCGATACCAAACCGGGCTATGCAGGTGTGGATAACCCCCTGTACGAGAACCCGAAATCCATCCTGCTCCCGGGCGATGCCCAAGAGACCTTGCAAGGCCTGCTGGATACTGTCAGCAGTACATCCGGTCAGGCTGAAACATCCGCTTTTGCCGGTTCTGCTTCATCCGGGATAAAAGCAATACTGGAGCCGGCCCAAACAGTTGTGATCGCCCCCGGCTATGGCATGGCTTTGGCTCAGGCTCAGCACCTGGTAAAAAGCATATCAGATAAGCTGGAAGGAGCGGGTAAAGAAGTAAACTTTGCCATCCACCCGGTGGCAGGACGAATGCCGGGACATATGAATGTACTGCTGGCCGAAGCCGGCGTCGATTATGAGAAATTGCTGGAAATGGATGAAATAAACCCGCGTTTCGCCGCAACCGACTTAGTACTGGTAGTAGGAGCAAACGATGTGATCAACCCGGCAGCCCACACTGCCGAAGGCACCTCCATCTACGGCATGCCCATCCTGGAAGCAGCGGAAGCCCGGCATATCATCATCTGCAATTTCGACACCAAACCAGGATACGCGGGGGTAGATAACCCCCTGTACGAAAACCCCAAGACTATCCTCTTACTGGGCGACGCCCAGGAGACATTGCAAGTAATACTGGCAGAACTGAAGTAAGACTATCCAGCAAAAGCCAAACGGACGACTCAGCGAGTCGTCCGTTTTATATATTTTTTAATTACTAATTACGAATTGCCTTACCCTGCTCGGCGCAGGGCCTCCACAGGCGGTACCGAAGAAGCAGAAAGGGCCGGGTAGACGCCGAAAATCAAGCCGCAGCCCAGGGAAACCAGTACTGCTACCCGGATGGCGGTAAAGCTTACTACCGCTGTCATGCCATAGGAATTGAAGAGTCCCAAGGCCGACAGCCCCAAAATTATTCCCAGCATGGCCCCAAATGCGCTCAGATAAAGGGCTTCCAGGATAAACTGCATCACCAAATCATTTTGTCTGGCTCCCAAAGCCCGGCGCACCCCGATTTCCCCGATTCTTTCCGCTACGGCCACCAGCATGATATTCATGATCCCAAGACCGCCAACCAAAAGAGAAACGGCGGCTATTGCCCCTAAAAGCAATGTCATCACCCGGTTGGCCTGGTCTGCCTCATTGACCATTTGATTAAGGCTGGTGACAGTGATGGGCTCATCCTGGCGTAGAGTTCCGCTATTATCCGGCTTGACGGCGCCGGGTTCCTCCGGAAAAGCGGCAATCGGCTCATCAGGCATCATCATATCCTCTTCATAAGATATCATTCCCCCGTCAAAGATCATGGCATCATCAAAGATCATTCCCTCATCATATATTATTTCCGCGTCGCCGCCCGGTATTGGTTTCTCTCTGTCAATATCACCGCCGCCGCTGCCGCCGCCAAAAGGTTTACTGCCCGGGGAAAAATTCAATTCCTGGTGAAAAATCCGGCCTAATTGGATCACAGCCAAATCTACATTTTTTAAGGTATCCGCTTTGCAGATAATTTGTTTTACCTTTTGTTTTTTTAACACTTTAACAGCAGTGGAATAAGGGATAACGATTTTATCATCTATACCCTCTCCCTTATCCTTTCCTTTTGCTTCCAAAACCCCCATAATCGTATAATCCAGACCATTGATACTCAGGGTTTGCCCTGCCGGATTCCGCCCCAAAGACAAATCTTCCGCCACATTATAGCCCAACACGACTACGGGGGAACGCTGCTCTATATGCAAAGGGGAGAAAAACCCGCCCGCAACCAGCTTTTGGTCACGGATGGCAGGGAAATCATGATTGACACCCAAAAGCGGCACAGTAGCCCGGATCCGCCGCCATTTGATATTGACGCTGCCTTCCATTATAGGAGTAGCCATTTGCAGCCCACTGACCCGCTTGACAAATTCCTCAGCCCGATGAGGGTCAAAATCATATTGAGGATTATGCGATTCCACCACAATAACATTGCTGCCCAGGCTAAGAAACTGCTCCATGACGGAGATGCGGGCTCCTTCGCCGATGCTCATCAGGCTGACCACAGAGGCCACACCGATAGCCACCCCCAGCAAAGTAAGCAAAGAGCGCAGAGGGTTGGTAACTATACCATGAAAGGCCATTTGCATCCCAAACCAGAGCCGCACCCCAAAGCCGGCCAAACCTTTTTTTCGAGCCAAATGAGCCGCTTGACTTTGCATATTTATGCAGTCCTTTCTCCGTCATTCTTGATTAATATTTTCCGCCGAGAACATATTGGAAACAAATATGTATCCGTCGTCTTTTTCCCGCAGGGTAAGAGTTATATCTTTATCCAGGTCGGTATAAAAGAGGCGAATGATCCTGCCATCACGCTCGCCGCCGGAAAAGGCGACCCTGGGTTTGGCATTTGTGTCTCCATGGAGATGATAATAAGCTTCGTATTCCTCTAAATAGATAAATTCACCCATTCTGTTCCAGCCTGTTTCAGCCAGAGTAATACCAGCATATTTAAGCAATACGGCGTCAATATTGACCCTGCTGATTTTTATACAGTCTTGAGGCGCTGCCCCTTCATAAAGATATACCGAAAACTCCTCTTTTGTCAGGATCTGAGCAAGCTCTGCTTCTGTTATTTTTTCCTCAATGCCGCTGCCATTATAAAACAGCTCAAATAAATCCATTTCATTGGGGTTATAGTAAATCGAGCTCAAAAACTGATTACAGATATTAAATTTCTCCCCGTTAAAAAATCCATCTCCATTAAAATAGGCCAGTTCTGTCTCAGTTAAGGGCCTGACTACAGCTGTCAGGTAGATTATCAAATCATCAAGATCGTCCACCCGTTCCCGCCCGTTATAAGTAACATTAACGAAATAACCGACCTCTTCACTATCGAATACCACTTCAACACTCTTTTTGGTGGTGGCGGTGGAATAGCCCAGCGTAGTAATTATGACAGTATCACCGTCCGCATATATATATCCGCCCAAATAAGCCTCGGGATCTTCAGGATCCCCTAGAGAAAACATCCCGCTATCCTCCAAGTATTCATAGCCTTCCTTGGTTAGGGCAGCGCGCATATCATGCCAAAGCACAGGATATTCCTGCTTGGCATAAGGAATAAAAAATTTATCAAATAGGTCTGTATATACCGGAACTCGTTCCTCAATATCCAAGTCCCCTCCATCAAGATCATTAGTACAAGCAGAAAACCCAATTATTAAAACAAAAACCCAGATAAACAATAAAACCCTTCTCATAAAAACACCCCTTTATTAATTCAAAATGCATAATTAAAAATATTCTTTAAAATTATGCATTTTGAATTGCAGTTTACCTTATGGGCAAAATCCCTCCACTTCCTCCACCGCCTCCGCTTTGGCTGGGTAGGATATCGCCGCTGGAGCCTGTTATGACCAAATCTCCTTCTTCCAGGCCGGATATGACTTCCGCTACCCGGTTATTCATCATTCCCAGCTCCAAAATAGCCGTACGCACAGTGCCGTCAGGGTCCAGAATCTCTACCATATTCTGGTCATTCTCCCGGAAAACCGCTTCCAGGGGCGCCAGCAGCACATCTTCTACGCTGCCTGCCCCCACCCGGGCCTTGGCCGACATGCCGGATTTCACCTCGGCAGTGCCCTCAACCCGGATATAAACATCAAAGAGAGTAACCCCGTTTTCCGTAAAGCCTACATTGGAAACCTGTTCCACGGTACCTTCAAAAATCTGGCCCGGCAAAGCATCAAAGGTGACTATGGCGGCAGCCCCCTGCTTCACCAAAACTACATCCGTATCATCCACCCTGCTCCACATATTCATATCGGAGGAGGAAAAAACCGAACCCAGCCATTCCCCCGGCTGACAGGTACCGCCCGGGGTTTTATTAAAGTCGGCTATGATCCCGTCGCTGGGGGCCAAAATATTCAAAGTGCTTTCCTGGGATTGCACCTGCAGCAACTCCGCCCTGGTTTTACGGATAGCAGCCATTTTGTCGTCGATTTCTTTCATCACATCCTGGCCGGACATGGTCATGATCACATCCCCCGGCTTGACGAGGGACATCATTTTTGCTTCTATCTTAGTAATGACACCGGTGACCCGGTTGAGAATTTCCTCCTCATTTACGTATTTTTCCACAGATGAAAGATATAAAGCCCAAAACATTTTTTTCCGGTCAGTGCTTTTGACCGCTTCCTCGGCAGAACTGAAAGTTTGCGGATCATAAAAACCCACTTCGGCAATCATTCCTGTCCGGATCAAACCGGGATTATCCGCTTCCAAAGTCACCCAATGGACAAATTCATAGCTGTCACCGCTATCACCCATAGCCACATCCCGGTTGGCCAGCAGGTCGGATTTTTTTTCCGGGATAGAGTTGCGGTTGATATCAATAATTTTGGCCTCCAGATTGTAGGTACTGGAATATTGGCCAGGGAAGCGTAAAACAGCTTTATAATTATCTTTCAGGTCCTCTATTTCCGTAGAAACCAGCTTGGCCGTAAGCTGAAACCGGCTGTCGTCCACCACCTTGGCTACGATAGAGCCGGCAGTGACTTCCTCGCCTACTCTGGGTATTATTTCCGTCAGGCGTCCGCCTATTTCCGTTTGAATGGTCAAGCCCCGGCTCACATCTATGGTATCCAGCTGGGAAACCGGAATATCCAGCATCCGGGCCAGGGATTCCCGCTCCGATTTCAACTGTTCCTGCAAAGTTTCGATTTGAGTACTCATAGAAGGAGCAGCCAAACGGGCTATGGGTTGACCGGCGCTGACATAATCCCCTACCTTGACATAAACATCCGCCACTATATAGCTGGCAGGCGCCCCTTCCGCCGGCATACTGTAGCCGCCCGGCACCTGAATGCTGCCGGCCCAGGAGGCATTGATATTCCCGATAATATCCACCCCGACCTCAATATTTCCCCGGGTAATAGGCT
>WRHF01000018.1 GCA_009783415.1 Clostridiales bacterium
TTCTCCGGAATCTGTTGCTGATTTATGGGGACAGGCGATGACAACTAGAAACGGGGCTTTGGTTTATGCCTTGTATTTGGATGATTCGGAGGAGAAGCCCCGGCATGACCGCTCGGATTCATCAATTTGGGAGACAGGGTGGCATATGGGGGGATCAAACCCGCATTTTGTCAGGTATAAAGTTTCAACGAAGACAACAAATGCTGATGGTACGATATCTATAGAAGTGATCTTAAGCTCAGAGCTTTCAGGTGCTGATCCGATAGATGATACTATTACTTTAAACTTAGTAAAAATTGATGAGAACGGCTGGTATATCGTGTCGGAAGTTTGGTGAATGTATCATGGGATAAAGGAGATTAGCATGCTTACTCCAACTATTGAGTCTACGAGAATACTTTTACGGCCATTGCAGGTTGAGGATGCAGAGACCGTGTATAGCAATTGGGCTAGTGACCCTTATGTGGCGAAGTACATGAATTGGAATCTACACCAATCTGTCAATGATACGATTGAATGGCTTTCTCTGGAGGAAAAAAATATTGTTTTAGAAACCAATTATACCTGGGGTTTTGTCCTAAAGGAAAATAATGTGCTTTTTGGTTCGGGTGGAATTACCTATAATAAAGAGTATGAGATGTTCGAACTTGGTTATTGCATTATGAAAAAATATTGGGATTTAGGATTGACAACCGAGGCGGCGCAAGCAATTATTGATTTTGGCATCCAAAAGCTGGGCATTACCTCGTATCTGGGCAGGCACGCTATTGAGAACCCGGCTTCGGGAAAGGTTATGAGCAAATTGGGTTTTTGCTATCAAAAAGACGGAGAGTTTTCCAGTTTTGACGGAACACGAACCTACAAAAGCCGAGAGTACTTATTTTCAATAAATCCGGTAAAATAACAATTATTTGCATCATAATCCGAGTCGATTATAATGTAATTAGTCACTTACTCCCGCGGAGCATCAATAAAAAACAGGCTCATTGCTTCAGCAAAGTTTTCGCGGAGCGAAAAGTTACCACAATTCAGCACTCAGCACTCAGCATTCAGCATTGCGGGCAAAGCCCGCCTTAGAGGTGTGATCTTGACCAGTATATTGGATAATACATCCTTACAACCCGTACTCCTGGCTGGGGAGATTGAGGATTTGAGCCGGGAGCTGGAGGCTTTGCTTTTTGTGGCTTGCGAGCCTTTATCTATTAAGCGCCTTTGTGAGATTACCGGGGCAGAGGCGTCCCAGGTTTTGGAGGCTTTGCTGGTTCTGGCGGAGCATTATCATGGCCGGGGCTTTATCCTGCGTCAGCTGGCGGGGGGCTGGCAATTTGTTACCGCGCCTGCTTATAACGGGGCTATCGAAAAGCTCTACCGGCCCAAGGTGCAGCAGCTTTCCCGGGCTGCTCTGGAAACTTTGGCCATTGTCGCCTATAAACAGCCTGTCACCCGCCAGGATATAGAGAATATCCGCCAGGTGAATATAGACCGGATGCTCTCGAATCTTTTGGACAAGCGCCTGGTCAAAGAGGTAGGCCGCCGGGAAAGCCTGGGCCGGCCTGTGCTTTATGGCACCACGGATCAGTTTTTGATCTTTTTCGGCCTCAAATCCTTGGACGAGCTGCCCCCTCCGGAAAGTTTTCCCATCAACGAGGCAGACCTAGATGACAGGTAATAGGTAATAGGTAATAGGTAAGTTGTGGGCGCAGCCCACCTTGGTATCTCTATGATGTAAATAATCACCCATTCTGGCCACTGACCACTTGTGGTTGAAGGCTGCTTTTGCAGTAAATAATGAGAGGAAAAGGAAAATTATGGAAGAAATTCGCGAGGAATGTGGGGTATTTGGGATCTTTGATTTGGATTCCAGTTTGGATGTGGCGCGGATGACCCGTTTTGCCCTTTATGGTTTGCAGCACCGGGGGCAGGAAAGCTGCGGAATAGCCGTGGGCAGCGGTAATAGCATACTCAGCCACAGGGATACGGGCTTGGTAGCCGAAGTTTTTAACGAATCAATCCTGGAATCATTAAAAGGGCGCCAGGCTATCGGCCATGTCCGCTATTCCGGCGCCGGCCGCCGCGGTAATGCCCAGCCTTTGGTGGTCAATTACCGGGACGGGATGATAGCCATTGCTCATAACGGCAATTTAGTTAACTACAAGTCATTGAGGGAGGAGCTGGCTGGCGAGGGCGGGACTTTTATTGCCGGCAGCGATACGGAGCTGATTCTTCAATTCCTTTGCCGCCAGCTGGTGAAACTGCCTCCGGATGAAGCTGTGGCCCGGATGATGAGCCAAATCCGCGGCTCCTATGCGGCGGTGGCTTTGCTGCCTAATGCCCTGATCGGCTTTCGCGATCCTTACGGCATCCGTCCCTTATGCCTGGGCAAAATGAATAATGCCTATCTGCTTTCTTCCGAATCCTGTGTTTTTGATATTTTAGGGGCGGAATTTGTCCGGGATGTGGCCCCGGGGGAGATCATTATCATTGACAAGAATGGCCTTTGCAGCCTACAGGCTTTTCATGAAGAAAAAACCGCTCTTTGCGTTTTCGAATTTGTCTATTTTGCCCGACCGGACAGCTATATCGACGGGGTCAGCGTCCATAAAGCCCGGATGCAGGCCGGCCGCCAATTGGCTCAAGAGTATCCGGTAGAGGCGGATTTGGTGATCGGCGCCCCGGATTCCGCCCTTTCCGCCGCCAAGGGCTATTCCCGGGAATCGGGCATCCCCTATGGCCATGGCTTGATTCGCAACCGTTATGTGGGCCGCACCTTTATTCAACCTACCCAGGAGATGCGAGATGCGGCGGTGCGGCTGAAATTTTCCGCCCTCTCTGCGGAGATCGCAGGCAAGCGCCTGGTCATGGTCGATGATTCCATTGTACGGGGTACCACCACCCGCCTGATCGTGCAAATGCTTAAAAGAGCCGGAGCCAAAGAGGTCCATTTGCGGATCAGTTCCCCTCCGGTCAAACATCCCTGCTTTTACGGCATAGATACGGCCACCTCAGCCCAATTGGTAGCCTCCCGGCTTTCCCAAAAGGAGATCCGGGAAATGATCGGTGCGGACAGTTTGGGCTACCTCAGTCATAAGGGCCTGCTGCAAATTCCCCAAAATATCAACTGTGGCCTCTGCGATGCCTGCTTCACCGGCAATTACATTGTTCCCCCGGAGCAGTAATTTAAATAAAAGTGACTAAAGGCAACCTCTAAAATCAGCTGAAAATGTGATTTAGGATTGCTTCAATATGGATGGCGGCGGTATCAAGCAGTATTGTATCCAAATCGCCGTCCCGGATCATTAATGAGAGCTCGGTACAGCCAAGTACCAAAGCATTGGCCTGATGTTCGGCCAGCATTTTATTAGCGATGTTGAGCATGGTAATTTTTTCCTGTTCCAGGACGATGCCCGCCTCTAAATTGGGAAAAATGATATTATGGATAATCTGCCGGTCTGCTTCGTTGGGGACAATAGCCCGGATGTTATATTCCCGGCATTTTTTTTCATACATCCCGCTCGCCATGGTAAAGCCTGTACCGAAAACAATTACTTTAGCAAATCCTTGTGCCTGAGCGTAGGCACAGGTTTCGTCAACGATCCCGATAAGCGGGATCGGCGATTTGGCTATGATTTCATCAAAGACAATGTGGGCAGTGTTGGCGGAAATAGCCGCAAATTCCGCGCCTGCCTGATGCAAAGCATGAATGGAATTAATAAATAGACCGGCAAAGTTTTGCCAATCCTTCTTTTCCACCAGCTCATAGGCAACAGCCAGATTTAAACTGTCGATGACCATTGGAGGATTTTCGCCGCTTTTTGAGGGACGGGCCAGACGTTTTTGATAGCCCTCATTGATTCTTTGATAATATTCCACAGTAGAAGGTGGCCCGACACCGCCCACAAGACCAAGTTTTTTCATGGTATTCTTACCTTTCAATTATAGTAAGCAAGCCATCAATAAGAATTATTCCACAATAATTGACAAAAGTCAATAAAAATTGACAAGAATGTCGTTGTTGGTATATAATTAGTTTCGTTGTCAATTGCAAGCTTTTTATTATCAATCAAAAATTACTTGAATAAAACAGGATATCTGTTTATGAATAACAATCAAAAGGCATTAACCACAAGCCGTTTTGCATATATGGATAATATTCGGTCGGTAATAATATTTTCTGTTATTGCTATACATGCGGCTGCCACCTATAGCGGGATTTCTCCCTGGTATTATGTAGAAGTTACTCCTGATAAGCTATCTGTAATTGAGTTAGCCGGGTTTAGTTTTTTTATTTCCTTTTTGCATGCCTGGCGGATGGGGCTGCTGTTTTTTATTTCGGCATACTTAACAAGTAAATCGCTGGCAAAGCACGGACCGCCCGCTTTTATTAAAGCGAGATTGGTTCGTCTTGGTTTGCCATTATTAGTATACATGTTGGTTGTCTTTCCTTTTACTAAATTTATTTTACTGGGAAAGTATCCGGAGAATACCTTTGCCGAAAACTATATCCGGCTTTTCAAAACCTCTGAATTTTTTGATGCCAGCGGACCGCTTTGGTTTGTTGAAGTCCTTCTGTTTTTTTGTCTTATCTATGGCATTGTCAGGCATTGTACTTCAAAATCCATAAGGATCCGTAATATAACTCCATTTGGCATAATTTCAATAGCTTTACTGACCGCAATAGCCACTTTTTTTGTCAGGCTGGTATTTCCAATAGGCGCCGTTGTTTTTAATTTATCATTATCACATTTTACAGCATATATTGTAATGCTTTTTTTGGGCGCACTGATCGGTGAAAACAACTTGCTGGCTAAAATCACTGATGAAAAAAATATAAAATTTCTTTTATTAACGCCGTTAATAGGAGTACCAATTTGGGCTTTTATAATGATAGCCGGAGGGTCGGTCAATGGACAATTAAGTCATTTAGGCGGTTTTTGCTGGCAAAGTTTGCTATTTTCTATATGGGAATTGTTTACAGCGTTTGGCTTTTCCCTAGGCATTATTGCATTTTTTAAGAAAAAAGTAAATCATGATAACAAATTTACCAAGCTATTGAGAAATAATTCTTTTGGGGTCTATTTTTTACATACGCCAATACTGATAGCCATATCACTGGCGCTGAAAAAACTTGCTCTTAGTCCTCTGTTGAAATTTATTGCAGTAGCGCTGATTGCCTCGGTTCTCAGTTTGTTGCTAACTTACCTGCTCAAAAAAATAAAGCCCATTGGCATACTGCTAAAATAAATTTACCGGGAGGTGTATTGCCCTCCCGGTTTTTATGTTATATAATTAAAAGGTGAAAAGAAGAAAGATCAAAAAGCAAAGGAGAAAAAATGCTGAATAAAACCAAAATCATCTGTACTTTAGGGCCTGCTACCGATGGTCCTCAAGTATTGGAAGCTATGATGCGGCAGGGGATGAATGTAGCCCGGCTCAATTTTTCCCATGGCTCTCATGCCGAGCACCAAAAAAGAGTGGATTTGCTAAAGAAGCTGCGCCGGGATCTTGATTTGCCGCTGGCTATTATGATCGACACCAAGGGCCCCGATATCCGGGTGGGCCGTTTTGCCGAAAATTTTGTTGAACTGAAGAGCGGTGAACTCTTTACCCTCTGCAGCCGGCCTTGTCCGGGTAATCAGGAGCAGGTTTTTGTCACCTATCCCCAATTGCCGGCAAAGTTAAGCAAAGGCGATGTGGTGATGCTGGACGACGGCCTGATCCGCCTTGCGGTAGAGGAAGTGAATACAGATAAAGTCGTCTGCCATGTGGTGAACGGCGGGATCATCGCCAATAATAAAAGTGTTAATGTTCCTGCTATTTCCTTGGATATTCCTTATATGCGGGAAAATGATGTCGATGATTTGATCTTTGCCATCCGCAATGATTTTGACTATATTGCCGCTTCTTTTGTCCGCAACGCCGGTGATGTGTTGGCCATTCGCCGGCTGCTGGAGCAATATCATGCCAAACATATCAAAATCATCTCCAAGATCGAAAACAGCGAGGGCGTCGAAAACATAGATGAGATCTTGACTGTAAGTGACGGTATTATGGTGGCCAGAGGTGATTTGGGTGTGGAAATTGATTTTGAGCAGGTGCCCCGTTTGCAAAAAATGCTGATCAAAAAGGCGGCTAAAGCGGGAAAAATTTCCATCACTGCCACCCAAATGCTGGAGTCTATGATCAAGAATCCCCGGCCGACCAGGGCGGAGATTTCCGATGTGGCCAATGCTATTTATGACGGTACCGGAGCGGTGATGCTTTCCGGGGAGACGGCGGCAGGCAGTCATCCTTTGGAAACCTTGAGTACAATGAGAAGGATCGTATCCAGTACCGAACAGGATATCAATTATAAGCAACGCCTTCACAATCATGAGCATGCCTTTGGCGATGATATAACTTTAGCGATCGGCTACGCCACCTGCTCCCTGGCTATAGATTTGGAAGCAAGAGCTATTTTAGCTTCTACCCTCAGCGGTTTTACGGCTGATGCGGTTTCCCGTTTCCGCCCTGTATGTCCGGTTATTGCTTGTACGGCTCAGCGCAAAACCTATAATCAGCTGGCCCTTTCCTGGGGGGTAGAACCTGTGCTTTTGCCCAGCGATGGGGAAGGAGAATACCATTATCAACAAATATTGAAGGCCAGTTTCAAGGCGGGCTTGATTGCCAAAGGGGATAAAGTCGTAATGACTTCCGGCAGCGCGCCGGGTTCCGGCTGCACCGACACGATCCGGGTGGAGACGGTTCCTGAGCTTATCTAAGGCGGATTTCATCCGCAAGTATTCAGTATTCAGAAATCAGAATGCGGGTAACTTTTCGCTCCACGAAAAGTATTGAACAAAATTCTTGTTTTTTATTGACACTTTGCGTCCTAGAGGTTGACTAAAGTGAGGTATTAATGAAAATTCTTTTGCGTGTTGCTAAAGAGGCGGCTAGGTATAAGGGTTTGTTGATTATTACAGCAGTTAGTACGTTGCTGCTTACCGCACTCAATCTTGTTGCGCCCCGTTTGATGTCAGATATGATTGCTTTGGTGGCGGCCGGGCTCGGTCAAACTGAGCTGCAGCGGATCGGGGTGCTGACGGTTTGGTTGCTTAGTCTTTATCTTCTCCGCATTCTTTTTCGCTATTTAAGCAGTTACCTGGCTCACAAGGCTGCCTGGCATTTGGTTAAGGAATTGCGGGTCAAGGTTTATTATAAGCTGCAGGGTCTTTCCCTGGACTTTTTTCGCAGTCACGAAAGCGGGGATCTGATCAGCCGCACCATTAATGATACTGCAACTTTCGAGATGCTCTATGCCCACCTTCTCCCGGAATCGGTCACCAATGCCATTACGGTTTTGGGGGTTACGGTGATCCTCTTTATGATCAATCCCCGCCTGGCTCTGCTTACCTGTTTGCCTATTCCCTTTATCCTGCTTTCCGGTTGGATTTTTGCCAAAAAGGTAAGGCCCAATTTTCGCAAAGCCCAGAAATCCCTTGGTATTCTTTCCGCCCAGCTGCAGGATAATTTTTCTGGTATTCAGGAGATCCAGGCCTTTGGACAGCAAAAGCCCGCTCTGGAACAAGTGGAACGCAAGGCCGCTGACTATACTGATTCTGTCCTGCGAGCCTTGAAACTGAGCGCTGTTTTTCATCCCGGCGTTGAATTTTTGACTGCCTTGGGCACCGTGATCATAGTGGGATTTGGCGGATACCTTGCTTATTTGGGGCAGATCGCGGTTGGCGATATTGTGGCATTTTTGCTTTATCTGACCCTCTTTTTTGCTCCCATTACCGGTCTTTCCAATCTGCTGGAACAAATGCAGCAGGCTTTGGCAGGGGCGGAACGGGTGATTGAGGTCTTGGACGCTCCGGAGATCGTCTCTAATCAGCCGGGAGCGCTGCCCTTGGAAAATCCCCAAGGCGAGATCAGCTTTGAGAATGTCAGCTTCTCCTATACGGAGGGTGTACCGGTTTTAAAAGATGTGTCTTTTACTGTCCGGCCGGGGGAAATGGTTGCTCTGGTGGGTGCGACCGGTGTAGGCAAAAGCACTATCGCCCAGCTGATAGCCCGCTTTTATGACCCGCAGGAGGGTGTGATCCGCCTGGATGGCCGGGCTTTACCTGAAATTGAGCTTGCCAGCCTGCGCAAGAGCATCGCCATGGTTTTGCAGGATACCTTCCTCTTCAACGGAACCATTGCCGAAAACATAGCCTTTGCCCGGCCGGATACCAGTCAGGAAGAAATAGAAGAGGCAGCCCGCATTGCCCGGATCCACGAAGACATTGCCGCCATGCCCGATGCTTATGAAACCAAGGTTGGGGAGAGGGGCGCCAAGCTTTCCGGCGGCCAGAAACAACGGATCGCCATAGCTAGGGCAGTGCTTTGCCGGGCTCCGGTACTGGTCTTGGATGAAGCTACAGCCTCGGTAGATGTCCAGACCGAATCCAGTATCCAACAATCCATCAAGGAAATCACCGGAACCTGTACAATTATAGCCATAGCCCACCGCCTATCCACCATCCGCCGGGCTTCCCGGATCCTGGTCTTAAAAAATGGTAAAATTATCCAGCAGGGCACTCATGAAGAACTCACAAGCCAGCCGGGGCTTTATCAGGAAATGTGTATGGTGCAGGAAAAAGGGGAGAATACATATATATGAATTGCATTTATGTTCTGCGCTGCGCGGATGATACCCTTTATACCGGCTGGACTAATGATCTGCAGAGCCGTCTGGGTATTCATAATGCCGGCAAAGGAGCAAGGTATACAAAATCGCGGTTACCGGTTGAACTTGTATACTGGGAGGTTTTTGATTCAAAGCAGGAAGCCATGAAGAGAGAGCACCAAATTAAGCGCCTCACCAGGGCAAAGAAACTCAAACTGATCAATTCAAAAGAAAAAAGATGAAAAGGAGGATTCTCATTATGTTTGACAAATTTTTGTTTCCGGAAATTGAACCGTTTAACTCAGGGTTTTTAAAGGTTTCCGATCTTCATTCAATTTATTATGAAGAAGCAGGAAACCCTGATGGCTATCCGGTGGTTTATTTGCATGGAGGGCCGGGAGCAGGTATTACTCCGGGGAATAGAAGGTTTTTTGATCCGAAATTCTATCGGGCTATCTTATTTGACCAAAGAGGTTGCGGCAAGAGCACGCCTTTTTTAGAGCTAAGAGAAAACACCAGCTGGGACTTGGTAGCAGATCTGGAAAAATTAAGAGAGCATTTGGGGATAGAAAAATGGCTTGTTTTTGGCGGCAGCTGGGGGTCAACCCTATCCTTATTCTATAGCCAAACCCATCCCGAAAGAGTGGTCGGGATGATAATACGAGGCATATTTCTCGCCAGGCAGTTTGAGGTGGATGCTGTTTTTAGCAATAAAGCCAGCGCAGGCAGTGTTTTTCCCGAAGAATATGAAAGATATATTAATCATATTCCGGAAGAGGAAAGGGACGATATTGTCAAAGCTTATTTTAAAAGACTTACATCCCCTGATGAGAAAATCAGAAACGAGGCGTCTATACGCTATATGACTTGGGAAAGCACCTGTTGTACCCTCTTGCCCCAAGAGGAGGAGCTGGACATCAAGCGGGATAGATATGTTCTTTCCGAGCCTCTGCTGGAATGCCATTATTTTCTTAATAATATGTTTTGTGACAGCGATAACCACATCCTGGAAAGAATTGATATCGTCAAAGATATACCAACCATAATAGTACAGGGCCGCTATGATATGTGTTGCCCGCCGGTTACTGCCTATGATCTGCATAAGGCTATGCCAAAATCGAAATTGGTTATTGCTCCCGATGCCTCCCATTTGGTTTGGGAACCAGGTATCCAGGAAAACCTGATAAAATCGCTGGAAGAATTTAAGAAGCTGTTTATATTATGAACTTGATATCCGTAGCGAACTTAAAAAAAATGTTTGGAGCCACGCTGCTTTTTGACGGTGTTTCCTTTGATATTTCCCCGCGAAACAGGATAGGACTGGTCGGGGCCAACGGCGCCGGCAAGACTACCCTCTTTAAAATTCTCTTGGAGCAGCTTGAAGCCGATAGCGGTAATATAGCCAAGAGTAAGTCTTTAAATATCGGCTACCTGGAGCAGCAGGCCGGATATGATTCCGAAAACTGCTTATGGGATGAATTGATGAGAGTTTTCGCCAATGTCATCGCAGTTGAAAAGCAGCTGGAAGAGATCACTGCTCAATTGGAAAAATTAACCAATAATGCGGAAGAACTCGTCCAAAAACAGCATAAACTACATGATGATTTTGAGCAGCTTGGCGGCTATACCTATAAAAGCATAGCGCGTTCGAGCCTTCTTGGGCTGGGTTTTTCCGAACCGGAATTTGAGATGAAGGTCGGGACTTTAAGCGGCGGGCAAAAAACAAGGCTGCTGCTGGCCAAAATACTGCTGGGCGCAGCTGATCTGCTCTTGCTTGATGAGCCTACAAATCACCTGGATATTAAAGCTGTCCAGTGGCTGGAGGATTTTTTAAAGGATTACAGCGGCGCTTTTGTAGTCATATCCCATGACCGTTATTTTTTGGACCGGGTCACGAACCGGACCTTTGAGCTGGAAAATCAAAAGCTGACGGTTTATGAGGGCAACTATACGCGCTATTTAAAGCTAAAAGAGGAAGCGCATCTGGCAAAATCCCGCCAGTATGAAAACACCCGGCGGGAGATAAAAAGGATCGAGGGGATCATTGCCCAGCAAAAGCAGTGGAATAAGGAACGTAATATCAAGACCGCCGAAAGCAAACAAAAGGTGATCGACCGCTTGGAGAAAACCCTGGACAGGCCGGACAGGGAACCGGATGCCATTCATTTCAATTTCAACCCCAAGGGTTTTTTAGGTAATGATGTCTTGTTTTGCCGGGATCTTGCCATGTCTTTCGGAGATAAAAAGCTTTTTTCCCAGGCCAATTTGGATATTCAAAAACAGGAAAGAGTATTTTTATTGGGTCCCAACGGCTCCGGCAAGACTACCCTGTTTAGGCTGATTCTCACTCAATTATCTCAGACGGCGGGTACGATCGAAATGGGCGCCAATATCAAAGCCGCTTATTATGATCAGTCTCAGGAGGGGTTGGACGATGCCAAAACAGCCTTTGACGAAATTTCCGATAGCTATCCCAAGTTGTCGGGCACCGAGATCAGAAATGCCCTGGCGGTATTCTTGTTTCGGGGAGACGATGTCTTTAAGCAGATCGGCAAGCTTAGCGGCGGGGAAAAGGCCAAAATACTGCTGCTCAAACTGATGCTCTCCGGCGCCAATTTTTTGCTCCTGGATGAGCCAACCAACCATTTGGACATTACTTCCCGTGAGGCTTTGGAAAGCGCTTTGGCTCAATATACAGGAACTATTCTGGTTATTTCCCATGACAGGTATTTTATTAATAAGCTGGCGGATAAAATATATAATCTGGAAAACAACACCCTGAAAAAATATATGGGAAACTATGACGACTTCAGGGAAAAATATATAGAGACCGCATCTGCGGAAACAGCAAAAAGAACTTCAGGAGCTGCCGGTGATTATAAAGCCAAAAAGCAAGCTGAATCGGATAAGCGAAAACTGGCAAATCAAATCAAAAAATGTGAGGAGAAGATAGCGGAAACAGAAAGAGAGCAGCTTGAACTTAAAGCCCAGCTTGATTTGCATGCTTCGGACTATCTGAAATTAAGTGAAATCCTTGGGCAGGTAGAGGATTTAGATGAAAAGCTGGCAGAAATGTATGAAAAATGGGAAAAATTAAATTTCTCTCAAACAGATTTGCTTAATTTGGAAAATAACTAGTATCATGTGTCAACTAAATCTCTACAAAAAAAGTCCTAACGTCATCCCGGACTTGATCCGGGATCCCCTGCTTGCCTTCCGGGGATTCCGGGTCAAGCCAAAAATGACGGGAAAGCGAAAGTGTATAGTTTTAGGTGTCACAGCCTACTAGAAAAGGAGAGGGTTTTCTTTATGAGATTAGGTGCGATTGTTATTGATTCCAATAATCCTGAAGAGTTGGCGGAATTTTATCAAAAGTTGCTGGAGTGGACTATAGAGCGCCAGATTTTTGAGGGTGAAAAATGGATCATTGTAAAAAGCCGGGACGGGGAAGGTATGCCATTGGTATTTCAGGAAGCCCTTAACTACCAAAGGCCAATATGGCCCTCCGCCGAGGGGCTGCAGCAGCAAATGTTGCATTTGGACTTTTATGTTAAGTTTGATGACTTTGACAGTAAAGTGGAACATGCCATTTCCTGCGGTGCGGTTGTTTCAGAAATCCAACTGTCAGATAGCTGGAAAGTAATGCTTGACCCTGCAGGGCATCCATTTTGTATTATCCCTCTACCAAAAAACACAATTGATTAGGATAAAATAAGGTTGTTTACCAGGAGGTACAAAGATGAAGGCTAACAAAAGAAAATACCCGATAAGTTTGTTTATTATGGGGCTTGTTTTTAATTTTCTTAAGAATTGGCCCATAACTGTTGCTGTGCTGCTTTTGTTCATTATTAGACTATTCTTACCTGCTATCCATATTATCATCCCGCTAATACTTTTAATTGCCTTGCTTGTCTTCGCAGTAATTAAGGAATTGATACAGATGAAAAATGTCCTGAATATGAATCCAAATGAGGAGGCAAACGAACTGTTAGATAAGATGTTTCCAAGCACTAATCCTAGTTACAAAAATGTAATAAAAGCTGTTGATGAGATTATTGAGAAAAATCAGCCTTGCGATTTCCATGATGAAGAGTAGAATTTAACGATTGCATATACTGAGGTGAAGAAAAAACTGAAGATGAAAAAACGATCCGCTTTTTCGCTGCTTACAAGCTGTGCCCAAGGGGTAAGGCATTGTTATGTTATTGCTGTCATAACAATGTTGATCAGCATCCTTTTAACCTTCCTCTCGCCGCAAATCATCCGCTTTGCAGTAGATTCTGTTATTGGTGATAAGGAGTTTCAGGCGCCGGCATTTCTGACGGCGGCTTTTGATCAGATAGGCGGCTGGGATGCCTTGCGGCAAAATATAGTATTCTGTGCCTTGGCGCTGTTATTGTGCGCTATTTTAGCCGGCCTTTTCAACTATAATTCCCTGATGAACCTGACCTACGGCACAGAAAAACTGACCAAAAAGCTCCGTGACCGCTTATTTGCCCATATCCAGCATTTGCCCTTCAAATGGCATACGGATAGCTATACCGGCGATATCATTCAGCGCTGCACTTCGGATGTGGAAACCGTACACACATTTATTGCCCGGCATTTGATAGAGATCGTCCGTACCATTATTTTTGTCATATCCGCCCTGGTGTTGATGTTTTCCATGAATATCAAACTGACCCTTGTTTCGGCAGCTTTTATCCCCTTTATCATTTCCTACTCGCTGCTCTTCCACAGGCGTGTCTCCAAGCAATTCCTTCAGGCTGATGAGGCCGAAGGCGCCCTTATGGTAGCTATCCAGGAAAATCTTACCGGTGTGCGGGTCGTGCGGGCCTTTGGGAGGGAAAAGCATGAGCTGAAGGGCTTTGGCAAAAAGCTGGATGCCTTTACGAACAAGTGGATAGATTTAGGATACACTTTGGGTTTTTACTGGGGTATAGGCGATTTTGCCACAGGATCGCAGCTTCTTGCCGTGGTCTGTGCCGGCGCTTTCTGGGCTGCGCAGGGCCGGCTAACGTTGGGGGAATTGCTTGCTTTCATATTCTACACCCAGTTGCTGACCGAGCCTGTCCGCGGCCTGGGCCGCAGATTATCCGAGCTTTCCAAGACCGGGGTCTCAATGAAACGCATCTGCGAGATAGTGGACGCGCAGGTAGAGAAGGAACCTCTTGATGTTTTGATGCCGGATCTTTCCGCCGATATTGAATTTAAGGATGTCTGTTTTGCTTATGGTGAAAAAGAGATACTGAGCAATATAAATTTCAAAGTAAAAAGGGGCAGCACCTTTGGCATTCTGGGCTCAACCGGCTCCGGCAAATCTACTATAACATATCTGCTGAATCGCCTCTATGAGCTGCCGCCCGGCGGAGGTTCAATAGAGATAGGCGGCATCGATATCAGGAATATTTCCCGCGACCATTTACGCCGCTCGGTGGGTCTGGTTTTGCAGGAACCGTTTTTATTTTCCAAGACTATCAAAGAGAATATTGCCATAGCCTCTGCCTCCGGGGATTTGGATAAAATACGTAAGGCGGCTGATATTGCCGCTGTTGATGATAATATTATGGATTTTGGGGATGGTTATGACACTATGGTCGGCGAAAGAGGTATAACCCTTTCCGGCGGTCAAAAGCAGCGTATAGCTATAGCAAGAACCCTGATGCTGGATTGCCCCATCATGGTTTTTGACGATTCAACATCTTCCGTAGATATGGAGACGGATGAGAAAATCAGACTTGCCTTGCGTGAAAACAGCGGAGATGCTACAGTGATACTCATCTCTCACCGGATAAATACGTTGATGCAGGCAGAAGCCATTATTGTCTTGCATGATGGTAAAATTATCCAATCAGGAACTCATGAAGAGCTGCTGCATGAAGAGGGCACGTATAGGCGTGTTTACAAAATGCAAAGTGATGCCGGGCTAGGGAATAGGTGATAGGCTGTATATGCGCACCTCATAGACTTATGGTCAAAGCTCTTTACAGACTTCCGATTTATGTAGTATAATCTAACCAGAGATTTTGCACCTGGGTATTAAGAATATAGCAAATAAAAGACCTAAATATCTGGTATTTTTGAGGTAGAATATCACAAGAACACTCTAGGGGAAATGCCACCTATTAAGAGAATTGCTGATAAGGATGTGTAGTTGTGAATATATTATTTTGGAATGTGAATAAGAAGAAGGCAATTGATGCCTGCTTAGAGGAATTGATATTGGCGAAAGATTGCGATATAGTTGTCTTAGCAGAATATGAAAATGATGTCAATGAACTAAATGATTTGGTGAATATTTCCTCAAGGAGGCAATATAATCCACTACCTAGCTTTTTGGATCGCAAGGGAATACTGGGTTGTAAGAAAATACACGGTTTGATAGATGCAAAATATTATGTTGAGGTTTTACAAGAGGAAGAGCGTTATAAAATTGTTTTGATAACAACCTCAATTTATAAATTAATAATTGCTATGATTCATAATATAAGCTTAATACGGGCTGGAGAAGATGAGCAGAGTCAAATCATCAAAGATTTTGTGCAAGATATTTGCGAACAAGAAGAAATGCAAAGCTCGCGGAATACAATAATTATAGGGGATTTAAACGTGAACCCGTTTGAAAAACCATGTGTAGCTGCGAACGTTTTGCACGCAATACCATATAAGGAAATGCTTTGCCGGCCTGCTAGGATTGTTCAGAATAGTGAATACCTTAAATTTTATAATCCAATGTGGAAATTTTTATATAGTAGAAAGGCTCCTTATGGTACTTACTTCTATGATAATAGTGGTCATATAGTAAATTATTACTGGAATACATTTGACCAAGTGATTGTACGTCCTCAACTAATAAATGCTTTTGATGACAATAGCTTATCTATCATTACACAGGTCAATGAGCATAACCTGCTATTTAATGGGAAACCCAATAAGAATAAATATAGTGACCATTTGCCAATATATTTCAATATTAAGGAGGAGTTAATACTATGAAAAATCTATGGAATGGAGATTATTTACCGAAAGACACTGTTTCTCCGCAACACTTTATTCAAAAGCAGTGTGACTATTTAAGACAAAAAACTAATGGGAAGATAATTGCAAAAGTTGTTGAGCAGAAGAAACCATCTGATAAACTCGTTGAATCCGATTCTCCGGAAAAGCTTAACTTTGAGTTTTTTTTGTCGTCAAAAAATACACCAAATTTCAGGTATCGGGTGCTTAAGCTATCTCATTCTATACCAATTTTCCCAATAAAAATTACAGTTTCACTTGAAATTGCGCGAGAATTAATAGTTTTTCAAGATCCTGTGCCTACTTTTACTGGCGAAAAAATATGTCAAGATCAGTCAGAATTTGAAGAATATTTAGAAGAGATACTTAATTCCAAAGTAGTTACTGATGTAATAAATTCACTATTAGTTTTTAATATTGATGATAGTGAAATATAAAAAAATCCCTTTGTATGAAGTGTGTATGAGCATGCTATCATACCTCAAAAATGCAAAATTCACTCTTCAGAAAATATATGGAGGTTGATTTTGATGACTGGCAAGTTTTATGATCCAATAGTTGACGAGGTGCGCAAGAACCGTGAAGAGCTTCTTGCCGAGTTTGGAGGAGATATTAATAAATTGGATGCTTATCTTGAACCCAAGCGCCCTGCAAGAGAAGCTGCCGGTTTTCATTATGTAACAGAAGAGGAGCGGCAAGCACGACTTACCTGGAACCGTCAACAGCAGGAAGAATTTGAGTACCGCATTAAGAGCTTGCAAAAAGAGAGATGAGTGAAATTTTTCAGTATGATATAGCAATAATAGGGCTCGGTCCGGCAGGAGCGACTCTTGCTCGACTGCTTAATAGAAGCTTTAACATAATAGCAATAGACAAAAAGTCCGCCACAAGCGACTCGTTTCGAAAACCTTGCGGCGGGCTTTTGGCGACAGATGCCCAAAAAGCGCTGTCCAAATTTAATTTAACTTTACCCAAAAAAGTCCTTGTCGATCCGCAAATCTTCGCTGTGAAAACAATGGATCCAAAGCAAAACCTCCTGCGCTACTATCAGCGCTTTTATATTAATCTTGACCGGCATAAATTTGACATGTGGCTTGTCTCGCTTATTCCGGATAGCGTTGAAATAAAAAGCGGCGCCAAATGTCTGAATATCAGGAAAATTGATGATGTTTATGAAATCACCTACTCAAAGGATAACACTGCCTATAAAATAACCGCTAAATATGTTATTGGCGCGGATGGTTCAAATTCTGTCGTCAGAAAAATGCTGCTGCCAAAGAGAAAAATACCTCAATATATTTCGATCCAGCAGTGGTTCAGAGAAAAACATCAAGTCCCTTTTTTTGCTTGCGTTTTTGATAAAGACATTACAGATTCTTATTGCTGGAGTGTCTCCAAAGACGGCTATTTTATTTTGGGCGGAGCTTTCCCCAAAAATAATTGCCGCCAAAGATTTGATTTGCTGAAAAGCAAACTGAATCAACAAGGATTTAATCTGGGAGAGCCTTTGAAAACAGAAGCTTGCCTGGTATCAATGCCGCGGGGGATCCGTGATTTTTGCGTTGGCCAAGATCAGATGTTTTTGGTCGGGGAAGCGGCAGGGTTTATCAGTCCGACCTCACTTGAGGGGATAAGTTACGCTTTAAACAGCGCTTATGAATTAGCAAAAGTACTTAACTCCAAGAGCGGCAACCCGGTTGGTAAAATTAGGATAAGGTCGATTCCAATGAGGATAAAGTTGCTTTTTAAATACATGAAAGCGCCGTTTATGTACAATTCTTTCTTGAGAAAACTGGTAATGAAAACAGGAATACACAGTATTGATGTTTTGATGGAAGAAGGTGATTGATTGGCTGATTTTAGGGAATCCAGTGCGCCGGAAAAGTTTAGCCCTTTGCTATGGAAAAGGTTGCTGCCTTTCCTTGCGCCCTTGAAAAAACAGATCGCCTTTGTTATTGTAATGATGCTTATCTCCGCTGCGGTAGATGCCGTTATCCCGCTTTTCACCCGCCATGCGGTGGAGCATTTTGTTGAGCCGCGGACAACACAGGGGCTGGGTCCTTTTACTTTTGTCTATATTGGCGTCATCTTGTTTCAGGCCCTGACCACTGTGTTGTATGCCCGCCAAGCCATGGTCATAGAGATGAATATGGGCAAAGATTTGAAGCGGAAATGTTTTGTCCACCTCCAGAAGCTGCCGCTTTCTTTTTACAATCAAACCTCAGTAGGCTATATCCTGGCCAGGGTCATGAGCGATACCAATAGGATCAGCGGTATTATAGCTTGGGTGGGCGCTATGATGCTCTGGTTTTTCTTTTATCTGGCAGGTTTGCTTATTGTCATGTTCTCGCTCGATCTCAAGCTGGCGCTTTTGGCCTGCGCTGTTATACCTGTTTTGATTCTTGTTACTATAATTTTCCAGCCTCGGCTTCTTCGTGCCAACAGAGAGCAGCGCCGTATCAATTCCGGCATAACCAGTAATTTTAATGAGAGCATTACCGGCGCCAAAACCAGTAAAACTCTGGTCATAGAGGAAAAAATCACTGCTGAATTCGCAGACGTTACTGCCGATATGTATAATGCCTCCGTTCGTGTCACCCGCCTTTCCGCCATATACCTGCCTATAATTACCTTTTTGGGCTCCCTGGCCGTTGCCCTGGTTTTGAGCTTCGGCGGTTCCCTGGTTTTTAGCGGCGCCTTGAGCCTAGCGGTACTGTCGGCGTTTATTGCTTGCAGCATAGCCATCCTGGAGCCTATATCCAACCTGGGGCGCTTTTTCTCCGAAGTCATGTCCGCGCAGGTCAATGTTGAGCGGGTCACAACCCTCTTGGACCAGCCTGTTACAGTATTTGACCCGCCCGGTATTGAGGAAAAATATGGCGGCGTATTTGACCCCAAGCCCGAAAACTGGCCGGATATCAAGGGTGAAATAGAATTTCGCAATGTCTGGTTCCGTTATCCGGATGCAGCGGAAGATGATTTTATTCTGGAAGATATCAACCTTAAAGTTCCGCCAGCTACCACAGTAGCCATCGTCGGCGAGACAGGGGCCGGGAAGACCACCATGGTAAATCTAGCCTGCCGCTTTTATGAACCCACGCGCGGACAGGTGCTGATAGACGGTGTCGATTATAAGGAACGCTCTTTAGTCTGGCTGCATTCAAATATCGGCTATGTCAACCAAACGCCCCATCTTTTCTCCGGTACCCTGGCGGACAATATCCGCTACGGCAAGCTTGATGCTTCCGAAGAAGAAATAAAAAGGGCGGCGGAGCTTGTTTCCTGTGATATCGTAGCAAAAAAACTGGAAGATGGATATCTGACCAATGTAGGTGAGGGCGGAGATAGACTGAGTACCGGGGAAAAGCAGCTTGTTTCTTTTGCCAGGGCTCTTGTTGCCGATCCTCCTCTATTTATTTTTGATGAAGCGACAAGTTCCATAGACACGGAGATGGAGCAGCTGATCCAAAACGCCATATCCCATATCCTTACCGGCCGGACCTCATTCATAATCGCCCACCGCCTTTCCACCATACGTTCAGCCGATCTTATCCTTCTCATTGACGGGCGCGGCATCAAGGAACAGGGCTCTCATGAAGAACTTATGGAAAAACGGGGGCAATATTATAATCTTTATACTGCTATGATGATAGCGGATGAATCTGATCTCAAAGGTTTTTCAATCTAAATCTTAAATATTTTCTTAAAAAAGGCTTGTTATTTGGTTTAAGCTGTGGTAGAATATCAAGGTAACTGGTTGTTGATGGGAAAAGTGGGTTTATGCCCACTTTTTAATTGGAGTTTTTTAGAAAGAAAACCCCAGTTAGCCAAAGAATGAGGTTATTTATGCTCCAGAAGAAAAAAAAGATGCTTGATTCTGCTCATATTGCCCGCCTGACGGAAACCTTGGCTCTTCCAATTGCCGAAGCTAATAATTGCCAAATTGTGGATGTGGAATTCATTAAGGAAGCCGGGGAATGGATATTACGGGTTTTTATTGAGCGGGATACCCCGGTGGATCATGATTGTTGCCAAGCTGTCAGTGAAGGATTGGGGCAGTTATTGGATCTGCATGATCCTATTCCGGTCAGTTACATTTTGGAAGTTTCTTCCCCCGGGATCGAGCGTCCTTTGAAAAAAGAAGCGGACTTTTTACGCTTTGCCGGGGAGAAAGTGGCTATCCATCTTTTCGCGCCCCAAGGTGGAAAAAAAGAATATCAAGGGATTTTGTTGGGACTGGAAGATAACAGAATAATATTGGAAATAAACGGAAATAAACTAACCTTTGCTAAAAATGATGTAGCCAAAGCCCATTTAGCGATTGATTTTAATAAATACTAAGCAAACATTAACCCGAAAATCCCTGTTTTTTAATTACGAATTACGAATTGCATTACCTAAGGAGTGAAGGACAGAAATGAATGCAGAATTTATTGAGGCCTTAAAGGATTTGGAGAGGGAACGCGGCATTGAGATGGTGGTGCTGCTGGAAGCTATCGAGGCTGCTCTGGTTGCCGCCTATAAGAAGAACTTTGGCTCTTCCCAAAATGTCCGGGTGGAAATAGACCGGCTGACCGGCGATATCCATGTCTATTACCGCAAGGAAGTAGTGGAGGAGCTGGAAGACGACCGGGTCCAAATGTCGCTGGCCCAGGCAAAAAGCTATGACCCGGATTTTGAGGTGGGAGATTTCTTTGAATCAGAAGTGACCCCCCGCTCATTTGGCCGCATCGCCGCCCAAACTGCCAAGCATGTGGTTGTGCAGAGGATCCGGGAAGCGGAGCGTAATTTGATCTATGATCAATATACCGACCGCAAGGATGACATAATCACCGGGGTCGTGGTGCGCCAGGAAGGCCGCAACTATTTTATTGATTTGGGCAAATCCGAAGCCCTGCTGGCGCCCGGCGAGCAAATCCCCGGGGAAAATTACCGCCAGGGCAGCCGGATGAAATTCTATTTGGTAGAAGTAAAAAAAACCACCAAGGGCCCCCAAGTCATGCTCTCCCGCAGTCATCCCGGCCTTTTGAAGCGGCTTTTTGAAATGGAAGTGCCGGAAATCCACGACGGGGTGGTAGAAATCAAATCTGTGGTGCGGGAGCCGGGGGCCAGGGCCAAGATCGCAGTTCATACCGAACGGGAAAATGTGGATCCGGTAGGGGCTTGCGTAGGCGCCAAAGGGATGAGGGTCCAGTCCATAGTCAACGAGCTTTGCGGCGAGAAGATCGAAATTGTCCGCTGGGATGAGGATCCGGTAATTTATGTCAGCAATGCCTTGGCCCCGGCCAAAGCTGTCTATGTCGAGATTTACGAAGAAGACCGGTCAGCTTTTGTTGTGGTGCCGGATTTTCAGCTCTCATTAGCTATCGGCCGCTCCGGGCAAAATGCCCGCCTGGCCGCCCGCCTTACCGGCTGGAAAATAGATATTAAGAGCGAGTCGCAAATGGCTGCTTTGGCCGAACAAGCTGAAGCCTCGGATTCTGACGCTGATGAAGATCTTACAGATCAGGAAGAAGAGCTTTGGAATGAGGAAGCCGAAGTAATCTCAAACGAAGATGCGGAGGAAGAAGGGGCATGGTAAAAAGCATACCGCAACGGATGTGTGTAGGCTGCCGGGCCATGCGTGATAAAAAGCAACTGATCCGGGTGGTACGCCAGCCTGAAGAAGCGGGCTTAACTGTTGACCTAAGCGGCAAAATGCCCGGCCGCGGCGCCTATCTTTGTCCGGACGAGGTTTGCTTTAAAAAAGCAGTCAAAAGCCGGGGCCTGGAAAGAGCTTTTAAAATGAAGGTTGATGAAAGTCTCTGGCAAGAGGTTCGCGAACAAATTGAAGAAAAAAATTAGGAATTAGGAATGAGGAATTAGGAATTATTGTGGTTTTTGCACAGCAAAAACATTATAATAAGTGCTTTGCGAAGCAAAGCTGCAATAATTGTGAATTGTGAATTGTGAATTGTGAATTGAAAGTCGCCGGGTATTTGGGGATTGCTCAAAAGGCCGGGAAAATTGCGGCAGGGGATTCCGCCGTACTGGCTGCCTTGGAAAACCGCAGAGCCTGTTTGGTTTTAGTGGCAACGAATGCTGCCTCCAGCGTTCAAGAGGAAATTATTGCCAAATCTCAAGCCCACGGATTGCCATTTTTTACCTGGGGGAATAAAATAGCCCTAGGGCTCTATATAGGAAAATCTCAGCGGGGAGCTGTAGCTGTATTAGATGAAGGACTGGCTAATGCGATCCGGAAATTATTGGAGAAGGAATGAAGTGTTGGATAGGAGTGGTTGTTTATGGCCAAAATTAAGGTATATGAATTGGGGAAGGAATTGGCCCTGGAAAGCAAGGAAGTGATCCGCCGCTTGCAAAAGCTGGGCTTTGATGCCAAAAGCCATATGAGTGTGGTTACTGATAAGCATGCTAATATGTTGCGCCAAGCTATTTATGAAGAAGGAGGCGGCGGGCCCGGTTCGCCTGTGCCCGGGGTTTTTGTTCCTACGGTCAAACGGATACCTAAGGCTGTGATCCAACAAGAACAAGCCGAGGCCCAGGCCATTGAAACTTTGCAGAAAGAAGAGGAAGAAAAAGCTCTTGCTCCCCCTGTTGAGGTTACTCCGGTTGAGGAAATAAAGCCGGAGACTAAGCCTGAACCGGAAATCAAGCCTGAACCAAAAACTAAGGCTAAACAGGAAACCAAACCTGAGCCGGAAATCAAGCTTGAACCGGAAGCCGAAGCAGAAGCTAAGCTTGAACCGCAGGCGAAAACCAAATCCGGAGGCAAAGCAAAATCTACCTCACATGCCAAAGCCGATGATCACCAAGCGGATGAAAAACCTGTTCATGCTCCTTCCAAACCCGATCCTATACCTTCTGCTCCCAACCTTCAGAAATCAGACGAAGAACCCGCTTCCCAAGCAATTTCCGGCAAACCCGCTCCTCCTGCTTCCCCAAGCGCCAAGGAACAGCAGCCGTCCGGTCAGGCTGCCTCATCCTCCCGGCCCATTGAACCCCGCTCAACCAGAGACAATCGGGGTCAGCAACCCCGTCAGGGAGAAAGCAGAGATAACCGGGGCCAGCAACCCCGTCAGGGAGAAAGCAGAGATAACCGGGGCCAGCAACCCCGTCAGGGAGAAAGCAGAGACAACCGGGGCCAGCAACCCCGCCAGGGAGAAAGCAGAGACAACCGGGGCCAGCAATCCCGTCAGGGAGAAAACAGAGATAACCGGGGCCAGCAACCCCGTCAGGGAGAAAACAGAGACTACCGGGGCCAGCAACCCCGTCAGGGAGAAAGCAGAGACAACCGGGGCCAGCAACCCCGTCAGGGGGATAACAGGGATAACCGGGGTCAGCAACCCCGCCAGGGAGATAACAGGGATAATCGGAACCAGCAACCCCGCCAGGGAGATAGCAGGGATAACCGGGGCCAGGGACGTCCCGGCCAGCAGCCTTTTAACCGGCCCAGACCGGGATTTGGGCCCGGCAGCAGCAGACCCCAATCTGCTGATGGGGGCAGGGCGGCGGCTCCCGGCGGCAATCAAGCGCCCCGTGGTGATAGAAAACCGGCTTATGGCTCGGGTCAGGGGCGGGGACCAAAACCTTCAGGCGGAAAAATGGCTATACCGGCGCCGCCTGTGGTGGAAAAACAAACCACAAATTACCGTCCGGAAAAGAAATCCTATACCAAGGATATGGTTTTTGAACGGATCACCGATAAAGAGAATCAGCGCAACAAAAGCAAGGCCAACAAAAATAAGCGTAATCTACCCAAAGGCCGGCAAAAGCAACAGGTGGTCATGCCTCCTGTAACCCCGAAAAAAGTGATTATCGGTGATAGCATTCTCGTAGGAGAGCTGGCCCGTAGTATGGCCAAAACCGCAGGCGAGCTGATCAAAAAGCTGATGAGTATGGGAGTTATGGCCACTATCAACCAGGAATTGGATGCGGAGACCGCCATCTTGCTGGGATCAGAATTTGGTGTGGCAGTAGAGGTGCAGGCCGACCGAATGCTGGAAATCATGGAGGATGTGGAGGATGAAGAAGGCCTTCTCTTGGAACGTCCGCCCATTGTTACAGTTATGGGACATGTCGACCACGGCAAAACCTCCCTTTTGGACGCCATTCGCAATACCAATGTCATAGCTACCGAGGCCGGAGGGATTACCCAGCATATCGGGGCCTATCAGGTGGAAATCAAGACTAAAAAGATCACCTTTTTGGATACTCCCGGCCATGAGGCTTTCACCGCTATGCGGGCCAGGGGAGCCCAAGTTACAGATATTTCCATTTTAGTAGTGGCTGCCGATGACGGGGTCATGCCTCAAACCGTAGAGGCAATCAACCACTCCAAAGCGGCAGGAGTTCCTATCATTGTTGCTATTAACAAAATAGATAAAGAATCTGCGAATCCGGATCGGGTAAAGCAGGAGCTTACCGAGCACGGACTGCTTTGCGAGGAATGGGGCGGTGATACGGTGATGGTGCCGGTTTCCGCTAAAAAAGGTCAGGGCATCGAAACTCTGCTGGAAATGATCCTTCTGGTGTCCGAGGTGGCGGAACTGAAAGCTAATCCCAAGCGCCATGCCAGAGGTACCGTGGTCGAAGCCCAGCTGGATAAAAACCGGGGTCCGGTAGCTACTTTGCTGGTGCAAAAGGGGACCCTGAATGTGGGGGACAGCATTTTGGCGGGGCCTGCTTTCGGTAAGGTGCGGGCCATGAACGATTATAAAGGGCGCAAAGTGAAAAGCGCCGAACCGTCCTTTCCTGTGGAGGTGCTGGGCTTTTCCGAAGTGCCGGCGGCGGGAGAAGTATTTATTGCCGTCAAAGATGATAAAGATGCCCGCTTGGTAGCTTATCGCCAGCAGTTGAAAAAGCGGGAAGATGAATTGCGCAAATCCTCCAAAGTCAGCCTGGATGATCTCTTCAAACAAATTGCCGAGGGTGAAGTAAAAGAGCTGAATATAGTCCTCAAAGCTGATGTCCAAGGTTCTACCGAGGCTTTGGAACAGGCTTTGGTCAAGCTCAATACGGATGAAGTCAAGGTCAATGTCATCCATTCCGGGGTGGGGGGTATCAAGGAATCCGATGTTATGCTGGCCAGCGCCTCCAATGCCGTTGTGATCGGCTTTAATGTGCGGCCGGATCTTAACTCCCGTAGGGCGGCAGAAACAGAGAATATTGATATCAGGCTCTACCGGGTGATTTATGATGCCACAGATGATGTGAAAAAAGCTATGGCAGGCCTTTTGGCTCCTCAATTCAAGGAAAATATTCTGGGCCATGCCGAAGTGCGGGAGGTCTTTAAAGTTCCCAAAGCCGGGATGGTTGCCGGTTCTTATGTTATTGACGGCAAAATCACCCGCAATGCCGAAATGCGGGTGATCCGGGACAGCGTGGTTATAATAGAGGGCAAGCTGGCCAGCCTGCGCCGCTTCAAAGATGATGTAAAAGAAGTGCTCAGCGGCTTTGAATGCGGCATCGGCCTGGAAAACTTCAACGATATCAAAGAAGGCGACATTATAGAAGCCTTCATCATGGAAGAAGTAGAACGTCATCTGTAGCTTTCGCTACAGATGAGTGTTGAATTATGAGTGTTGAGTTTAGGAT
>WRHF01000019.1 GCA_009783415.1 Clostridiales bacterium
GTTTGGAAAAAATATACGAAGCTAGATTTTTTAGGTTGAGTTGCATTTTGCAACTCAACCTCATTTTAATGATTCTTTCCGCTCTAATTTGTTACAAATGCCCTACCAACTCAATAATAAAGCCCTCTATAGCGGCTCAACTGAATTTGGATCATGGGTATTTTCGCAGGCAGGCTTATTATTGTTTGCCTTCTTTCAGCTCTTGCAGCCGGGCTAAATTACGTCTGGCAATATCTGCGTTGTAGGGATCATTCATTTGCCGGAAAACAGCCAAAGCCTTTTGGTAAAAATCTTCAGCAGTCTCAAAATCCCGCCTCTCATGGGCAAGTATCCCCAGTTGATGGTAGGTGACAGCCGTGCCATATTCATTACCCTGTTCTATATTAATGACCAGCGCTTTTTGGTAGCAGCCTTCAGCAGTCTCAAAATCCCGCCTCTCATGGGCAAGTATCCCCAGTTGATGGTAGGTTCTGGCTGCGCCATATTCATTACCCTGTTCTATATTAATGGCCAGCGTTTTTTGGTACCAGTCTTCAGCGGAATCGAAATCCCGTAGCTTCTGAGCAAGCATCCCCAGTTGATGGTAGGTTTTGGCTGCGCCATATTCATTACCCTGTTTTAGCTCAATGGCTAGTGCTTTTTGGTAGCAGTCTTCAGCGGAATCGAAATTCCGCCGCTCCTCGGCAACACTACCCAATTGATTGTAGGTTTGGGCTGCGCCATATTCATTGCCCTGTTTTAGCTCAATGGTCAGCGATTTTTGGTACCATTCTTCAGCGGAATCTAAATCCCGCCGTTTCTGGGCAAGCATCCCCAGTTGATGGTAGGTTGAGGCCGCGCCCTGCTCATTGTCCTGTTCTAGCTCAATAGTCAGCGATTTTTGGTACAATTCTTCAGCAGAATCGAAATCCCGCCGCTCCTCAGCAACCCTCCCCAGTTGATGGTAGGTTGAGGCCGCGCCTTGTTCGTTGCCTTGTTTCAACCTAATCTCCAAAGCCTTTTGATACCAGTTTTCGGCATCTTCAAAATGTCTGAGTTTAAAGCAGGCAAAAGCTATGATTTCATAGTTATAAGCGGTAGCTAGGGAGGATGGCCAATTGGGGGCTTTTTTTTGTAATGTGTCAAGAATAACAAGTAGTATTGCCGATGACTTGGCAAATGAGATCTGATTATATTCAGTCCAGGCTTCTAAGAAATCAAGAAAAAGCTGCTCGGTTTGGCTGGAGATCTGACTGAAATTTATCCCTTGTTGGCTAACCTTCTCCAGCAGCTGCTGATAACGTTTTCGGGCAATGCGGCCGACCGCTTGAGAAGGAAGGGGTTGCTCGGTGTACTGCTCCCTGATCTGTACGGCATAATCCTGCGGCCTTGATAAGTCAAAACGAAAGGCGGTCAGGAAAAAGGAATAAAAATCGGGGGCCTTGATCATGATTTGTCTCTCAAAGTCCTCGGTCATGCCCAGCACGAATAGCTTTTGCAAATTAGCCCAAGGGTCGCGGGAAAAATTCAGGGCCATAAAAAAATCATAATCCTTTTCCTTTACCTTTAAGGCAAGATGTTGAAAATTGTAAAGAATAAATACTTTGGCGGCGGAATTATTACTTACTAAGTTATTAATAAAGCTGAAGCCCCGGAAAGGTTTTTCCAGGGCACAGTCATAAAACACCTGAGATTCAGAGTCTACTCTATTGGTAATTTTTTCCATTACCAGCTCTTGCCCGTCAGCCGAGGGGGTGGTAAAGCAGAGAAAACCGCAGTCGGTGTAGCGTAGGGCAACTAATAACTTTTCAAATTCTCTCTTTTGGTAAGATTGATCATTTTCCATAGCTTTAAGACCCCGTTTCTTATTCCTTCACTATTTCCCGGGTATCGTCAAGCCAATCCGCCACCAGAGGATGCAAATCCAGCCAGCGCTTTCCATTATATTCAAAAACAGCCCCGCTTTGCATCAACACCATAAGTTCCTGGTCCGAAGCATAGTGCTTTTCCCCGCTTTTGATTTTTTCCAACCTGGCCCGGCTGGAATTAGGGAACATGCGGCTGATACTGGACTGCAATTTCTCCAGAGCAACCAGCATATCCTTTTCTTCGATTCTGCTTTTTTCTTTAATACCTTTTCCTTCGGCTAGGGAAATTTCTCTAGTCACCGCATTAAGAGCAGCATCATAGACTACGGTGAATAAATCACGCAAAAATCCACCTGTTTTTTTAATCATTTTAGCCAATACACCTTCTGTAAATAAGCTTTCATCCATACGTTTGGTAATAATTTTATGCAAAACATCCGCGCCCGGAGCAAATGGGTCATAGGTTTTTGTTTTTTCGTCCCAGGTTTGAAGTTTGATCATGGGGATGATCCATTCGTCACTGTAATAATTTTTTATTTGATTATAGCTTGGGGTATAGCACATATAAATGGGAAAGGGTATGACAAGATGTAAGCGCAAACGCACCAGATCCTGGCTATGTTTTTCGAATAAATCTGCCATAGCCTCCACATTGGCCTTTTCCAGCTGATCGAGCAACACAATAGGCGGGGCGTCCATAAATCCCTTTTTTACCCCTGCGCTACGAATATCCTCAATAAAATCATTGACCAGGCCTATAAATACATTTAAGCTTGGCTCCAGTTTTCTCCGGTATTCATTGCGTTTTTCGGATTGGATGCGCAAATCGCTCCGTACCGACGCGGATATAGATAATACTCTTGAGAGCAATTTCGGCGTTTGCGCTTCAATAGAAGCGCCTGCCTTGATCCCGGCGTCAGTTGTATCAGTAAAGGTAATCGCATGCTCTTCTTTCCAGTAAGATTCGATGTTTGTAAGTGTTTTTTCGCAAACGGGAATATCCTTATCTTGAGCGCACTGCAGTAGGGTTTCCAGGATAAATAAAATCAAGTCGGTATATTTTACCGTGGTCAGATCAAGATTTTCATCACATATCCCAATCCCAACGAGAAAATCTTCTTGCTTCAGCATACTACCCAGCCGCCGCAATTCTGTAGATTTTCCGCAGCCCAAATGCCCCGAACAGAGAATATGGCGAGGAGACGGGGAAACTTGAATAGATATCATGGTTTGCTCGGTCCGATCCATTTCTTCGGCATTTCTGGCCCCGGCCGCAGCCACATAAAAGGCTGCAAACTCTTCCTGTGAGCCTAATGCTCCCATTTTTAAGAGGGACAGCGAATCAAACAAAGAATCGGCTTTTTTTAACTCAAAAGGCATTATATCACCCCACATCAAAATTATATCGTGACGCCTGAATTTATTAGATATAGCAGGGAAAAACAAGAGCAACTAATTTTGATTCTGCTGCAAAAACACTCTTTCAGCTCTTATTATCGTCATTCTGCGCGAAGTCGCAGAATCTAGAGCCTAGGTATACTGGGGCTTTCCCGGATTGCTTCGTTACTTTACTCCTCGTAATAACAAAATAGATACTTTATGCAGCAGAATCATATCTGGCTTAATTGAAATCAGACATAAGCAGGAATTCTCGGATATTAAAGTGTTTGATCCCTTCGCGGCTCATGTCAAACTCATCCAGTGACAAAACGTACTTCGGAAAATTGTCCCGGATAGACTCGTATACCCCGAACTCGCGGCGGATTGTTTCTTCTGAGGCGAGAAGGTAGGCAACCTGAACATAGAGTTTTTCCCTCTTTTTTTCGCAAATGAAGTCGATCTCCTGCGATCCTGCTTTGCCGACAGTAACTTTGTAGCCCCTTCTCAGCAGTTCCATATAAACGATGTTCTCAAGTATGAGATTAATCTCCTTCATATTGCCGCCGAAAACAGCCTCGCGGATACCGTGGTCGGCGACATAGTATTTCTCATTGATCGCGAGCAGCTTCTTGCCCTGCAAATCCTGCCTGCGAACTTGATAGAGCAAAAAAGCATCCAGGCAATAATTGATGTAGTTCATAATCGTCTCGGGCGCTGCCACCCTGTTTTCACTCTTGAAGTATTTTGAGATTGACCCTGCCGAAAAAGTAGTTCCGACGCTGCCGAATATATAAGCGATGATGCGCTCCAAGAGATCGGCTTCCCGAACCTTATTGCGTTTTACGATATCTTTAAGAACAATCGAATTGAATAAATCCTGCAAGTAAATCTGTGACGGTGTTTCTTCATAACGGAGGTTCCCCAGATAAGGCATACCGCCTAGGGTCAGATACCTTGTAAAGGCTTCCTGTTTCCCTCCCTTGGGAAAGATGGAGGTGTATAGATCCAAAAATTCCCCAAAGGAAAAAGGATAGATAATAAACTCGACATATCTCCCGGCAAGGTAGGTCGCAAGCTCGCCTGAAAGCAGCTTGGCATTAGAACCTGTGATGTAAATGTCACAGTCGAACTCCACCCGAAATGAATTAACGCATTTTTCCCATCCTATTACCTCTTGAATTTCATCAAAAAAAAGATATGCCTTCCCTTTGATAGAGGAAATCCTTTGGCTGATCTCTCTATGCAGAGCCTCGGCAGTGCATAACCGTACATTTCTCATATCTTCAAAATTGAGCTTGATAAATTGTGAGCTTAAAACCCCTTGCGCGGTTAACTCATTCTGGATCAATTCCAACATAACCGATTTCCCGCTGCGCCTGATGCCGGTCAACACCTTAATGAGTTCATCACCGATAAACGGACGGATACGGCTCATATACGCTTCTCTTTTAATCATGAAAACTAATCCGCCTCTCCTTCTTATGCGATCTTTGATCGCAAGCATTCAGGATTCAGTATTCAGAAATCAGAATGATAGTGATGAACTTATTATGCCACAGCTATAATTGATTTGCAAGCGCATTATTTTAAACTATTTAGTTATATCTTAAAAGGCCGACTTGAGCTCATTTACTCCCTGATATTGCCAGCCCTGCTTTAAATGCTTCGAGATTAAGATTGATCAGTTTCTCTTTACCCCAAAACTCTTCTATGATAGCCTTGACTACCGAATGCTCCTTAACCAGAGCAGTAATTTTCACCAAAATACCCAAAGCAACAATATTACTAGATGAGATGTTGCCAACGTCTTTGGCAATTTTGGCAATAGGAAAGGCGAGCTGCCTGGCCTTAGATGGTAGGGTCTCGATGGCGTCGTCATAAATCAAAAGCGTGTCCTCCCCCAAAGAGTCCACATATTTTTGATATGCCACCGGGGCAAGAGCAATCACCGCATCGGCTGCCATAACTTCGAGGTAATCGATTTCCTGAGTACTGACAATACAATCGGATTTGGCAAAGGTACCCCTTGATTCCACCCCATAAGCCGAGGTCATCACCGCATTTTTCCCTTCATAACCGGTAGCAGCCGACCCCAACAAAGTCCCGGCCAACATCAACCCCTGCCCACCAACCCCACTAAAAATCACCTGCCATGTTTCTTTCATTTATAACAACCATCCTTCCCAATTTACAATACTCCTACCCCAGATAGACTGGAAAAGCATTTAAAACAAATTAGCCGCGGATTTACGCAGATTTAAACGGATTAGCACGGATTTTTTTATTGTAAAAAGCAATAGTTTTTTGCTAAAATTTAAGAGCTTAGTTCCTCCTCATTCCTCATTCCTCATTCCTCATTCCTCATTCCTCATTCCCCATTCCTCATTCCTCATTCCTCATTCCTCATTCCCCATTCCTCATTCCTCATTCCCGGAGGAAGCGCTGGCGATCACTCTCAGATACTTACTGCCATAATCTTCACCATCAACATCTACCAGCTTACCCATGATCAGCTTATCATGTAGTTCCTCCGGGCTCATAGTTTTTGCTTTTGCTACGGATACAGATTTATCCTTGACCCATTGCATCAGTTCGGCGGCTTGGCGCATCCCGTTATTGCGGCCGAAATGAGTGGGGCAGGGGGCGATCACTTCGATAAAGGAAAAGCCTTTTTTGTCAAGGCCCTCGCTGATCAGTTTTTCCATAGCCGGGGGATTGTCGGTAGCTGTCCGGGCCACAAAGGGCGCGCCGGCAGCTTCGGCCAGCTTGCAGATATCGAATCCCGCTTCGATATGACCATAGCGGGAGGTTGAAGTAAGGCTATTTTCCGGAGTAGTGCCTGAGTATTGCCCGCCTGTCATGCCATAATTAAAATTATTCACCAAAATCGCCGTCACATCCACATTACGGCGGGCGGCATGGATAAAGTGATTGCCGCCGATAGTTACCCCGTCGCCGTCGCCCATCAAGGCAATGACCCGAAGCTTGGGGTTAGCCAGCTTGATCCCGGTGGCAAAAGCTAAGGCCCGGCCATGGGTGCCATGGAAGGAATTAGTAGTTAGATAATCGTCCGCCTTGCCCCAGCAACCGATACCCGTAACCACCACCGTATTCTCCAGGGTATAGTCCAAGGCGGCAAAGGAGCGGACAATAGCCCCCAGCACAGCACCATTACCGCAGCCACCGCACCAAAATAATGGAAATTTTTGGGTTTTCAAATAATCCATATAATTCATTTTGCCACCTCCTCCAGCCTAGCGAGGATTTCGTAAGGGGTTATCATCTGACCGTCGACCCGGTTGACCCCCACAATAGGGATCTGACCGGGGTTTGTTTTGCTCACCTCACCCAGGATTTGGCCCAGATTCATTTCGGGAACCACAACCCCTTTGACCCGGCTGCAGACTTCCCTTACTTGCTCTTTCGGAAAAGGCCAAATGGTGACCAGCTGCAAAAGGCCGGCTTTGATCCCTTTTTGCCGGGCCAGCTTCAAGGCTGCTTTGCTGCTGCGCACCGAACAACCGAAAGTAATGATGGCATATTCGGCGTCATCCAGATCAAAGCTTTTGGTTTCGATAATATCCTTTTGATTGATCCGGAATTTATTAAGGTAATGGCTGTTAAATTTAGCGGCATTATCCGGCCGGCCGCAGGCATCGCCGCTTTCGTCATGGCCGCTGCCGTTGATGCGGGTTATATATTCGCTGCCATAGGGCGCCAAAGGAGCGATCTCATCCTCTTCGCCGCTAAAATCATAAGGCTGATAATCCCGGGGCGGACAGGTAGGTTTTTTACGGTCAATAATATCATGCGGCAAAAGCTCCCGAATCTGATAACCTTCCCGCATATGGCCGACAATTTCGTCAGCCAACAGGATCACCGGGGTGCGATAGCGCTCTGCCAAATTAAAGGCCCGGACAGTAAGATCATAGCATTCCTGAACCGAGGAGGGAGAAAGGGCGATGATGCCATGGTCGCCATGGGTACCCCATTGGGCCTGCATCACATCCCCCTGAGCCGGCTTGGTGGCAAGGCCGGTGCTAGGGCCCGAGCGCTGGACATTAATGATCACACAGGGAATTTCCCCCATCACTGCCACCCCCAGGTTCTCCTGCATCAAAGAAAAACCCGGCCCGCTGGTAGCGGTATAGGATTTTACCCCGGCCACGGATGCCCCGATGATAGCGGCGATGCTGCCGATCTCATCCTCCATCTGCACATACATACCGCCCAGCCTGGGCAAACGGATAGAGGAAAGCTCCGCGATCTCCGAAGAAGGGGTAATAGGATAACCCGCATAAAAACGGGCCCCCGCCGCCAGAGCGCCTTCAGTAATAGCTTCGTTGCCCATGCCAAAGATAATCTGCTTCATGCCTCGCTCACCTCCATCGCAATAGCAAAATCAGGGCAGCGTTTTTCGCAAAGCCTGCAACCATTACATTTCTCCGGCAAAAAACGAGGCTTTTCCCCGCTTCCCCATTTTAGGGCCTGTACCGGACAAAACGCCGCGCAAATCCCGCAAGATTTGCACCAGTTATTGATTGAAAGATCCACCTTTTTCATAGAATAGTCACCGTGCTTTCCAATGCTTATTATTAGGTAATACTTCCTGTTTCATATTGTTTTTCCTGTCAGAAATATAATTTTTATCCACCAAACCACCCAGAATAAATATTAATACAGGGTTGTAGCTAATTCTTTCAGTCTTAGCCTAGAAGTTCGGGCCATAATACTCCCGTCAAGAGTATTGTGATCTACAATAGCCACTGTTCCTACGCCATTGGCAACAGCGGCTTCTATTATTTCCTCCGGGGACATGCTACTATCTGAATAAAACGAATGAATATGTAAATCAACATACGGCTTATCCATTTGCTTACCACACCTAACGTAACTTCTCTCTACTCCAAATTGTACTGTTAGAGGAATGCCAAAAGAAGCTGTGATTTTGAGCTGGTGGGATTAAATCAACCAAATTGGGAATGTAATCTAGCCTTCGGCTAAAATATAGAATATTTCAATTATAGCCGAATTTTTGATTTTATCAAGGGCACTTTACTACTTCTTTAGCCGCAGCCGTCAACAGTCATTAAATAAACATCGCATAGTGTATAAAACCTTTTGAAATCCTTCTTCCAGGTAAAGACGGCTGGCATTTTCATTCTCCGGCAATACTCTAAGCTCCACATAATCAAGATCACGTTTTTTTGCCCACTCTTTCACCGCATTTAATAAAGCTGTACCGATTCCCTTCTTTCTATAAATAGGGAGCACAAATAAATCTACACATAGAGCAAATCTATGCGGGACTATGCAAGCATAAGGAAGAGTTTTTTCTTCTTTAACATGAACAAAGCCAACAATATCATTATCTATTTCCGCTATAATAATATCCCCGTCTTCACTTTTTATTGTCTCCTCCGGATATTTGCCGGTTTCTTGGGTTTCCCTATAATAATCAAGCTGCAATTGAGCATGAAAAGCATAAAAATCCTCATACATTGTGCTAATAGTTTTGACATCAGCTAAAATTGCTTTTCTAATATTCATTTTGCCCCTCCCCTGTTTTATAATATGAAACCAAAGCTCATCAATAAGTTCATAGTCCCATTGCCAGCCGAGCTCATGCTGGCAATTTTTAGGGAAATCAATATAAGGCAACTTGTAAACCGGAATCGCTTTAAGGCAATCTCCACAGACAATCGGGCTAATAGTATAATCTCGATGTGTGTATAAAATATACCATGACGAATTCTTACATGAATATACTTCGTTGACCACTGCATTTCTACCCAAAATCTCTGATGTGATAGCATAATCTTTACTAATAACCATAAGCCCCTTAACTACATAACTACTGCTATTCTTTTCGTCTAGCGAATCAAGTTCCGGCATAAAGAAAAAGGCTTGAAGACTATTGTCGTTATAAATTAACGTTATATCTTTATGTATTTGCCCATTCCGGTGCAATTCACCCAAATAACCCCATATATTACCTGATACGCTCATATCTTCTACGTTACTTTCTGTTATTTTTTTCTTTTTAGTGGTGTAAATGTCATTTTCATATAATGCATATAATTCACTCCTACAATAATTATGCGAGATTATTATGCTGCTTAACGGTAAAGAGGAACGCTCAAAATGAGAGTTCCGCTTTTCATATAGTATAGCCCTCTCAGTACCATTTGGGGGAAAAGCGCTCCATTCGGTTGGTGGGTTTTTTATAATTTGATAGCGGTCATGCTCTACTCTCCCTTAACCACTGCCTGCGGCCATTTGAATATCATATGCCTACAGCCAGAAGCATGATGCAATTACCGTCAGAGCAGCGGGTGATTTCCTTTGTACCGATAATTTGATATACCAAAGGCTTCCCACAACGAGGGCATTTTTTTATAGTGCTGCCATATTCGATGAAATCACGATTGGCTTCAGATAAAATATCACGTTCGTTGTTATTCAAATTAGTATCCGCCATATAAAATCCCCCTTATGAATTCGTTGTACTTTATGCTAATGCTTGCTTCCTTTGCCCGTTCCAATGCGTCCAGGATCAAGTAGTATCTGTCCTCATCAGCTAATCCGGGTGTATTTCTTGCTGCCATATAGCTTGCGCGAAATTCGTCAGCCCATTCGCGCTTGGCTAAAACAAGCAAGAATTCATCCTTATCCGTGTCAAGCTTATTAAATTCAGATAAGTATTGTGATTTGTATGGTCTATGCCCATAATATTCGTGTGCCAAGACTGCCCGTTGTGACAGCAAATCCCTTGGGTGAGTCGAACTCTGATCACGAAGTACATTGCCCTTAATATGCACCTTGTCGTCTTGCGGTCTGTAGCATGTGCCTCTAACGTATTCGCTGTTGAACACAAAAATTGATTCATCTGCACCTATAGAACGAATATCGTCTTTCAACTGTCGGATTTCATCATCGGTTAATAAGTGACTTGGCGGTTTTCGCAACCCCATAGCTAAAGTCTTCTCAATAGTAGGCACACCTCCCGAACTTCAACTTTCATTCTTAATTATAACTGCTTTATCTGTAACCGTCAACAGACATTACCATAATGTGTGGCACCTTACGGCTCATTTGTTACTGCTCAGACTCAAATTCAGCAAGCTTGGGAATCAACGTCATCCCGGGCTTGACCCGGGATCCCCTACTCGTCTATCAGGGGATTGCGAATCAGGTCCGCAATGACAGGTGGGGGGCTGAACAGTAATGCTCATTTCATCCGCTTAAAACGAGGGCTGCTGTTCATGTAAATCATTCCCCAAATTATGCTTATAAGAAATATGCCCCACGATAGAAATATGGCGATAAAAGGAAAAATATTCAGTAGAATAGGTATACAACCAATAAGTAAAACAATAGATGATATTATAAGTAACCACCCTATAAATCTACTCAGAGCCTTGGCATCCCAGTTACCTTGTTCTTCTTTGCTCATAGTATTATATCCCGCAATCAGAAAATTTGCTTTTCCTGTCCGTAATATCAACCCGAATACCAAACAGACAATCCCGCCAAAAAGATTCGCGCTAATCATCGCAAATGTTTCCATACCATCACCTCTGGCTTATATATTCCAAGGAATCATCTGAATCATTGTATTTTACTATTACTTTTTCAATTATCTCTCCGTAGTTATAAGCAAGGCCTGCCTCAAACTCTAATGTATTATTGTCGATCCATTTTAAATTGCCACCCCAGCAATACCTCCCATCCGGATAGGTATTGTCGTAATCCTGATGATCCATCGCGACTTTTTCCACAGCCAATCCCATAAGTTCGGGGCCTATTTTCCCATTGCTTATGTCAATTATATTGATTGAGGATTTTCTTCTGGTGCATGTTTGCACTGCAATTTTGTCTTTATCCGGGGAAAATAAAATTGGCTCGGTTGTATCAATATATGTGTGCGACTCCGGAAGGGAATAAAACTTTGATAGCTTGTCATCCCTAATTATCCATAATTCATTATAGCTTCCATAGCCGGAATAATCATTAAACAGGGCAAAAACTTTTACGCCGTCAGCGCCATGCGCTATATACGGACTATCAAATTCTTTTGTCAATACACTCAGGGCAAATTCCGCGCCTTGTCTTATCGTCTCATTGTCGTCATCCAAAAACCACCTGATTTCCTGGATAGCATCTCCCCTTACCTTATCATCGTTATAATACTCCACCAGCCTGTTTATACAATAATAGCGACTGTAGGGGTTAACGGATCTTAAGCCTTGGAACAATACTTTCGTACCATATTTTTCCACATAATAATCTACTTTTTCCATTATTTCATCATCTATGTAGGGCCAATATATCTCACTAGACCTTGTATATATTTCCAGTACGTGAACTAAACCCTGCCAAAATTCACCGATATCAGTATCCATGATAACCTGTTTTGAATCCGGATCCCATTCAAGATTCTTATCAAACGCCCGTGAGATTACCCGAGCCGGCAGATACGCGGTGCCATTGTAGATAAACGGTTCTGTTAAGTTGTCATACATATCAATTGGCTGCATCTCTTTGCCATCCAGGGTGATTTTTACTTTGCCTTTACTAATAAACGGCTCTACAACATCACCGGCAACGGCTTCTGTTGCTATTTCTTTACCACTTAAGAGGCTTTTTGTTTTATCATAGAATCTGGCTATGCTTATACCTGTCACTGCCATAAAAACGGCAGTGGCTAGCGCCATAATTGCCAAAGCAAAAATAGCCCCTGCCAAAAATCCTTTCCATTGCTTAAACATTTGCTTTCCTCCTACTCGTTGCTACAATGGACACCGCATAGTGTATAAAACCTTTTGAAATCCCTTTTCCAGGTAAAGACGGGTTGCGTTTTCATTCTCAGGTAATACTCTAAGCTCTACATAATCAAGATCACGTTTTTTTGCCCACTCTTTTGCCGCATCTAATAAGGCTGTGCCTATTCCTTTCTTCCTGTAAATAGGAAGAACAAAAAGACTTCACTAATCATTACAAGTGTTTCCATATCATCATCCTCAGTGGTAGTCAGTCTCAAGAACGGGCGCATATATTCCTTCAAGATAAAGCACCTGCACACCATCACCCGCTATTATCTCACCGTCTTTCAAACTTATAAAGGGGCTAAATGTTAACTCATTATTGTCAGTAATTATGGTAATTTGAATATTGGAGTATATATCACTTTCATTGCAACAGACAATAAAAGCCTTGGCTATTTCGTCAAATACTTCATCCCCTACCTCCATCATATTGTTGCTATCAAAATCAAGCGGCCAATTTAGGGGCCTTACAACAATTCGCGTATTTTCATAACGCGGAATTAGGCAATACACTTCATCCCCCGGTAAAATCAGCGTTTTAACATCTGCAATCGGAACATCCGCAAATATTGAATACTCATCGGCATATGCATTGTATACTGAAACCCAATTATTAAATTTTCCATCCAAACTGTCAGAATTCAAATAATTGAAGTAAACCATTGCCGCAATTGCTCCTTCTTCCCATTGAAAGGAATTTGGCTCTCCGTCATTTTTTACCGGAGTATTACAACCACTTATACCCAAAAAAAATATTAGCATCGCAAATACAAAAACGCTTTTTTTCATATTAATAATCATTCCTCTCCAGGTATAAAATCTACCTAAAACCGGGTGATGCTTACAGCCTTCTGTTAAGAACATAACTTTCAAACAACATCGCCTGTACTTCTAGTAGGCTGTGACATCTAAAACTTTACCCTTTATTCTTCCCGTCATCCCGGACTTGATCCGGGATCCCCCGGTGGTAAGCTGGGGATCCCGGATCAAGTCCGGGATGACGTTAGGATTTATTTTGTAGAGATTTAGATGTTGCGGGCCACTAGCCTTTTTTCTTTCGCCCCAAATAAAGCCGGGAAGGGTCTACTTTCATCCGGAGGATCTCCAATTCCTCCGGCAGAGGTCCTTGATCCAAAACCGCCCGGGAGAGATCAATTTCCCAGCCGGTGGCATCAGTGATCCTCTCCGGGCTGATGCCAGGAAATATCTCCGTGACATATAAAATCCCGCTAACCGGATCGGGCCGCATTTTGCAAAGGTCCGAGATCACTACCAGATTGCCACCCCGGAAAAGCCCGTAATCAAAACGGTTTTCTCCCGGCTCCCCCCTCATTCCGGCGACAGTGGTCAAATACTGTACTCGCTGGGGAAAACGGCGCTTTTCGTGGACCATCATGGCAATGGTTTTGTCGGCCAGGCTGGCAATGCTGTTGGCCCCGCCGCTGCCGGTGAAACGGGTAGCCGGGCCTTTGCCATCCTCGGATACTCCCTTCGGCCAGTAATTGCCCATACTGGTAGAGTTGAGGTTGCCGTACATATCGCATTCGGCTGCCCCCAGTACCCCCACAGTGCAATAACCCCGGGCGGCAATGGTACCGAAGGCATCTACCAGCGAAGAAAGGGTACTGGCCTGATAGGCGGCACGGGGGTCCGCCACCGAAAGAGGCAAATGCTCAATCCGAGGGCCTACGGTACCTGCCTCCAAGATAACGGTCATATTCTTGGCATGAGTTTGCTGAGCCAAACCGGCAGCCAAAAGAGGCAGCCCCGTCCCCACAAAAGCAAAAGCCCCGTCCTCTATCTCCCGGGAAACCGCCACAGCCAACATTTCCATATAAGTAGGCTCTTTTGCCTCTAATCCGTATTTATCCAGATACTCCTGATAGTCCATGACATATCCTTCCTTTGGTGTTTGAAGTGTGGAGTGTGGAGTGTGGAGTGTGGAGTTGTTGATGCTTTGCTCCGCAAAGCTTTTTATTAAAAAAAGCACACTCCACTCTCCACTCTTCACACTCCACACTCCAAACCCCGCTCTCATCCAAACCGATCAAGATTGGGGTTATAGTGATAACCCGGATCAGCACGCAGTGTAGCCAGTTTAGGATAGCCCACTTTGTTTTCTAAATATTCCCAATCATCCTGGCTTTCAATATGCTCCAGCCAAAAATCCTTAACTTCCTCCAGGCTTTTATGGTTAACTTGGGCGGTATAGTTGCGGAACCAGCTGTAATCGTAATCATAATAATTGGGCATAGCCGTGGGGTAGGCGCCGTAGGGCTGTTCTACTATGGCATCAACAAAATGAGCGGCGATTTGGTTATGCTCGGGGGTTGAGCGCAGTTCTTCCGGGGGACAGATGCGCTCGCATTCCACGATCAAGGTTTTGCCGCAAAGCCCCTGATCAAGATCGGGGCCCACCAAGCCCTCGATCCGCACCGTGCCGTCGCTGGCGGCCCGTTGGGCTCGGATGACGCTAACTTCCGGCTTCAGAGGCGGTACCAGCAGCACCTTTACTCCCTCTTTTCCGGTATATTTGGTAGATTTTACCTTTTTTTGACTATAATAGTTGCTTTTGTTGCCGCAGGAATCCCCTCCCGAAGCAAAGCTGGCGGGCCGCAGGCCAAAGCCCTCAAAGGGGTCGTCTATCACGCTGTATTTGGCGGGGGGGATTCCCGGATGCCGGGGTGAGCCGTCGGCGTTTTTTTTCCTTAAACCTGCCTTACCGAAAGTATCATACTCCAGCAGGTCGCTGCCCAAATCGCCCAGGCAGGGCATAAAGGGCAAACCCAGGCGGCCGGCTAAAGTCCTTTGGGCAAAAGACCAGTTGGAGTAATCCTCAACCAGTTCGATTATGCCTTCTTCAATGCACCTGCGGATAGCATAAGCCACCGGCATACCGCCCTCCATCCCCAGATAAGTAGTTTCCAACCATTTGATCAAGCCGGTCCCTGCCAGCATTTCCTCAACGACGGTGCCGCCGTTCATAGTCACAAAAAGGCCTCCGATGCCCTGACGGACAATTTCCCGGGCAATGGTCATAGGCCGGCGCAAAATCGTAAAACCGCCAAAGGCAATATGGCTCCCCGGCTTGATAAAGCGCCGCACCGCTTCCTTTGCTGTCATTATCTTATCATTCATTGCCAATCAACTCCGTATTAGCCACTAACTCCCGCGGAGCATCAATAAAAAACAAGTTCTTTGCTTCAATACCGCTTTGCATAAGCAAAGCTACAACAACTCAACACTCATAACTCATAACTCAGCACTGCGGTCGCAGACCGCTTTAGTATCTTGATTACCTCCTGAATAGATTCCCGAAGACTTTCTATATTCTCCAAATTTTGGCGAATTTCCTGCTCCAAATAATCATATTGCAGCCCGCCGGCGGAAAGGTTTTTCCGGATTTCCTTGAAATCCTCCTGCCGCCGTAAAAATTCCAAGTACAGCCCCTTTGTTTCAAAAGCGCTGTTTGCAGATGCATTCAAGAGCCAAACCAAATCCATCATCTTGCCTTGATTTTGCATAGTTTTCTCATTCCTCACTTTCCGCTCCGCAATCCAAACGACTTAACCAAAACACCAATAAGCACCGTTAGTACACTGACCCCGACCCCGATAAAGAGGGGATCGAAATCTCCTGTGATTGTGAATTTACCTACAAGCACAGCACAAAGACCCAAAATGCTGGAGGCGATCACATACTGTTTTCTCACCCGCTGGCGCAGGAAAAGGGCCGCGCACATGGGGACAAATAAAACCGCGCCCCGCAATGCCATGGACAAAAAGCCCCAGGACAAAATCACCGATTTCAGATTGCCTAAGGTAAATATCACCGCTACTGCCAGGGCGAAAACAATTAAGAGCCGCATTACCAGCAAGGTTTTGGGGCCGGATTTTTGTTTATTGAAAAACTTCAGGTAAATATTATTGGTCAAAGTGGTAGCAAAACCAAGAGCCAGCCCCGCCCCTGTCCCGATCACGGCAATCAGCAGGGTAGCCAAAACTACCCCGCCCAAAAGCGGCGGCAATTGGTCTATAATAAACTGGGGGAAGGCCAACCCTGGATTTAATGCCGGTTGGGTCAGATGCATATATTGGCCGATCAAAATCCCCCCGGCGCCAATGGGCGGGATCAGCAAAGCGCTCGTAAGGGCTCCTTTGCGGGCAGCTGTGTCGCTTTTGCCGGAGAGGATGGCCTGGATATAAGTCTGAGTGGATAAAACCCCCAGGAGCAGCGATAATCCAGCCCCGCTGTCGACCCCAAATCCGCGGGCAAATAAATTGAAATATTGTTCATGAGGCAAAGCGTTATAAAGAGCGGAAAACCCGCCGGATAATTTTAAGGCCAGGATCCCGCAAGCAATTACCGAAAGATAAAGGAGGCCCAGCTTAATAATTCCCAGGATCCCGGCGCCTAAAACCCCGCCGAATACTACATAACAAAGCATAAAGCCCATGCCGATCAGGGCGCAAACAACAGGGTCGATAGGAAGCATGGAAATGGCTAAGGCATTGAAAGAAAGTAATTGGGAGATGATATTGATCAGCATACCCAAGGTACCCAAAATAGCCGTGACAAGCCCCGCGGTGACGCCGTATTCCTTACCGATCATTTGCTGGATAGTATCACAGCCTGTGGCCCGCAAAGGCTTGGCAAAGCCAAGACCCAGAGTCAGACAGGCAATACCGCCGCCCAGGGTGAACCACCAGGCGGATAAACCGGAAGTAAAGGCCAGCTGGGCCGTGCCGATGGTGGAAGCACCGCCCACCAAGGTCCCGGTAATCATACCCATTACCAGATATGACCCGGCCCGCCTTCCTCCCGTAGCAAAATCCGCTGCATTCTTGATCCTTTTCCCGGAATAAATACCAATACCAACAATTAAGGCAATAGTAAAAATCGCTCCCCAATAGTGTAGCGCCGACAGCCCCATCTCAAACCTCCGATATACTCTAAGTAACCTCTGAAATTACTACTATGAGTATATCAGATTTGTTGGTAAAATAATAGCCCCTATCAATTATTTCTATTTTGGCAGCCAATGAGCCGAAAGGGTAACATTGCCGCAAACAGGAGTATTGAAATCATAAGATATCACGCTATCCCCCAAATACCAGCCATCGAAGACAAATCCGCTTTTAGTAGGATTAGTTGGCTTTTTGGCCTTGCTGCCATGATTGACCTTGACTGCAGATTTCGCAGTTCCCCCCTGTGAATCGAAGCTGACGGTATAAACGTTTATTGTCCACTTGGCTGTTAATGTCAGGTTGGCGGTCACGTTAGCGGCAAAATTATAAGCTTTGCTGCCGTTATACCAGCCTCCGAAAGCATAGCCTTCCCTTTGTGGGTCGGCAGGCTTGGCAACTTGGGCGCCATGAAGTACCATGGCAGGAACTCTGCTGCTGCCGCCGGCGGAATTAAAGGTAACAGTCAATGTGATTTGGCTCCAATGAGCTGATAAAGTATTGCTGGCGCAAACGGGGGTATTAAAATCATAAAGAGCATCACCCAGGTACCAGCCATCGAAGTTAAAGCCGGTTTTGGTAGGATTTGTTGGTTTTTTCACAGTGCTGCCATGGTTGACTTTAGCGGCAGTTTTTGCAGTTCCGCCCTGTGAATCAAAACTGACGGTGTAGGTATTGACAGTCCATTTAGCCGTCAGGGTAAGATTGGCAGTTACGGCGCTGGTAAAGTTATAGGTTGCAGAGCCTTTCAACCAACCGGCAAAGGTGTATCCCTCCCTGGACGGATCAGCGGGCTTGGTAACCTGTTTTCCATAATTTACCATTTCTGCATCTATATTGCTGCCTCCGGCAGAATTGAATGTAACATTAAATGTTATCTGACTCCAGCAGGCTTTTAAAGTTATGCTCTCGGTAACAGGCGTGCTGAAATCATAAAGGGTATCCCCCAGATACCAGCCGTCAAAGCTGAAGCCGGTTTTAGTGGGATTAGTTGGTTTGCTAACCTTATTGCCATGGTTGACCTTGGCGGCGGCTTTGGCGGTACCACCGGCGGAATCGAAAGTGACAGTATAGGGAGACCATTTAGCCGTCAAGGCCAAGCAGCTTGTAACAGGTGTGTTGAAATCGTAAGGCGTTAAGCTATCCCCCAGGAACCAACCTACGAAGGTAAATCCGGTTTTGGCGGGGTTTTTAGCCGGTTTGCTTACCCTATCCCCCTTGTAAACCATTTGCCCTATAGGCTCGGGGCTACCACCTTTGGCATCAAAGCTGACGGGATAGATATCAATGGTATAGGGGACAATAATGCTGCTTTCAGGCATAATCATTTCCGGAACGGTTACACTGGGCGGGCCGCCGCAATAACTATTATCCCCCCAGGCCCAAAGGCTGCCATCTGTTTTGACAGCAAGCGCGTGTATTTCTCCGCAAAAGATTTGGGCCACATTATCCATTATTTTTCCGGGTAGATTTTTATTAGCTTTTGTGCCATTACCGAGCTGCCCATATGAATTATATCCCCAGGTCCAAAGACTGCCGTCTGTTTTTATGGCTGCCGAATACATCCTTCCGGCCGACACCTGGGCCACATTATCCATTATTTTTAGCGGGGAATATTCAGCTACGCTCTTGCCGTTACCAAGCTCCCCATACCAGTTACCGCCCCAAACCCAAAGGCTGCCGTCTGTTTTAATGGCCAGATTATGATAATCTCCACAGACAATTTTCGCTACATTATCCATTAGTTTTTGCGGCGAATTAGCTTGGCTAATATTAATACCCAGCACTCCGGCATAATTTTGTCCCCAAATCCAAAGAGTACCGTCTGTCTTAAGGGCAGCCACGTGACGGTCCCCGCAGGAAACTTCCCTTACGTTATCCATTATTTTTACGGGAGAAAGCCTTTGGGTTGTGGTACCGTCACCAACCTGGCCATAGGTGTTTCTTCCCCAAGTCCAAAGGCTGCCGTCATTTTTGACAGCGGCGCCATTATAATAACCCAAAGAAACGGCTGCCACATTGTCCATTGTTTTAACAGGCCTATATCTTCGTGTTGTGGTACCGTCGCCAAGCTGTCCATCCATGTTTTCGCCAAAAACCCAAAGACTGCCGTCTTCATCAATAATTGCCGAGGAGCCGAAATTGGCCGAAACCTGCAGTATATTTTCGGTTATTTTTGCCGGCGAGTCTAAATTATTCATGGTGCCGTTGCCAAGTTGGCCAAAGCTGTTCATTCCCCAGGCCCAAAGGGAGTTATCCTTCTTGATAACCAGGGAATGGCTTCTGCCGGCGGCTATTCTGTTTTTGCTCAATATTTCTGTTGCTACCCAGCGTGCCGAAAGAGTAATGTCGGACATAACGGGCCTGCTGAAGTCATAAGGCTCGTTGCCGTTATACCAGCCGATAAAGGTATAATTATCCTTTTCGGGATCAGTGGATGGTTTACTTGCCGCAGTCCCGCCTGGAACAGTTTGAGCTAAAGGTACGGGAAGGCCCCCTTGCGTATCGAAGCTGACGGTGCAGATATCAGGAACGGTATAAGGCAAAATACTCCCTTCCGGCATGATCATGAGCGGAACCTGGCTAATTAAAGTTACGTTGCGGGCTGACATACCAGTCCCTTCATATTGATCATGGCCCCAATCCCAAAGACTGCCATCTGTTTTAACAGCAAGGGTATGACTATTTCCGCAGGAAACTGCTGCCGCATTATCCATTATTTTTACAGGCAGGTATTTGATCTCATGAGTACCGTCGCCAAGCTGGCAAAAATCATTTTGGCCCCAAGCCCAAAGACTGCCGTCTGTCTTAATTGCCGCAGTGTAAGCTTCTCCGCCCGAAACTTGGGCCGCATTATCCATTATTTTTAGCGGGGAAACGCTATTGGTTGTGGAGCCGTCACCCAGTTGGCCATAATTATTACGGCCCCAAGCCCAAAGACTGCCGTCTGTCTTAATTGCCAGCGTGTGATATTCACCACAGGAAACTTGCGCCACATCATCCATAATTTTTACAGGATTTGTCTTTATTTCATTAGTACTGCCGTCGCCAAGCTGACCATAAAGACTCCACCCCCAAGCCCAAAGGCTACCGTCCGCCTTAATCGCCATAGTATGGTTCAAGCCGGTGGAGACCTGTACCACATCATTCATTGTTTTTACCGGCATCTTCCTTGTTGTCGAAGTGCCATCACCAAGAACTCCGGCATAGTTCCTCCCCCAAACCCAAAGACTGCCGTCTGTCTTAATTGCCAGAGTATGATAAGCTCCGCAGGAAACCTGTGCCGCATTATCCATTATTTTTACCGGTGTCGTTTTTGCATTGACTGTGCCATCACCAAGCTGCCCATATGTGTTATCGCCCCAAGCCCAAAGGCTGCTGTCTGCTTTAATTGCTGCTGTATGAAAACATCCACTTGGGAAGTTGCCTCCGACTGAGGTTTTCAGGGCATTATCCATTACTTTTTGAGGTGAAAATATATTGGTAACAGTGCCGTTGCCAAGCTGTCCGTTGTTATTATATCCCCAGGCCCAAAGGGTGTTGTCTATCTTGATTGCTGCGGAGTGGAACCTGGCGGATATTCTCTCTCTGACAGTTATATCAAGGGGCGTGACCTTGGGGATTTGCCGGCTTTCCTGGGCGCCGCAGGTTTCGCAGATCCGCAGTTCAATCCCCTCGTCGTCCTTGGCGGGCTCCAGATATACTTCCCAATCGCCCCAGGCATGATCCCGGCCCTTGCCGTCCGCCACTTGCGACGACATCTCTTTTTCTATAGCCCGGCCCAGGGTCGCCCGTACTTCGTCAAGTACATAAGTATGAATATTTCCCCAACCGGCGCCATGAAGCATTATTTCCCCGGTTTTGGGATAGACAAGTTTGGCGACTTGCTGATCAACAAAAGCTTTGCCGCAAAACTCTTCCGCCAGTTTGAAGTAGTCGTAATCGTTCAATCCCGAGGCGATTTGTTTCAAACGCAAAGAAGCGATCGGGGTTGCAAGGTCGGTACCGGGCATCGCCGGATACAGCAACTTGGCATCGCCGTTAGGCCCGCAAACACTGAACCTGCCGGTGCCCCTCCGGTCATAATCCGGCATATACTGATTACCGTTGGCCCAGGGGTCAAAAGTGCCACCGGTAGGTGGATCCTCCCACCAACAGGTATTCCAGTAGAGGATCCCATCGATTCCTAAATTATATTGGGACCAGTTCAAAGATCTGTTTCCTAAACCGACGCCCATAGTATCCCACTTAAACAGATGATAGGTCGGGAAAGGATTGCCGCCGGGATAGGCCCAGACCTGGCCGGCGTCATTATGCCATCCCCCGATCCCGTTATGCCATTCATTGATAATATCCATCATTTTGGCATAATTTGCTTCGGAAAATAAGCCGATATTAGGGCATATGATGGAGTTACTCCCTCTATGGAAATCCAGATTGATGCTGCCGGTCGATACTACATTGATACCGGGCCAGATGCTTTTTATCCGATTAAGGGCAGATTTGTAGGCTTCTCCCCAGACATCTATAACATCATCATTGGGTTCATCCCAGGAATAGATATAAGATTTGCCGAGCCAAAGCCGCTTATCTTTTAAGGCCCTGTAGTATTCACGAATTTGCTTCTCATGATCCGGATATGAACCGGCTAGCCAATCGAAATGAATATCAGGCAGCGGAACTTGGAAAGTAGTTACCCGGGGATCTGTTGCATAGCGCAAAAATTCTCTTTCACTTTGCGGGATACCGAAAGGCTCGCATAAATCATTCGGACTATAGGGCAACTCGTAAGCGGAAATACCGTGATCCAGCAAAAAGTCGTAATAGCCTTTGATGATGCGGTGAGCCTCAGCTAAATCCGAGGTAATATGCCCGTTTTGATCCATTGTCACCCCGCTGAGCCGCAAAAATGTGGAACTGTCATAATAACCGCTGGCAGCGTTATAAAGGCCGAAAGCGCTTTGAGAATAATGGCCTTCCGGCAAGGCAAAATCCCAGACCTGAACGCTTGCATTGAGTGATTTCTCATCACCGGTTATGCTATCGACTAATTTTACTGTTCCTTTATATGTACCGGGTTTGGTATTTTTTGTCGTCCGGAATTCAATATAAAAGGGCACGTATTCTTCTTTTTTGGCTATTAGCGGGGCATTGTCATAAGGAATCAGGATATCAGCCCAGGGTTGCCCGATAACAGCGGAGTCGTAGCCTTTATATGTTCCGCTTGCCGTATCCCAAAAATAATAATCCATAAAGCCTTCTTTAAACACTTGCGGCGTCAGCTTTTTGCTGCTATCCCCATCCAATAAAAAATCGCTGACTTCCAGTAGAATACTGCGCTCATCCTGCTCCGATTCCCTAAATCCGACTTGGAAACCTTCCCGCTCATTCTTGGCCATCTTCAGATCAAATCCGGTTCTTTTCAGATAACTGTCCAACCTTGTCAATCTCATCTGAGTAGTAGAATGAAGGAAAAAGAAATCAAAATCCGCCGGCGCCTGTTCCGGCACCTGTTCCAGCGCCTGCTCCGGCGCATCCAAGGTTTGCTCCGGCACATCTAATGCTTGCTCCGGCATCTCCAAGTCCTGATCTGATACCTCCAATGTCTGTTCCGGTTCGTCCGTTATCTGTTGCGGATCATCCAGCGCCCCCATTGGCAGTGAAGACAAGAGCATGGCCATAACTAAAACAATAGTTAAAAATCTTTTGGTAAGCTGGTTTAATAGAGGACTCTTGTGCTTAGTAACTTTTTTCATTGATAGTCACTTCCCTTTCTTTTTTCTTAAACAACTACCTATACTATGGACACTGCTAAACTTTTAAACCAGTATAGATAAAGTTTAAGTAATAAAAAAATTAACAGCTATACTGTTAATTCGACATAATATGCCTTATTCCCCTTTTTTATACGAATTTATTACTGATTGATCGCAATTTCAGACAACAAGTGTTGAATCCCAGAAAGTAATTTTCTTGACAAATTAAGACAATACTGTTAAAATAATACTGATATCTATTTTAATTTGCAGGGCTATTTCATTATTCATAAGGAGAGATGCAATATGAGAGAGCGACCGAAAAAGTATCACACAAAGCAAAGTGAAGCCATCCTGACCTACATAGCTTCATTGCCGGGAGAAAACCACACCCCTGCCAAAGTGGCGGATTATTTTGCCACTAACAAACAATATGTGGGGCGTACTACAGTCTATCGCCAATTGGAAAGGCTGGTGAAAGACGGCAAAGCCCGCAAATACCGCCTTGACGGCATTGCCAGCGTCTGCTATCAATATGTAGGGCCAGGGATCGGCAGCAGCGAGCAGTGCCACTTGAAGTGCGACAGCTGCGGTGAAAGTTATGATCTGGAATGCCAGGCTATCCCTGAGGTAACCCAACATATTTATGATGAGTACGATTTTTGGGTAAACGAAAACAAAACGATTTTTTATGGTACTTGCCATGAATGCCGTATGGCTAGTGAAGAGGACTGAAGCGGCTTTGCTGCAAGGGAGTAGGGGTTAGGGAATAGAAGTTAGTAATTATCTCTTTATTAATTGCTTGATTTTTTTCCCTGCCCTTATTACTCTCCTGATATTTCGTTGATACCAGGGTTCCAGCCGGTTATAAAGGCTGTAGAGAACCGGACGGAAAATCAAATCCCATTCCCCGATAAATTGGCAATAATCGCCTCCAAAGCCCTTCTTGAATTTAACCAGTCCATAAAGGGGATGTTCCGGCCCTACATCTCCAGGCACGCCCCGAAAATCATACATAATGCAGCCCTCTCTCTGTGCCCACTGGATCATTCGCCACTGCATCAGATAGTTGGGCATTAAGTTGCGCTTATTATTAGCCGAAGCCCCATAAATATACCAGGCCTTCTCCCCCAAGCGGAAAAGGAGCGCCCCGGCTATTTCCTCCCCTTCATGACGGACTAATACCAGTTCGGCCAAGCCATCGGGGGCCAGTAGATCATAAAAATCTTCATAATAACTATAACCACGGATCAAAAAATTGTCACGGACAGCTGTTTCCTGCAACAGCCGATAAAAAACCGGCAGCTGCTCCCGGGGGGCGCCGATTTGCACATCTACCCCTTTACGCTCGGCCAGACGAATATTATATCTGGTCTTTTGTTGCATGCTTGCTAATAATTCCTCTTCGCCCGGACTAATATCCAGGCGGAAAACATAGCGGGGCTGCACACCTTCAAATCCCTCGCCCCGGTCGGCATTGCCAAAGCCCGTGCGCCGCAGACGTTCCTGCCAGAGGGGATCCCCGGCCAAAATGTCCGGGTCAATTTTACAAAAAACCGCCCGCCGCTTCCGGCCCAGCTTCCGGATGCCCTCCATCAGGCAATCCCAGGCAATCTCCTGGCCCGGCTCCAGCACCGGTCCCCGGGGCGCATAAAAAAAACATCCCAAAGGCCCGGGCAAAGGCCGTTCCAGCAAGGTAACGGCTGCTTTTGGCGTGCCTTCATCCTCCACCAACAAACGCCAGGCCCGCCACTGCCCCTTCTCTTTCAGCTGCCCCCACTGCCAGGTCTGCAAAACATGCCCTTTAGAACAACCAGCAATAAAATCGTTATATACCTGCCGGTCGGCAGCGCTTTGGTCCAATATACGACATTGCAAAGTTTATACCCCCTTGTTTTTAGTTAGGAGTTAGGAGTTAGGAACTAAGCTCTCAAATTCGAACAAAAAAAGTCACAAAATATACCTCATCTCTTGATTGACCTGCAAGGATGTAGATTCAAAA
>WRHF01000020.1 GCA_009783415.1 Clostridiales bacterium
TACATTTTTCCAGGCTTCGGTAGCTTCGTCGGAATTAGCTATGGTGAATGTGTAACTATAAGTATCTCCTACCCGCACCTTTACCGCATCCGGGTCTGCTACTTTGCTGATGCTGCCGTCGGTCTTTGGATAGACTTCCACACTATCTTCTATGTCATCATAGTTACCACTAGATGCAACTGCCGTGTTAAGATATCTATCACCGGAGGGATGAGAGAGTACTTTTACTGTAATATTAATTACGACAGTTTCGCCAATATCAATATCTCCCCAGTTAATAGTTACTTCTTGACCTGATCTAACAACTTTACCGGAATCTGCATCGCAGCTTATATAATCAAGCCCATCAGGGATTACATCAACAATTTTTACATCCTTCCAAACATCTGTTGCTTCATAATCATTCTTCAAGGTAATAGTGTAAATAATTTCATCACCAACAAACACCTTATCCTTGTTTGCAACCTTCTCTATCTCCGCCTTTGGTTTCAGTATTGCAAAGCCAGGTATACGAAAATAATCTATTTGCGGTGGGAGTATAGGTTTTAAATCGTTGCCCAAGAACACATATGAAAGGGATGTTCGTTTATTTGTAGGGTATATCTTATAATCTTCAAGGCTATCAGGATCAGCGACATTAATGGTATATGTAAGAGTGTATACTCTTACAGTAATGCCACCTCTATCTTCAACTTTAAATTCAGAGTTAATTAAATCCCAGATAACGGTATCCCCGCTCACTGAAAACGAATTTGGATAAGGATCTTTTACACCAATTGAGCCAACATCCAGCGAGACATAATCTGACATAGGATCTGTTACCATCCATGCTTGGGAAAGCTCATATATCTCCTTCAATAAAGTTTCATATACGATAGATAAATCCTTCGCGTTCTCTGCTGGAAAATAATCATCTACATATGGGTTTCCAACCGCTGGATCAGGATCTTTCTGCAAAACTATGCTACCTATAGCATCTTGACTTAATCCAACAGTGTATAGGGTGCAGTTGCTAAACTCGCTTTTGAGCTTTCCAGCCTCCGTAATCGCATTCCTTGCGGACACAGGTTCAGTAAGAACAAGCCGATCCTCATAACTACCTGACGCCTTGCCATCAGACAAATAAAGAACAAACGGATCATTGACGATTTTCCGGGTACCATCTCTTAATTGACCAATCGCCCCCCTAAATCCGGCTTGGCAGTTAGTGGCTCCATACACATTCCACATATCCCCAAATACATCTCTTCTTAGGGCATTAGTAGACACAACACTCCTGTAAGACTCATATTCTGTGGAAACAATTTCATATTTATCAAAACTGCTGATTGCCGTTAGTATATTATTAGTCCAGTTACAAATTGTTTTATGATCAATACCATCCTCAATAGTACCGGGAGTTCCTGCTCCGTTAGGAGAAACCATTATTGTTGAGCCCCCATATACAACAATCGAAACCTGGTTATTAGAATTTCTTAAAAGTTTTTCGATAAAATCCTTAATAGTTTCCTTCATGACATTCCAACGCGTACCGCTAATATCCCATCCTGAATCTCCTGGCTTGATTTCTCCACCCAAAGCGTTCGTGTCTACCATAAAATCCATACTGCTCGATACATCCAATACCAACACAACGCTGGCAGGGTAGTACACAAGTATGTTTCTTATGTCATCTATAGTTTCAACCTTTAGCTCAATTTCAAACTCATTCGGATTCTCACCATCCCTGGCGCTTTTACTATAATTGATGAAGGCACTGGTGATTAGATTACCATCCTTATCCTTGTTAAGGAGTGTCTGCTCCGGATCATCATATTCCATTCTTTTGCCATCTTTGATAGCTATTTCATCAAATTCATCCAAATCATAATACTTACCGGTTAATTCTGCAACCTTATCACTAGCTAATACACCCTCCAGCGCAGATGAACCGATAGCTAAACACAATAGTATAAATACCATCGTAAATAGCGTTACCAGCTGTTTTTTTGTTTTATTCATTTTCATTTTCATATCCTCCCTTTTCAAAAACATATAGTTTTTTAAAAAATCCTCAATTTTAGTTGCGCCTAAATTCTTCATTTACCAGACAAACCAAAACTAACCGCTTAACCATCGAGCGGCGCATATGCTCAATGGATTTGCGGGCAAGCTTTGTACAGTGCTACCTGTTCCCCCTATAGTCTGGCTCTAAGTACTGATTTCAAATAAATCCCTTATTTGCTTCAGTAATGATTTGCGTTATTAGGCCAGGTTTAGCAAGTAGCTAAAATTTCCTTTCAGTTACTCATTCAGTTCTTCCCAACACGATGTTCTCTCAATTCATCTTCTCCAAAATAAATCTCTCTCAAAAGTATCCTCGTATGTTCTTCACAAATTTAGCAATCAGATAAATAATGGAAAATACTCTCAAATATGTATAGTTCTTCATTATTAAGCATATTTCCTTGTTATTAACAAAATAAATTGCTAAATTTTTTCCAACGAACAACATTATTACCAAATTTAGGCATTTTGCTTGCCTTTGAACAAAAAAACAATCAAAGGATACTGTTAATAAATAGAATATAACCAAATTAATACCATGTCAAGAATAAATTACCGAGCTTTTTCGACATATTTCGTATTATTTTATAATTTTACAATTGGAAATTTATGGAAATGCCTGCACTATGCACAAATAGCTTTCGCAGGCCTTATTTGGTATTTCATTGTTTTTTATAGATTTTTTTGATTATTTTGCTGATTCAGCATACATTTTAGTGTCCGCTTTTCCAAAAACCGCTCTTACAAAAAGAAAGTTCTTAAAAAGTAAGAACTTTCTTTTTGTCTTATTGGCCAGTTAATTAATTAATTCATAATTATATGAAATTTAGACACCAAAAGCTTTATTTGTGGAAAGACAAGAATTAAAGGAGCTGCAAAATGGTTTTCGCAACTCCCTCTGGATTATTTTACATTACCCGTTATCATTGCCAAAAGGGCCATCCGTACCGGCAGGCCGTTGGCTGCCTGACGGAAATAAGCCGCTCCGGGATAGGCATCTACCTCCACCTCGATCTCATTGACCCTTGGTAAGGGATGCAGGACAATGGCTCCCGGCTTAAAAATCCGGACATGGCGGCCGGTCATAATGAACAAATCCTTAACCCTCTCATATTCAGCCGGATCGGTAAAGCGCTCCCGCTGGATCCGGGTCATATAGAGGACATCCGCCCGGCGGCAAGCAGTATCCAGATCATGTACCTCCTCTACCTCTATGTTTTTGCCCCGTAAAGAAGTAATGATTTCTTCCGGCATGGTCAACTCCTCCGGCGAAGCAAAAATCATTTTCACATCATAGAGGGAAAGGGCATCTGCCAGGGAATGGACGGTGCGGCCGTTTTTCAAATCGCCGATCAAAGCTACGGTCAGGCCATCCGGGCTGCCCTTTTCTTTAAAAATGGTGTACATATCCAAAAGAGCCTGGGTAGGATGCTGGCCTGCCCCGTCGCCTCCGTTGATAACAGGGATATCCGCAGCATTGGCTACCTCCAAACGAGCCCCCTTAATAGGACTGCGGCAAACGATCACATCCACATAATCATTGATGACCTTGATGGAATCATGCAATGTCTCCCCTTTGGCTGTAGAAGAACTCTGAGCGCCCGCCGCCTCAGCCACGGTAATAACATTGCCGCCCAGGCGCTGCATAGCAGCCTCAAAAGAGAGACGGGTACGGGTACTGGGCTCAAAAAAGAGAGAAGCCATGATCTTGCCGTCCATATCATAGAGGCGCTTTTTATTTGTCAAAGCCTCTTCATAATGGGCAGCCAAATGCATAACAACTTCCAAATCCTCTTTACTGAACTGGGCAATATCCAAAACATCCTTCCCTACAAATGGGGCTAACTGGGCCTCGCTGGGTTTACCGGAAAAGTTCACTTTAAAAAACCTCCTTCTTGTATTTTTATTGTGCAATCTGGATATATTGATGAAATATAACCAAACCGCGACTTCTAGCGACCTTGGTTTTTTAGAGTGGAGTGTGAAGAGTGGAGAGTGGAGTTATTACTTGTTTCAACTCCACTCTCCACTCTTCACACTCCACTCTTCCAAAGCTATTTACTAGCCATAACAGATCTGCATCTCGGGCAAAGGCCATCATCTTCCCCCAGGTCCTCACTATAGATCCAACAGCGTTGGCATTTTTCACCTTTCGCCGGGGCTACTTGTGCGGTTAGTTCCGGGCTTTTTGTGATTTTTATCTGCGAAACTATGAATATGCTCGGTAATTCTGCTTTCAGGCTCTCCAACAAAGAATAGTGTTCTTCCGGGGCCGTTAATTCTACCAGGGCATCTAATGAGTGACCGATTTTTTTGGCTTGACGGGCTTCCTCCAGTTCCTTTGATACTATTTCTCTTATTTCTAATATTTTCCTCCATTTTTCTTCCAAATCATCAGCAAAAGCTTTTGTGTTTACTTCCGGCATTTCCAATAGCTGTACACTCACAGGACTATCTGCTGCCTTTGGTAGATAGGAATAAATTTCTTCTGAGGTAAAGGGCAAAATAGGCACTAAAAGGCGCATCAAACCATCAGCCAGATGATAAAGAACGGTTTGGACTGAGCGGCGCTTTTTGCTATCCGGAACCTCCGTATAGAGGCAATCCTTGACCACGTCCAGGTAAAATGCGCTTAAATCCACAACGCAAAACTTATTGATAGCATGATAGACTACATAGAAATCATAGCTTTCGTAAGCCTCCCGGGTTTTTTCGATCAGGCGATTCCAACGGGAAAAGGCCCAACGATCCAGCTCGCGAAGTTGATCCATGGGCAATTGGTCTTTTTGGGGGTCAAAATCATAGAGATTACCCAGTAAATAGCGGCAAGTATTGCGAATTTTCCGATAAGTCTCCCCTACCTGCTTCATTATCCCGGGTGAATTGGCTACATCATGGCGGTAATCCACAGAAGAAACCCAAAGCCGCAGTACATCTGCCCCCATTTTGTCGATCATTTCCTGAGGATCAACGGTATTGCCCAAAGACTTGGACTGTTTGTGCCCCTTTTCATCCACCAGAAAACCGTGGGTCAGAACCTGGCGATAAGGAGCCTGACCTCTTACTGCTACAGCCAGGGATAAAGAGGAATTGAACCAGCCCCGATGCTGATCGCTGCCTTCCAGATAGAGGTCGGAAGGCCAGCGGTGATTGGGCCAATTATCCAAAACCACAAAATGGCTGGAACCGGAATCAAACCAAACGTCCATGGTATCCGTTTCTTTGCTGAAATTGCTGCCGCCGCATTTCGGGCAGCTAAAGCCAAAAGGTAAGAGATCTCCTGCTTCCCGTTCGAACCAGACGGAAGAACCGTGTTCTCGGAACAGATCCTGGACATTTTTGATAGTGTCATCATTGACCAGGGTTTCCCCGCAATCCAGACAATAGAAAATAGGAATAGGTACTCCCCAGGTACGCTGGCGGGAAATGCACCAATCGCCCCGGTCCCTGATCATATTATAGATCCGCTCCCGGCCCCAGGCAGGGAACCACTCTACTTTGTCGATTTCATCCAAAGCATTTTGGCGGAAAGGATCGATGGAAGTGAACCATTGCTCCGTAGCCCGGTAAATAATGGGTTTTTTGCAGCGCCAGCAATGCGGGTATTGATGCTCAAACAAAGAGAAATGGAGCAGAGCCCCGGCTTCTTCAAGGGCTTTGGTCACAGCCTTGTTACCGGCATTAAGGTCCAGTCCGGCAAAAGGCCCGGCTTCTTCGGTAAAGCGGCCTTGGCTGTCTACCGGAGAAAGCACCGGTATATCATATTTTTTGCCTACGATAAAGTCATCCGCCCCATGACCCGGGGCTGTATGGACACAGCCGGTCCCCGCCTCCAATGTCACATGTTCGCCCAGTATAATAAGCGAATCCCTCTCAAAAAGAGGGTGTTTACAGATTAGAAGTTCCAGATCACTGCCTTGATATTCGGCTAAAACAGTGTATTCCTGCTGCCGCCCGGTAGCTTCCAGAAAATTCCCAATCAGCTCTTTGGCCAGCAATAGTTTCTCCCCCTGATTCTCAATCAGGCAATAGGTGAAATCCGGATGCAAACAAATAGCCAGATTAGCCGGTATCGTCCAGGGGGTGGTTGTCCAAATAACCAGACAGCTATCACTTGGCAGTAATCCTTTGCCTTCCCGGACCGGGAATTTGACATAAATAGAGGCGGACTTGTGCGGTGCATACTCGATTTCTGCCTCGGCCAGGGCAGTTTCGCAGCTGGGGCACCAATAAACCGGTTTCAACCCCTTATAAATATAGCCCTTTTTGGCCATCTCACCAAAAACACCGATCTGAACCGCTTCATAGAGCGGTTTCAGAGTGATATAGGGGTTATCCCAATCCCCGCGCACACCCAAGCGCCGGAACTGAGCCTTTTGCAATTCGACATATTTGAGGGCATGCCCGGCACAACGATGACGGAATTCCGCCTTGCTGACCGAATGGCGGTTGATCCCTAAATCCTTGATGGTTTTTTGCTCAATAGGCAAGCCGTGAGTATCCCAGCCCGGCACATAGGGAGCATCGAAACCGCTCATGGATTTATATTTGATCACCATGTCTTTCAGGCCTTTGTTGAGAACATGGCCGTTATGCAGTTCCCCATTGGCATAAGGCGGCCCGTCATGAAGAATAAAAAGAGGTTTGCCCTTGTTCTTCTCCCCAACCAGGCGATAAATATCCATATTATTCCATTTTTCCAAAATTTCCGGCTCCCTCTGAGGTAAATTACCCCGCATTGGGAAATCCGTTTGGGGCAGATTCAAAGTTTCACTATAATCCACTGTTCCTTCCCCCTTTTTTAGTGGCGCTTCCTTTTCTAGTCGTATTTGATAATTATATCCAGAAAAGGGTCTTTAGTCAAGTTTTTTTAAAAAGTGTGGAGTGTGAAGAGAGAAGTGTGGAGTGTGGAGTGTGGAGTGTGGAGTTGCGGATGTTTCGCTTCGCGAAACTTTAATTTAAATAACTGTTTTTGCAAAGCAAAAACCTCAACAACTCCACACTCCACACTCCACACTCCACACTCCAAGTACCACACTCCACACTCTATAAAACTTCTTGACACGCAAGAGAGCAAGTGAGATAATAGAGATAGATTAATTTCCAAATTAGAAATCGAAAAAACAAGGGAGGAAGCGGGATGAGAGCAGTTTGGAAGGATGTTGCAGGCAGGGGGCTTTTGGTGAGTAGAGCTCCGGAACCGGCTTGCGGTGATAACGAAGTGCTGATCAAAGTCAGGAAGGCAGGTATTTGCGGTACGGATCTGCATATTTTTAAATGGGATGCCTGGTCTCAAAACCGGATCAAGCCCCCTCTCGTCATGGGACATGAATTTGTGGGGGAAATTGTCGGGATCGGCAAAGCTGTTCAAGGTCTTTCTCTGGGCCAACGGGTTTCCGCAGAGGGGCATATCACCTGCGGTCACTGCCGTTTTTGCCGCACCGCTCAGGGGCACATTTGTCAGACAGTAAAAATCATCGGGGTGGATTGTGCCGGCTGCTTTGCCGAATACATAGCCATGCCGGCGGTCAATGTCTGGCCGGTTCCCGATAATATAGCCGATAAATATGCCGCCACTTTCGACCCGCTGGGCAATGCCATGCACACGGCAATGGCTCAACCGATCGCTATGAAGAATGTGCTGATTTCCGGCGCCGGCTCAATAGGCCTCTTTGCCGTCCCGATTGCCAAAGCCGCCGGAGCTGCCCGGGTGATCGTCAGCGAGCCGGATCCTTTTAAGCGGGAGATGGCTGCCCGGGTCGGTGCGGATCTGGTTATTGACCCCATTGCCGCCGGAACAAAATTCAAGGAGCAGATCTGCGATTTTGTGGGAAATTATGGCTGTGATGTCCTGCTGGAAATGAGCGGAAACAGCGCCGCTTTATGCCAGGGCCTGGATGCCTTGGCCCTGGGCGGGGTAGCCAGCCTGCTGGGGATCTACCCGGGCGAGGTATGTACGCCTCTTTCCGAGCTGGTAGTTTTCAAATGCCTGACCCTGATCGGCATCAACGGACGCCGCATGTTTGAAACCTGGTATCAAAGCGAAAACTTCCTGGCCACCTCCGCTGCCATGATAGATCCCATCATCACTCATCAGCTGCCTCTGGAAGAAATAGAAAACGGCATGCTGATGATGGAACAAGGGAAAGCTATTAAGGTGCTGCTCGACCTGTAGTTACCTATTTGGTAAGTAGAATGATTTGTGATTTTTAGAAACAGGCTGCTTTAGTGTGGAGTGTGAAGAGTGGAGTGTGGAGTTGTTGAAAAAATGCTTCGCATTTTAATTATTTAAGCAAAAAGACTTTATTCTTTTATTCTTTTATTCTTTTATTCAATAAAAAAGAAAAGCAACGCCTTTTCTTTCAAAAACTCCACACTCCACACTCCACACTCCACACTTTCAAAGTTTACACCACCCCACTTTATCTATTAACAAAATTAGCGAGGAGAGAAAAACATGACTACTACATTAAACACGCGTTTGGCGGATGATTTGGCTGCTTTGCGGGCTGCCGGCACTTATAAAACCTTGCAGTATCTGGATTCACCTATGGCTGCCAGGGCAGAAGTGGAAAACCGGGGCGAAACTACTATTCTTTGTTCCAATAATTATATCGGCTTATCCGATAAGCCGGAGCTGATCAATGCCGCTAAAGCTGCCCTGGATAAATATGGGGCCGGCGCTGCCAGCGTCCGCTTTATTTGCGGTACCTTTACCATTCACCGTCAGTTGGAGGAAAAAGTTGCTCAATTTTTGCATACGGAAGCATCTCTCACCTATGCCTCTTGCTGGTGCGCCAACACCGCTTTGGTGCCGGCTATTATCGGACCCGGCGATGCTGTCATCTCTGATGAGCTGAACCATGCCAGTATTATTGACGCTTGCCGCATGGCCCATAAAGACGCCAAAAAAATGATCTACAAACATGCAGATATGGCATCCCTGGAAGAAAAACTCCGGCTGGCCACCGATGCCGGCTGCCCGGTGAAGCTTGTGATCACCGACGGGGTTTTCTCTATGGAAGGAGATATCGCTCTCCTGCCCCAAATCTGTGAATTGGCTAAGAAATACCAGGCCACAGTCATGGTGGACGAATCCCATGCCACCGGAGTTTTAGGCAAAACAGGCCGGGGAACAATGGAGTATTATGATATGCTGGGCCGGGTGGACATTATTACCGGCACCTTTGGCAAGGCTCTGGGCGGGGCCGGCGGCGGGTTTGTAGCCGGCAGCCGGGATTTGATCGATATCCTGGTGCAGCGCTCCCGGCCTCATCTCTTCTCCAACTCCCTGCCCCCGGTGCTTTCCGCCATTGCCCTGGCCGCGATCGAGTATTTGGAGCAGCATCCGGAAATTACCGACAGCCTGCGGGCCAAAACCGTCTATATGCGGGATGCCCTCATTGCCAAAGGCCTGAAGCCCCTGGAAGGAGACAGCGCCATTATTCCCCTGATCGTGGGAGATACTGCTCTTTCCATCAGTGTAGCAGGAGAAATGCTGAAGCAAGGTATTCATGCCATCGGTTTTGGCTTTCCGGTAGTACCGGAAGGCACGGCAAGGATCCGGATCCAGGTTTCCGATGCCCTTTCTTATCAGGAAATTGACCGGGCAGTAGAAATTATTTCCAACATCTGCCCTGTTGTTGAAGAGTAGGAACTAAGCTCTCAAATTCGAACAAAAAAAGTCACAAAATATACGTCATCTCTAGATTGACCTGCAAGGATGTGGATTCAAAATGATGCATGAAATAATTAGACACTGATTTTCGCAGATTTTAACGGATTTTCGCTGTTGTCTGATAATGTGAGTAACTTAGGTGCTTTTGTTTGGAGAAAAAACTAAAAATAATTCAATGCTTTTTATAATAAAAAATCCGTGCTAATCCGTTTTAATCTGTGTAAATCCGTGTCCAATTTGTTTTTATTGCTTTTCCAGTTTATCTGGGGTAGGGAGTAGAACATTTTCCCGTCGTTTTTGGCTTGACCCGGAATCCCCTGAGATAAGCAGGAGAGCCCGGATCAAGTTCGGGATGATGTAAGGATTTGTTATGTATAGACCATAATAGTACAGGCGGTCCGTCCTAGACGGCTGCCTGTGCTATTTTAAAATATAATGATATTATTTCCAGTAACAAAATCTTCACAAAAAAAAGGAACTTGCCTTGTTAATAACGAATTTATTTATTCATATTATTACACAATTAACACTTCATAAATAATTTAAGGTACAAAATAAGCAAAGGGAGGTGCTGATCCTACAAAATTTCGTTTGTTGCTCGTAAAAAATATGAAAAATACCAAAAATTGGAAGGAGGATGCCGCTTGCCTTGGAACTAGGTGAAGCGGCGTACAGATCATGAAAAAAAGATTCTTTACCTGGATGTTGCTTGTTGTTTTTTTGGTGAGCCTTTTGCCTGTACAGGCTTTTGCCGACAGCGATGATGTTGCTATCGCCAAACAGATTACATATCCCACCGGGGACATGTATTGCTCCATGGATGCTAATGTCATCCGGGAATTGCCTGATAAATCCGGTTATATGTTTTTGGAAAGTGTCGGCAAAGTCAAGGCCGCCGTCATCTTTATGGATTTTAACGACACCCCCGGCGCCCCGGAATATACCACCGCAGGTACCCTTACCTATGCAAAGGCGCCTCCCGGAATCACGGCTACCTATCAGCGCCAAAACGTTTATTCCCGGACCGGTAACTCAAACGGCAACTATCAAGGGGTGACCGGCACCACCTACCTCTTTAACTATGCCAATCCCGAACATTACTTTAACAATATCGTTTTCGGCAAAGACGCCAACGGCAATAAATTCGGCCCCGGTCTTACAGAGTATTTTTACAATGCTTCCTGCGGCAAAATGGAGCTGGAATATGTCAGCCCCAACTCCATGAATAAGGACGCGACCGGCAGATGGCAATGGTTCCATATGGACGCCCCCCTGATCGATTATGAGATCCAGTTCCAAGCCCCCAATGACGCAGAGGACTACCGGGCCTTTGCCCGGCTCAGCCAGGCCTGCATGGACTTGTCCTATGAATGGGCTGTGGAAAACGATTGCCTGGAAGAAATGACAGCTATGATGAAAGATGTCAGCCTGATCTATGCTGCTGTTCCTGTTAACTGCTGGGGCGGCCGCCAGGGCCTTTCCGGTGGTTATGGTATCGACACCGCTTTTTCCTATCAGGATCAATGGCTGATCTATGAATTTTACAATGTAGACAATGCAGAGTTGGGCACTGACAAACTGCCTAATGCCAATCAGAAAATGTATGACGGACGCTTTTTTAAGGACATTTCTTTGCAAGAGCCTCACACCAAAAACCCCTTTGATAATAACAGAGGCATCAGCTCCGGGGTAAACACCACCAAAGGCGCCCGCGCCTACAGCCCTGCCGATTTTTCCACCTGGCAGGTATTTGCCCACGAAACCAATCACTGCCTGGGAGCTATTGACGATTACCTTTATGAAGGCGGCGACTATTATGTTACCGGCTGGTCCTCCAGCAGCATGCCTTGCGGCAACTGGGGCATAATGGGTAATACCTCCAGCATGTGCAGCAATGCCACCCCGGATCCCACCATTTGGTACAAGTTCCGTAATGGCTGGCTGGAAGATGATCAAGTCGTCAGCGTTGTTCCCGGCGAGAGCAAAACCTTCAAAATCGCTGCCAGCGGCGCAACTGATGCCGATCTGACTGCTGCCGGTATCACAGATGCGGTAAAAATGGTTCTTCTTCCCACCGACCTGCGGACTATTGACGTTTTATGGACGCCAAGGCTGACTAATAGCCGTGCTGTCCGCGCCAACGGTACCATATTCGACTATCTGGAATATTTCATGCCTCTTTTCCTCAATGCTTTTGCCCCGGATGTGGAATTTGTCACAGAATCCAACGGCGTGACCCACCCCAGCCGCAGGATCACCTTCCCCACCGCCTATACTCTGGAATGCCGCCGGGCGGTTGGCGCGGACTTTAGAAATACTTCCGCAACTGCCGGTAATAAAGGTGTGCTGATCAACCAACTTAGCAATATAACCTGGGAAACAGGCGGCGGCGCTGCCGGTCAAAAAACTGTGCGGGTTCCTGCTACCGCCAGCAATCCCAACACCTCTTGCCTTGGCCTTGCTCCTTACAGCAATAACAGCACTTGGAACGACAACAACCGCGGTATTTCCGTCAAGGTTATCGAATCCTCCGCTCTTTATGATGTAGTGGAAATCACCTATGCCAAGAATACCCGCCCCTATATCGGTGAATTGAAAATCAATAACGGCAAAACCGCCAAAGTCACTGCCAAAGATAACTTCGCCCTGCCCCTGGACCTGCGCAGCATTGGTGAAGATTTAACAAGCGGCACGCCTAACCCCACCCCGGTCGCAGGCCGGACAGGCTCTCCCTTGGGAGCTCAGGAAGGCGTTGTTTCGGTTGGCGCCACCGTCACCTATGACCCGGTCAGCCTGGAATATGCCGGTTTGGATAAAAAAGACTTTGATATGGCGGTTGTCAATGACAAAGAAGCCGGTAAACTGGTCATTGGCGCGGCTAACCCTGATGTTCTTAAAGGTGTCATTATGAGCCTGAAATTTAATGCTTTAACCACTGCTCCTTACGGCTTCAGCCTCACTGATGTCAGTGTTACTATTGATAATGTGGGCGTTCTGGACTGGAGAGGCGACTCCGTACCACTCTCCGGTATCCGCATGACCACAAAAGGCGGCCAGGTAGACATTTGGAATGCCATGATGGGTGATGTCGACGGCAGCGGCGTTATTACTCCTGAGGATGCTATTTTGGTCCTGCAGCACTATGTAGGCCTGATCACCTTGGATCCCCGCCAAGTAGCCACCGCTCTGGTCAGCGGCAACGACGAATTAAGCCCGGTAGACGCAGCCCTCATCCTGCGTATGGTCGTAGGAGGCTGAGAATTCAGAGGCCAGAGGCCAGAGGCCAGAACTTGTAGCTTTGCTTTGGCAAAGCATTAAAGCAAAAACCTATTTTGATATTTCTGTCGCAAGAGACTGATAATTCAAAGCCAGATGACTTAAGAGAAAACTTGCAACTGGAAACCGGCAACAAGATTACGGACCTTATCCTTTTTTAGATAAGACGAAAGAATCCCCTCGCTATGCTGCGAGGGGATTCTTTTTAGGTGGATTTTTTGTCGTCACCAGACTTGTGGCGGTTGCCGCTTTGGGTTTTGGCACTGCGGCTTTCCCCATCGGGGCCGCTTTGGGCCAAGCTGTGACCGCCCTTAGCCTTGGCTCTGCGCACTTCTTTGGGATCGATTTGGCTATCTTTTGACATAAACTACCCTCCAAAAGATTATTATAAGAATAGTTTTCCTATCAAAACAAGTTATTATCCATACCCGGATATCCATATTTTAAGATAGCACCTTACTTGGATATAATCACAGATAATTTTCTAATCCCTACCCCCTACCCCAGATAAACTGGAAAAGCAATAAAAACAAATTGGACACGGATTTACACAGATTAAAACGGATTAGCACGGATTTTTTTTATTATGAAAAGAATTGAATTATTTTTTGTTTTTTCCTCAAGCAACAGCACCTAAGTTCATCATTTCCTCAGTCAACAGCGAAAATCCGTTAAAATCCTAAAAATCCGTGTCTAATTATTTCATGCATCATTTTAAGTCTACATCCTTGCAGGTAAAACCAAAGATAAAGTGTATTTTGTGACTTTTTTTGTTCGAATTTGAGAGGTTAGTTCCTTACACTCGAAGACCGCTTTAATTACTCATCAGCTTTATCTTCTCTGTTAGTACGCTTTTTAGTTCTTTAATTTCTATATTTTCCCAATTTTTCTGGCACCGTAATTCTAGGGCATCACTTCTGGCCTGCTCTATCAGGTCACTGTCCCGGAAAAGATTGGCGCAGCGCAGCTCCGGGAGGCCGTGTTGACGGGTGCCCCAGAATTCTCCCGGACCTCGCAGGCGCAGATCCGCCTCGGCAATGGCAAAACCGTCGGCAGTCTCACTCATGATCTTCATTCTTTCCTTGGCAATATCTCCTTTGGCATTATGGAGAAGCAGGCAATAGGACTGATCGGAACCCCTGCCGATCCGTCCCCGCAACTGATGGAGCTGAGCCAGGCCAAAGCGTTCCGCATCCCTTACCATCATCACGGTGGCATTGGGGATATTGATCCCTACCTCTATCACAGTAGTCGCTACCAGAATTTGGATTTCACCTTGGGCAAAGGACGTCATTATCCGGTCTTTTTCCTCGCTTTTCATCTTGCCGTGCAGCACCGCAGTCTGCCGTTTGGGCAAAATCTGCTTTTGTAAGCGCTCTGCCAGGCCCAAGGCATTCTCCAGGTCGATCTTCGCCGATTCCTCTACCAGGGGGCAAACCACAAAAACCTGTCTCCCCTGCTCCAGATGCTTGTCTACAAAAGCCCATAGCCGTTTTTCATAAGAATAGTCCACGGCATAGGTAAGTACCGGCTGACGTCCGGGAGGCATTTGGTCGATGACAGAGATTTGCAGATCACCATAAAGGGTGAGGGCCAGCGTACGGGGTATGGGGGTTGCGGTCATGATCAGCATATCGCAGGTGCGGCCCTTTTCTTGGAGGCGGGCCCGCTGAAGGACGCCGAAACGATGCTGTTCATCGGTAACAGCTAAACCGAGCCGGGCAAATTCCACCCCCTGCTGAATCAAAGTATGGGTACCGATAAGTACATCTACTTCGCCATTTTGACATCTAAGCAGCAGCTCCTGTCGGGTTTTGCCTCCCAAGGCAGCAGTAAACAGTTCCGTCCTTATGCCAAAAGCCAAAAGCAGGGGTTGTAAAGTCTGATAATGCTGATTTGCCAATATTTCTGTGGGAGCCATCAAAGCAGCCTGAAAACCGCCGGTAACAGCTTTAGAGAGGGCAGCAGCGGCTACCAGGGTTTTGCCGCTGCCTACATCCCCTTGAACCAGGCGCTGCATAACCACCGGCTTCTCCATATCGGCAAAAATCTCGCTGATCACCCGGTCCTGGGCGACAGTGAGGGGAAAGGGCAAAGCTGACTTAAACTTCATAAGCAGCTCAGGAGCAGGCGGATGAGCGATACCCGTCCCTTTAAGATTATCGCTGTTGCCTTGTAAGGCCAGCTGCAAAATCAGCAGCTCCTCATAAGCCAGACGCCGTCTGGCCTGCTCCTGGACCTGCCAATCTGCCGGTAAATGCATATCATGGACAGCTTGGACCCGCCCTTGCAAATTCCGCCGGGTAATTATATCTTCCGGGAGGATTTCCGGGATATTAGGACCATATTTTTCTAGAGAATGAATTACAGCCTGACGGATGGTTTTCTGAGAAAGATTTTCCGTGGATCGATAGATAGGGTGGAGGCCAAGCGGGGTATTTTCTTGATCCGGAAAGGAAAAGTCCTGCACCTGGAATTGGCGGTGATTATACTTATTGTCCATCTTGCCATAAATATGCACTTTTCGCCCTTGTTTCAAGCTGTTTTCCAAATAGCCCTGATTGAACCAAATAGCAGTTATACCGCCGCTATTATCCTGGATCTTGGCTTGAAGAATAGTGAGGCGGGCCCGGGGCGCCGAGAGCTGTACGGATTGCACCCGCCCTATAATACTGGTGCTTTGTCCAGGCAAAAGCTGAGCAATGGGAGTGATTTGCCGCCTGTCCTGATAATCCCGGGGAAAGAAAAAAAGCAGTTCCTCAATACTGCAAGCGCCCAAGCGCCGAAAGAGAGCTGCCGTTTTACTTCCAATTTTTGGTATATTCCTGACCGAGGCGGAAAGTAAATTTTGCTCCGGCTGAACCACCTGACGAACCTGATCTAACTGCCGCTCCCCGGCTTCGACAGCTTCAAGCAACAGGCGTAACTCTTGAAGCAGAGCAGGGCGTTTACTTAAAGAAGCTTTTGCATATTCATTGGCCAATTGGGATATTTTAGGACTAGAGTGACTTCCTCCCCAATTTTTCAGAAAACCAGATAAGCCTCCAAAAACGGAGCTGTCATAATAACCGCTTCTGGCTTCTTTATCCAACAGTTCCAACAGATCAATATTTTGAGACATAATAAACTCCCATAAAAATAGATAACCCAAAGAGTGGAGTGTGAAGAGTGGAGCGCGGAGAATTTACACTCCACTCTCCACACTCCACACTCCACTCTTAAAAAACTCATCCCTTAGCGGCAAAGATATGAGCGGAAAATGGTACTTACTCCACAGAGATGAGAAAGTGATACAACGGCTGTCCGCCCCAGTGCATTTCTATATCCATCTGAGGATAAACCTCTTCTACCTGGGCCAACAAGGAATCAGCTTGCTCTTCAGCCAAATCATGGCCATAGAAAAGGCTGATCAGGCTATCGTTCTTTATGTCTACCATTTTCTCCAGTAAGGAGGCCAGTACCTCAGGCAGATCCTGGTGATTGCAGGCAATTTTGCCTTCCAGAATACCTAAAAAGCTTCCGGCAGTTATCTGTAGGCCGTCATATTGGGAATCCCTCACAGCAAAGGTGATTTCCCCGGATTTTACTGTTTCCAAACTCTGGGAGAGAACAGAACCGTTTTCGGCGGCTGTTTTATTTTCATCAAAAAGCAAGCTGGCGGCAATACCTTGGGTAATATGCTTGCTGGGCAGCACATAAACCGGTTTTGCAGCCAGTTTCTCCGCCTGGCGGGCTGTGAGAATGATATTGCTGTTATTGGGCAGCACCACGATTTCTTCAGCCGGACATTTCTCAATAGCCTTCAAAATATCCTGAGCGCTGGGGTTCATGGTTTGGCCCCCGTTAATAATAGCGGCGCCCAAATCCCCAAATAGCTTGGCCAGCCCGGATCCTGCAGCCACCGCCACCAGACCGCATTTTTTCAGATCGGAAGGCATTACCGGCAGGGTTCCCGGATCCAGTTCCCGGTGTTGATCCTGCATATTATCAATTTTTAAATCATGAAGGCTGCCAAAATTTTGGGCATAGTCGATCAGTTTTCCGGGATGATTGGTATGAAAATGGATCTTTATCACCTGTTCGGTGCCAACTACCAGCAAAGAGTCGCCTTGTTCCCGGCTGAGGTGGGCCTGGATTTTTTCCAAAGGCAGCCTGTCCCCTTTAATCAGAAATTCGGTACAATAGCAAAAAGGGATATCCCCCTCCGGTAGCAGATCAATAGGAGAAGGCGGCAGGGCGGGCTTGGTTTCCTGGGCAATTTGGGAAAAATCCAATTCTTCCCGGTCTTCCAAAGCCATCAATCCACCGGAGAAAATCACCAAAAGACCTTTACCTCCGGCATCCACCACTCCGGCCTGGCGCAGTACCGGCAACAAATTGGGAGTATTTGCCAGGGATTTTTCCCCGGCGGCTAGGGCTTGCCCAAGCATTGCTATGATATCAGCGCCATCCTGGGCAGCTTGTCCCGCTGCTTGCGCCATGTCTTTACAAACAGTAAGAATGGTGCCCTCCACCGGCTTGATTACAGATTTATAGGAAAGATCCACCCCTTTTTGCCAGGCATCAGCCATATCCCTGGCATTTGCAGTCACCTTTTGGGTCAGGCTTTGGGAAAAACCCCGGAAAAGCTGAGAAAGGATGACCCCGGAATTGCCCCTGGCGCCCATCAGAGCCCCCATAGAAAAATCCTGAGCCAGTTTGTCTACGGATAGATAATTTTTACCGGCAATAGCTTGTACCGCCGATCTGATGGTCAAAAACATGTTGATCCCTGTATCACCGTCAGGCACCGGGAAAACATTTAGCGCATTGACTTGATCTTTATTAGCACCAAGATAAACGCAGCCTCCCTGGAAGAACTTAGCCAGAGCCTGAGCGTTTAATTCCTGCAGTTCCACTCTTTTAACCTCCCGTTAGCAATTCACAATTCACGATTGCGAAAAGAAAAATTATAGGGTTTGCTTGATCTATTAATTAAGAATCATAGGTTAATCAATAATTTTTACTCCTTGGACTGTTACGTCTACGTGGCTGATTTTTAAGCCTGTATGCTTTTCTACCACGTATTTTACATTGTCTATGACATTTTGGGCTACCATAGAAATTTTGATGCCATAGCCTACTACCACATTGACCTTGACTTTCAGTTCTTCCTCGTTTTTGATGATTTCCACACCCTTGGCCAAATCATCCCGGCCCAAAAGCACATTAAGGCCGTCTGTGAACAAGCGGGAGGAAACCATACCTACAATGCCAAAGCACTCTGTGGCGGCAATACCGGCCAGCTTGGCGATGACCTCATTACTGATAATGATCTTCCCCCAGATTCCATCAATTTCTTTTGCCATTGCACAACCCTCCTACTTCATGCCTGTTATTTTGGGAATGTTTCCCCTGCCATATCTCTAATAAGCTTTTGCTGTAAATATTCTATTCTTACCTTCGCCTTAATAGTATAACTCAATCGGGCTAAAATTGGAAGCATTTTTTTTCGGAGAAATTGTCAATATTTTCTATTTTTAAGAACGCCAAAAATACTGATCTAATAACTGGAAAGAAACTTGACAGAATGCAAGCAGAAGTCTATAATAAAAGACAAGCAAGAGGCCCCTTTGACAAGATAATACCCTACTTTCAATATAGTTTTCAGCATACTAGGAAAGGCTATCTTTATTTTTTGTGAGGTTTTTGTCATGTATCAACCCCCAAACCCCTCTGCTTCACCTGTTATCCAATGGTATCCCGGACATATGGCCAAGGCCAAAAGAGATATTGCCAAGGATTTGCAGCTGGTGGATCTGGTTATTCAGGTTCTGGATGCCCGTATCCCCTTCAGCAGCCGCAACCGGGATTTGGCGGAAATGATCCAAAAAAAAACCCAGGTTTTCTTTCTGAACAAAATGGATTTAGCCGAAACTGATGCGACCAGGGCCTGGCTTGGTTTTTTCCGCACAGAGAAAAGCTTTGCCGCAGCAGGCAATAGCAATCGAAAACAAGGGATCAAGGAGCTATTGGGCACACTGCGTCAAGCCGCCGAGCCCTTAATGCGCTCTTTAGAAGCTAAAGGCCGTCTTCGCCGCCCTATCCGGGCCATGATCATCGGTATTCCCAATAGCGGCAAATCCACCCTCATCAATGCAATTGCTTCTCAAGCTGCTGCCAAAACAGAAAATCGCCCCGGAGTGACCCGGGGCGCCCAATGGGTGAAAACAAGTTTTGGTTTCGAGCTCCTGGATACACCCGGGGTTCTTTGGCCCAAATTTGCCTCTGAGGAAACAGCTTTTAACCTGGCTGTAACCGGAGCCATCAGCGATTTGGTATTCCCTCGGGATTATGTGGCAAGCCGCTTAGCCGCCTGGCTGGCCCAAGAACATCCTCATGCCCTGCCGGAACGCTACAAATTGGAATCACTCCCTCTTGAACCTCAAGAAATCATTGAAGCGATCGGACAAAAACGGGGCCTGCTGGCAAGCGGCGGCCTGGTCCGCCGTGATGATGCAGCCTTACTGTTGCTCCAAGAGTTCCGCAATGGCAAGCTGGGCCGCTTTACCTTGGATAGGCCGCCTTTTCCGGCGGAAAGGAAATCGGATTAGCTGGATTTTAGATTTTAATTAAGGAGAGATCATGAATAAACAATCCGATATGCAGGAATTGCGTGAATTAAAGATCATGGCTAAGAACTACCTTCTGACTGCTGATGATGTCAGCAGATTGGCTTTAGATGAGCGTCCTGCTTTTCAGCTGTTTTTGGCTGATTACAAGGATAAGCTGGGTCAGGAGCAAAAACGCCTGGCTCAGCTTTTATACTATGAAAATCAACTGCAACGGCGTGGCATAGAACTGGTTGCCGGGGTTGATGAAGCCGGACGGGGACCTTTAGCCGGACCGGTGGTAGCGGCGGCGGTTATTCTGCCCCCGGAGCCGAACCTGCTTGGATTGAATGATTCCAAGAAATTGAGTGAAAAGGAAAGATATCGCCTGGAGCCATTAATTAAAGAGAAGGCCCTGGCCTGGGCCATAGCCGGAATTGATAATCAAGAAATAGACCGGATCAACATCAAGCAGGCCAGCCGCCTGGCTATGCTTCAGGCAGTACAGCAATTAAAGAAAAAACCGCACTATTTGCTGATCGATGCGGAAAGAATAGATTGTCCATTGCCTCAAAACGCCCTCATCAAAGGGGAAAGTATCAGCCTTTCTATTGCTGCTGCCTCGGTATTAGCCAAATGCCACAGGGATAGGCTGATGCTTGATTTTCATCAGCTTTACCCCAGGTACGGCTTTGATATCCATAAAGGCTATCCCACGGCTTTGCATAGGGAGCGCCTGATCCAATACGGGCCTTCCCCTATTCATAGGCAAAGTTTTGCAGTCAAACCTCCCAGCCAGGACCAAAGAAAAAACACCGGTCAAAAAGGCGAAGATCTGACCGCTATTGCTCTGTTGGAGGCTGGTTACCAAATAATAGAAAGAAACTATCGCCGTCTTAAAGGGGAAATCGATATTGTCGCCGCCAAGGATGGCTCTCTTTATTTTGTAGAGGTACGAACCAAAACAGGAGATACTTACGGCGATCCCAGGGAGGCTTTCACCATAGCCAAGCGCCGGCAACTAAAAAAAATCGCCGGAATCTATCTGGCAGAAAAATCCAAGGAGCAAATCAGCAAAAACCCCTGCTATTTCCTTTTCGCCGCTGTAACTTTGGAACCAGGGGAAACTAAAGTAGAAATAATAGCCGATAACCCATACTGAAGCGCTCGTTGAGCGCAATGCTGAATTATGAGTGTTGAATGCTGAGTTGTTGTTTTTTCTACTCCCTATCCCCTACTCCCTTGCGGCGAAGACCGCTTTATGCTATAATACTTTTGTTGGCATGTGGCGCAGTATTCTAGTCGGCAGGCTGGCTTTTGAAGGCGGGCCTAAAAATCCGTCAAGGGCACAGCGATGAAGTTCCTGGTGTTGGCTTGGGACGCCCAGTCTTGGGCTGATACTGGGAGTTAAGGGGGATGGGGCGAGCCGCAATGGCATGCGGCAGATACCCCGCCTCCGTGGAGACCCAAGCGCTTGGGGATCTGTCTTGGCCGGACAAGGAACTAGGTCTTGGGATAGAACCTGCATTTGGCCGAAAGCTGGGTGCAGCGTAGCCTGCCTTGAGTGATTATGGTGGATTTGATTGCAAACCTTTCGCTGTCTTTCGGCCAAAGGATAGTTATAAGGATTGAAACCATAATTGCAAAAGAGGCTAAAAAGCCGGCTGAGCCGCCGGGGAAATCCCCTAGACTGAAAGGCCGTAGGCCCGTTCCTGTTGGGGATTAAAGTATGGACTAAGTGGTAATCTGGCCCTATGCCGGGAAACCGCATAGAGCGGGCATAAAGGGGAACCGCCTTCCCGGCGACAGGAAGGCAGCCAGCTGGGAAATCCTGCCAGACCTAAGCCATAAAGTTTACTCAACGGGAGAACAAATGCCAACAGCTTTCATATGCAATCCCTTTCGGGATTGCATATGAAAGCTGCGAATGCTAGTAGTTAGAAGTTAGAAGATAGAAGATAGAAATTAGAAGTTGGAACGGATAACCTATGCCTACTTTACCTAAAAAACGCCATAAGGCTTGGCGGCGAGCTGTGGCTATGTCGGTTGGTACTTTTATTGCCGCCGGTCTTTTTACGATTGGCTCCCAAATTTATCTATCCCGTTTACGCTCTATCTACCTGGCTTTTTTACTTTTACTTCTGGTTATTATGATAGGAATTCTTTTTGATATAATCGGAGTCGCCATCACTGCCGTTGACGAAGTACCATTTCATTCCCGGGCCGCCCGTAAATTGCCCGGAGCCGCTCATGCCCTGCATTTGATCCGGCGGGCCGATCAGGTGGCCAATTTTTGCAGTGATGTGATAGGGGATATTTGCGGTATTCTCAGCGGCGGCATCAGTACGGCAATTGCCTTAAGTATTATTTTGCATGAAGAGTTAAGCTGGCTATTGACTGCTATTCTAGCCGGAATGGTAGCTGCCCTTACCGTAGGCATCAAAACCTTCACCAAAAAATACTCCATAAACGAAGCCGACAGCATTGTCTATGCCGTCGGCAAGCTACTTTATTATTTTAAGCACACTTAGGAGCCACCAAATGAACTCACCCGAACAACCCCTGCTTCCCCAAATAAACTCCCCGGAGGATTTGCGCAAGCTGGATCTGCCCCAGCTTAAGATCCTGGCTCAGGAAATCCGTGATTATATGCTGGCTGTGGTCAGTGTTAATGGGGGGCATTTGGCGCCCAATCTGGGAGTAGTGGAATTGACTTTGGCTTTACATACTGTATTTGATACTCCTTCCGACCAATTGATTTGGGATGTGGGCCATCAATGCTATGCCCATAAAATTATCACCGGCAGACGGGACCAATTTCCTACCCTGCGCCAGGCTGGCGGACTGGCTGGCTTTCCCAAGCGGGAAGAAAGCCCCTACGATGCCTTTGATACGGGGCATAGCAGCACCTCTCTTTCCTTAGCCACAGCCTTTGCCGCCTCCCGGGATTTGCAGGGGCAAAAGCATCATGTGGTGGCGGTAATCGGCGACGGCGCCCTTACCGGCGGCATGGCCTATGAAGCGCTTAATCATCTGGGCGATTTGCAAACCGGATTGACCATTGTCCTGAATGATAATGAAATGTCCATTGATCAAAATGTGGGAGCTATGTCCAACTATTTGGTGCGAATGCGCACTGATCCCCGCTATGGCAAAACCAAGAAAGACTTGGAGCAGCTTTTGCGCAAAATCCCCCGGGTGGGACCTCAAGTTGCCAAAACTATCGACCGTTTCAAGGACAGCCTCAAACACTTACTGGTGCCCGGCATGCTTTTTGAAGAAATGGGACTGGTTTATCTGGGACCGGTCGACGGTCACGATATTGCCGCTTTGAGGCGGGTTTTAAAGCGGGCAAAGCAAATGGACAAGCCTGTTTTGGTTCATGTTCTCACCCGCAAAGGCCAAGGCTATGCCCCGGCCAGGGAAAATCCGGATAAGTTCCACGGCATCGGCCCCTTCGACTTGGCTAGCGGTCAGGTTAAAGAAAATGGGAGTGGCTTAACTTATACTCAGGTTTTTGGCGAGACTTTAGCCGCCCTGGCTGCCGCCGACCCCAAAATAATCAGCCTGACTGCTGCTATGTCCGCCGGCGCCGGATTGGATAAATTTACCAATATCTATCCGGAGCGGGCCTTCGATGTCGGTATAGCCGAACAGCATGCCCTCACCTTTGCCGCCGGTTTGGCTGCTTGCGGTTTCCGTCCGGTAGCGGCTATCTATTCCAGTTTTCTTCAAAGAGGCTATGATCAGATCCTGCATGATATCTGCCTGCCCAATTTGCCGGTTACCCTGGCTATTGACCGGGCAGGCATTGTCGGCGAGGATGGCCCCACCCATCAAGGTATTTTTGATCTTTCTTATTTGGGAAACCTTCCCAATCTGGTACTGATGGCCCCCAAAGATGAGCAGGAACTGCAGCAAATGCTTGCTACCGCCCTAGCCTATCCCGGCCCGGCTGCCCTGCGCTATCCCCGGGATAAGGGCCGCGGTTTATCCTTACTGAAAGATCCCCAACCTTTGCCTGTTGGCCGGGCAGAAATTTTGAGAGAGGGCAAAGATCTTACTATTTTCGCCCTGGGCTCTATGGTTTATCCCGCGCTGGAAGCTGCGGAAATCCTAGCCCGGCAAGAGATTGAAGCTACTGTGCTAAATGCCCGCTTTGTTAAACCTTTGGATCAAAAAACCCTGCTGCAAACAGTGAAAACTACCGGCTGCCTCTTGACCGTGGAAGAGAATGTACAAAGCGGAGGCTTCGGCCAAGCCTGCCTGACCGCCTTGCAAGGCAAGGTCCAGGCCAGAGTAGAAATTGCCGCCCTGGCGAACCAATTCGTCCCCCAGGGCAAGCGCGCAGAATTACTGGAGCAAGCCGGTTTAACAGGGCAAAAACTAGCCCAAAGAGCGTTGCTTTTATTAGGAGGTAGGGGTTAAGAACTTTTTGTTAATAAATAAAATATAGGGGGTTATGAACATGCCAGATTTTTTCAGTTTATTGGATTGGGAATCCGTTGCGGCAACCCATGGCCGGGAAAACCTGGGCGACTCTTTGCCGGTGCTGGTATACCGGCTGATGCAATACGGGCTTCATGATCATTTGGCGAAACTGTTTTCACCCGAAACAGCCCAGGAGGTTTTGCGGGGGGCAGGCGCTTTGGCAGGCAAAGCTTTGAGTGAAAATCTTTTGGATGCTACTCTCCCGTTTTCTCAATTTATCTCTTCTCTGCAAAAAACCTTGAAAGATTTGAAAATAGGGATCCTGCGCATGGAGGAATCCGACTTGGAAAATGGAAATTTTACTATGACGGTTTCCGAGGATTTGGATTGTTCCGGTTTACCGGTGTTGGGAGAAACCATTTGCTATTATGACGAAGGTTTCATTGCCGGAGCTCTGGAAGCCTATACCGGAAAACCCTTTCAAGTCAAAGAAATAGATTGCTGGGCAACAGGAGACCGCGTCTGCCGGTTCCATGCAAGCATTGTTAAGAGTTAGGCACTTACTCCCGAAATTCTGCACAAAATGGCAAAATTTTTGTGCCTTCGTATTCCAACTCAGAACTCAGAACTCAAGACT
>WRHF01000021.1 GCA_009783415.1 Clostridiales bacterium
TGGCATCTAATCACCTTCCTTCGATTTCTGAAGCTTAATTTCTGCCTCAATCTTGCATGTTAAATACTCCGACAGGTCGGCATGTGCCATAGTCAAAAATGCAAGTGCCTTAGTTGACAATAGCGACATAGCTTCTGTTCGTGCTTTCCTTAATGCTTCTTGCTGTGACTCCTTATTCCATCCACCGTTATCCCTAAGAGCATCAACATAGGATTGGGATGTGTGCAACACAGCAGTAGTCACAGCATCTTCCACCTCTGATATGTATCTTTCTGCCAGCTCACAATCAAGATTCACTCTTGCTTCGTTAGCTTTTGCCTTCAAAAACTGAACAACAAATGCAGTAATGATCGGTACAACAACAGCTATTACTGCCTCCAATAATGTTGTCAAAAACTCTTGCATGACTATGATCTCCTTTCTTTCTGCTCATAATACGCACAATTCTTTCTGCTGTCCTTGCAGGGATACGCCCGTCCACTTGGGCGCGGTCTTGCACAAACAACAAGGCCCAGCGGAGAGTAAGATGCGGAAAATCTGTCTTCTTTATCACGCCGATAAGCTGTTGTGCCGTGTGTGCATGTTTTGCAGTCAATTACTATTTTGCTCATGTCTCTCCTTTCTGCTGCTGGCGATTTCCACCTCGGCCCCGAAGGCCCTTACCTTTAGGTTACCCGAGAGAATAAAAACGGAAGAAATTATTCCAGCGGTCGCCACCGTTGTTATTGCGGCCACTGTTTTTGCAAATTCACCATCTGCTAAAATTATGTAAATGGTTGTTACGACCCAAAGATCGGCCAAAATCCAGCTTCTCCCTGCGTACTTCTGATTCTTCGTTATCAGGTACGCTCCGGGGACAGTCAAAAGAAATAGCCCCATACAAAAAAAGGCTATCCCCCAATGTACTTCATGCAAAATCTCCACCTCTTTCCTTTAGCAACTTCTAATCAGGAATCCAATTGGGATACAGAACAAGATCAGAGCCGTCAAGAATAATAATACTATTATTAGCTATATAGTTACCGCTAATAGGATTGCCAATCTTAAAACCATTGCTGATAAAACCGGGTCTATTTAAACCAAGAGCTTCTGCTGATTGGACGTTGAACTCGGCACCGTGATTCTCTAAGCTAAATTTGCCTGTATAATCAGCATCGGGATAAAAGTTCCGATAGCTAACTTCTGATAAACGCCCTCTGTTAGGAACTTCAATAACTATTTGATTATCAAGAAAACAACCGCCAAATCCATCAGAGTCGGGCAAGTAGACTCTGGGGAAGGCAGCACCGCTGGGAGCAAAAACAGCACCGTTGAGCTTATTACGCATTTTGACAGTTCCCCCATCATCATAAGGCGCCCCATCAAAAATTAGAGAGTGAAAGGGGTTATTTGTAATCGGATCTGATGCAAAAACTTGAAATGATCTGATTTCACCAGCTGCTACTCTATTATTAGCTGCTGAATTAGTAAAAACCCCAAAATTTCCTGAAAAAGCATTGATTGTAGGTACAGTAAGCTCGACTATTATGTTGCCATTTAGCAATAGATAACGCTTGCTGTCCGTTGGGGATACCTCCATGGAGATATACTCAATCTGGCACCAATCACCAGGATTTGGTGTCTCTGAATAATAAAGAGAACCCAGGAAATTAACAATTCCAAGAATATTATCCGATGATCGTTTGATAACTTTCTGAGAACCGTGACCGAAAAGCTCAGTGTAGTCGCCCATTGTATCGTTATACCATTTAACTACTACCCTGATCGCAACATTGTGCCCGGCGATGTTACCAATATTAGGGATATAGCTATTTCCGATACCTGCTACAGTATTAGACACAAGAGCAAGGTCATTTGAGGGCTTTACCTCTTCTGCAATAAGCTCTCCTGCCAAAAATACGCCACCTATTATTGTTTCGGAAATTAGTTCTCCATCATGAAATATGCCCATAATTTATACCCTCGGAAAATAGGTCGGTGTTGTTGGATTAGCAGCACTATAGATCTGAGCAGCTGCCTTATTCAAAGCTACAAATGGTAGAGGTGCAGATACACCGGGGACACCCTGAGATCCTGTTAGGCCTATTGGCCCCTGGGAACCGACAGGTCCCTCCGGTCCTTGTTGTCCCGTGTCTCCTTTCGGTCCTACATTACCTTGCAGGCCTTGTGGCCCTGGATCACCTTGCGGCCCAGGATCCCCCTGAATTCCTTGTGGCCCTTCTGGCCCAGTTACGCCGGGTGTTCCCTGTATCCCCTGCAAACCTTGAGGGCCGGGAGAACCTTCTTCCCCTTGGGGGCCTTGTATGCCTTGGGGCCCCATCGGGCCTTCCTCACCTCTAAAAAGAATACCTTTCCCCTCAGCGGGAAAGGTATTAGTTATGCCGCTGAATATATATAGTAAACCATCAGCATCGACCACATAAGCATCACCCGGGGAGGCAATAGAAGGAAGATCAGCCCATGTCGGAACATTGTCCTTAATATTGATTCCGACGCCATCCTCCCCTTTTGGCCCCTGTATGCCTTGTGCTCCTTGCGGCCCCTCCGGACCGTCATTGCCTTGTAGGCCTTGTAAGCCTTGTATTCCCTGTGGGCCTTCGGGACCAACGTCACCTTTTGCCCCATCAGCTCCAGGCTCTCCTTGGATGCCTCGGGGGCCAGCTTCTCCCTGTGAGCCTTGCTCACCCTGCAAGCCAGGTTCACCTTGGATTCCCTGCAAACCTTGCAACCCCCGAGGGCCTTCCGGACCTTCTGGACCTTCTGGACCAGTATCACCTTTGAGACCTTGCTCTCCCGTATTGCCATAAAGCACAGCTGTTACATCCCGCCAGGCTCCTTTAAAATATTGCCACATCACCCCTGCTACTACTATAAATGTAATGTTGTTGATTAGGCGTTTGGGATTTAGGGCGAAGAAAACATCGCGCTCACTTTTGTCTAAAAAAAACAGATCATTGGGTATGTACGGAGGCGGCGGGAATTGAATTTGATTGGATAGAGACTCGACAACAAAAAAACTAAATCTGTCAAAAGTCAATAATCCTATCGAAGTAGTGATTTCCACACTGGCCGTGATCGTTCCGGGAAACAACAACTCATGCCCCCGGAATTTATAAATGATGGTACCGTCTTCGCCATCCACAGTTACCGGTCGCCCCTGGATAGTAGTTCGGTGTCCTTTATGCCCAAACATGCTGAAATTAATAGCCAATACTGCACCGGCAGGAATAGTAAATGGTTGGCTATTCTTGTCCACAAGATGAAGGGTCAATGGATATGAATTAATATCCCCCTGGGTATAACATATCTGGGTGGGCATTATTGCCGGCGGTTTCGGCGGAATAGCTTGGTATAACTTCAATGTAATTTCATATGGTTTTATCATTAGCCTGTCCCCCTTATAATAGCCCAAATTGCCTCAAATTCCGGCTGCAATGCTCCGCAAACCAGCTTGTACTCATATATACCTTGTAAATGCTCCGGCAAGTAACTTATCAATTGTTTGCTAATTTGTACCGCCCCCTTTCGCTGCTAAGGCGGCATATACTTGAGCCAGTTCGATAGCAGCAGAAGCCAAAGCATTATAGGCAATACTGCTTTCCCTCTTGTCTTCATCGTTCGGGATCCGGCTAAGCAGCCGGGCCATAATAGCCTCGGAAGTATTACTTTCCATATCACGTAGCCACCTCTTTCTTTATTTCCAGCCAGCCATAAACTGTCTTGGCTTGCGCCTTGACTGACACTTTTTTCTTTTTCTCTTCAAGCTCAAATTGGCTAACTTCCAAAAAGCGATCATCAGCAAGGAGCGCTTCGGTAATTCGCCGGGGCAAATCAGCCAATATCAGGGGAATAGGCTGGCCCTCCAAGCTTTCCAGTTCTACCCCATAGTTCCAACTGTATATCAGATACTTATAGCGTTCTGTACTGAGGATCATATGAGCCGCCTGAGCGCAAGCCTCTAAGCCGTCTATGTTGTCTGCAAGGCACTTTTTTCGCCAGCTTATTCTTTGTGTCTTGCTGGACATACGCCCAATTTTATAGTTGCCGTACCTCTCCATTGTTGCCCTCCTACAGCTTGTCCAGTATAAGATATTGCTGCCCCCCTGCTTTTTTCAGCAGGATAACCTTATCGTTTACTGCCAGCCCGAACGGGATTGTAACCGTCCGGGTCCGGGTTATATTAATTGTATGGCTGTGGCTATCAAAGGCGCCGGTTCCGCTGCCGCCACTTGTATTGCCTGTAGATCCGCTTATAGTATCGGTTTCCGAATAACTGAAGCCCCTGACCAGGCGGCTTAATACCAAAAAATCAGCGGAGATGGTATCAGTATTGCCAGCATCATAAGTTACCGTTACCGCCAGCGGGCTTAAATTTGTAACGGTACCATATAAAAAATCTGCCGGTTGGATTGCAGACACCGCCGCTAGTGCTATCTGCCGTATATATACTGTTGCTTCATCTAATCCGCCCACAAGATCCCTCCTAGGTAACAAATGTGCCGCCGACAAGCCGCAAGTCCATGGTATGCTCACTGAGCGTAAAGCGATGAGTAACTTGATCTACCATCATGTAGTGATTGATTATCACATCACCAAGTACCAAACTGACAAAAAGAGAGCAGCCTGGCCTGACCCGTGCATCGCCGAACATATTCTTTATGTTTAGTTCTCTGGTCTTCTCGTTGTATAAAGCCAACAACTGCCCGGCTTTTGTGGCCGGATCTGTGCTTGTAGTGCTGTCTTCAAAATATTGCAACTTGCCCCAATTGGCTATATCATAGCTGCTTTGGGATATAAAAACATCTTTTCTGCCAGTAGCTTCATTGTCGCGGGCTATCTTGATTACATTATAGGTTTGCTTATCAATGCTGCTTGTGTAATCGTAGTTTTCTGCAGTTTCATCATCCAACAGGATATTTAGCTGCATATCCTTGATATTCCTTAGATCCAGATGGCCATAATTATCATAAAAAACATACAGCTCTCCTGTTGCGGTTAGCGTCTCATTAATGTTGTTTTGGATTATATCAATTGGGTTTACTCCAACCTCTTTTCTTTTTGGCACCTTGTAGCCGGTATCATCCACAAGTCCCCATCTAAGCTCGTATAAGTCTGCAATTTCTTTTAGAAGGCTTCCTGCAGATCTATTTTTATATTCTAAATTCATTTTATTGTTGGGGCCAGACAAGTATCTTAATTGGTCATAACATACCGTTTTGATATGTCGCATCCGATCCCTGGTCTTGGTAAAAACTCGACCTAAAAAAACATTTTGCCCATTCCATATCAGCTGAGCCCAATTCCCTTCATAAAAAGGATACACCGCTGTTTTAAGGACAGTAAATGTCATTTTCCCGGGTGTGAGCTTGCGGAATAACTCAACTGTCACCCCGTCAACAACCGGCGGCCAGAAGGGGTCTACGATCGGGTCAGCGCCAGGATAATTGGTTATCATTAGCTCCATTGCCATCTACATCACCGCCCCGGGCAGCACTAAAACAATACCCGGCTCTAAATTAACCGGGTCAATTATTCTGTCGCTATTTAACTCTAATATATCCTGCCAACGTTCGCCGTCACCAAGTAGCAGCTTGGCAATTGACCAAAGTGTATCACCTTCTATGGTCGTGTAGAATTCAGTTGACGGGGCAGTTAAAAGCTCCCTTATTTCACTTATTGCGAATGAGCCATCCGGAAGGGGCGTTAAGGTTTTCGGACCGTATGCCTTCCACCGTTTCAGCTCCATACTTACCCGGAAATCAAATAGATCTTCCGGGCTTTCATTTGCACTAAATGTTTCCAGCGTTACCCAGCCAGAATCCCCACCACCAGTATTCATTAAGGCATCACCAGTAGGCTTATGTCTGGCTAATGTAAATGTAAACGGCTTAGCGCTTTCCTTTATTTCGTCAAAAATATTAAAGTAGTAGGCTGCCGGTTGAGAGGGCAAGTAAGATAGCTGAAAATGGTGCTTCACCTGCGGAATAATGAACTCCAGGTAATAACTACTCAACCCTGCTAACTTAGGAATATTGATTTCACTTTCGTTTATTAATATAACTGTCCGGTTCTGATTTTTTATACTCCAGCGAAAACCGGACAACCCCAAGGGAAGTTCAATTTGGGACGGAAATCCAGGCTTAGTAGTTGGTAAGTTTTGAAAATATACATAATAAGCCATTAAACTCCCCCTGCCCCAGCTTCTACGGACATCCTCAGCTGTTCTGTTATGAAATCTCCGACCATGCTTAGATCAGAAGAATCATTAAATGTGTTGCTTATGCCACCTATATCAATCTGGATCCGGGTATTAGCTACCCGATCTATTGCCTTGCGCTCAGAAATATCTACTAAATAGCGCAAGTCTTCCTCAAGGGTTTGAACTATTTTGGAAGTGTTCTTGTCTATATTTCCAAGGCTTGATATTCCGCTTGATATTTCGTCAGAGTTAAATCTATCCCAATCAAAAGGATCCGGTTTTTTATTTTTTACTTCTAAAGCGCTGGCTACCTGAGCGCTTATATTGCCTAGCATTTCGTTACGACCAGGTATTAAGCCACTTAGCGCATTATTTGCTCTTATTTGATTAGCTTGTTTATTAATTTTCTCATCTATAGTGGTTCGAACATCCAATCCAAGCAGCCCGGTAGCGAAAAAGTCTAAGGCATCAGCAAAAAAATCAGACACGCCCTGTAATTTCTTATAGAGGCTTGCCAGGGCATCTTCGACGCTTGCCAAAGCGCCACGGGCTACCTCGCTATAGTTAAGCATTCCAGCGGCGGCATTATTCATAGCTGTATTGTGTGCTCCACTCCAATTAGTTATAACTGTTTGCGATTCTTGCATCACTTGATTATTGGCTTGTACCCGAATATAAAGTTCTTCTGATGCCTTACTTGTTTTTGCGATTCCATCAGCCGCAAAGAGGATCCCTGTAGCCACTGCAACCCATGCAACTGGGTTTAGGGATGCGGTCAGCAACCCTGTTGCAATTGCTGCGCCTTTTGTTGATACAATATAAAGGCCGATAGCAACCCCCACTCCCTTAATAATAGGCCCCAGCTTACTCCAATTATCTTGCCCCCACTCTACCGTGGTATTAAGCTTTTCCATCCCCCATATCCCAGCGTTTAGTACACTTTCGGCAACATTCCCAATACTGTAAATCAATTTCTCAATCTGAGGTAGGGCATTCCTGATTTTTTCTACGCCTTCAAGCACCTTAGGATAGAGTTGATCAGCTACTTTTGTTTTCATATCAGCAATATCATTTTTTAAGGCTAATACTGCCCCTCGATGGGTTTCGGACATCACATCATATAATTGCCCCCAGCTATCGGTAACTATTTCATCTATAACAAGGGCTTTTTGCATGTCGGTACCAGTATTAAGGATTTCCTTTTGCATTTCAGTAACTTCGAAGCCTTTTTTCTTCAGGGCGTCATAAGCACCGACAGTGGCCTTACCAATGCCGGTTGCCAAGTCGGTCATCTTGCGGGGGTCAATATCCGTCCCCTCCATACCAACGGCATAGTTCGTGAGCGTAGCCATCAATTTGCGGGTCGCCTCGGGGTCTTGGAAGTATGTAGCAAGTTCCATGGCTCCCGCCATCATGGTATCGCGGGAAAACATCCGGTATTTTTCCGCCTCTTTCGCAAGCATTTCATAAGCAGCACGACCGCTGCCCATATTGGCCAATACTGTTTTGAGCTGATAGTTTATTCTTGTCGTTTCGTCATTAGCAGAAATTAGATCACCAATCCAGTTAATGCCCTTCTTTATGGCAGCAATACTGGCTACGGTCTTTACGATCCCCATAAGTTTGCTGTCCAAGCTCCCTGCCGCCGATGCCCCGTCTCTGATTTTTTGGTTCAACTCATTCTGACTACTACCAGCCTGGTTTAAAGTATTTTTAACTGCTTCTGCATTCCCGTTAAGCTTATCCATGGCCACGCTGGCTTGAGCTAATTGCTCACGAGCATCCTGCAAGCTGCTCCGGTCAAAAATAGCTTTAGAATGGGTTTGGGCCGCTTCGAAAGCATTATTCATGATGTTCATGGCCGTGATTATGTTCTTGATCGGTGCGGTCATTGCATCATTTATTTTTAGGGTTGCGCTTAAAGTGCCCATATTGCCTCCATCAAAGCCCTGTTACTTGCCAAACAGGGCTTTTTCCTGTTCTTCCCGCTTACGCTGTTTTTCGTCCTCTTGTTGTTTTTCTGACCTCTTCAGCATCAAAGCAACAATAGCAGCCTGCTCCTTACGTGGTAAGCTAAAATATTTTGAGGGCTCCCAGTGCAACTCAAACAGACAAAAGTCTATTATATTGATCTCCGGGCCGCCCTCATCTATTAGTTTTTTGCCTGTTCTACCAGGCTGCCAAAGTTATTAATACCGTTTGCTTCTTGGACCTTGGCAAGATATTTAATGTATTCACCAGGAATTATCAGCATGGCCCTCAAAAGCTTATCAGCCCCCTTGACGCCATAACTATCTTGCAACTCGGCGCTGTTGAGATTGGGGAAAACCGTGCAACGAGCTGCGAAACTTGCATTGTACTTATCGGCATTCAAGACTTTTGTTGTGGGATCAGTGCATGTTTTTCTGATGTCCTCATCTTCATCGAGGGTAATTGCGCAAATCTCCCATTCCAGAGGTTTACCTTCAGGATCAACAAAGCGCTTGGATGCCACATATTTGATATTTTCAACCGGCAATGCGTTTTCTTTCAAAAAACCACCAAAACTTTGCATATCATTTATCCTTTCTTTTTATGGAGTACTTGTCATGCCGGGCAGCAAATCGAATTCTTGCGGCATGTCCCAATCATCAAAGGTGCCGCTAAGATCTTCGGTAAGAATGTCTTCCCCGGCAATCATTTTTGCTAAGGTTGCGTTGTCGATCAGGCAGCCGGTGTGGGTGATTTTTTGGCTGCCGGCATCGGATGACGGATCCTCATTGACTGCTTCACACTCAAAGGGGATAAGTTCTCCGGTGTCCTTGAAGTGCAAAAGCCATGCTCTAAAAATAGATGTGTTGTAGTACACGGTAGCACTCCAGGTTCCCTTCGATACGCCGGCCTTATGTTGCAGTATCGTAAATCCCAATACAGGAACTTCCCGGTTATTGATAGCCAGCCGGGATTCAAAATTGATGGCCTGCATCACATTGTACCGGTTGCCATTAAGCGTCACATAAAAGTCTGCTAAAGACGCAAATACTGCATCCTTACCTCTCATTTTTTTTCTAGTTGACGGCATTCCTTCACATCCTTTCGGTCACAAAAATTTTATAGGTTACAAGAAAATGCAGCACATTATCAATGATCTCATACTGCAAATTAATCCCGCGTACCGGGCCGTCCGAAAGCTGTATCACCCTCAAAACGTCTCTGAGTTTTTCTGCTACAGCCAACATGTCCTTGTTTTTATGTAGCCCTTGCAGTGGGAAATAATGCACATCGAAGGAATACTGGTATAGCGATCGGGCGCAAGGATGCGGCTCTTCGAGAGCCATCAAAGGCAGGATAAAAAAATAAGGCCCTTTAAGGTCTTGCGGTAGTTCTTCGTGGCTTATCCCTACAGCAGACCCGAAAGCCTTTCTTATGGCAAGGCTAATGCCTTCTGCCACCATGCCGATCAATTTATCCCGCCCCCTTTTCTTAATGCCTCCATCAACCTGCGTTCAACAATCTTTTCCAGCTGCCCCTCCATTTCGGCCATACTCTTAGTTAACATAAATCTACCGGGTACCCATGATTTTTTAAGCCGCTTCCTGATCGCCGGTACGAACCGGCCGGGGGTTTGCCGGTGACCGTACTCAACATAGTCAGCGTATTTAGTGTGATTATTAATATTTACCTCCGGCTCGCCGGCTGCTGATCTGAGTTTGCCAATCCTCCAATTTCTGCGTAAATTTCCAGTATCAACAGGAGTTCTTTTTCTTACTTTAGCCAGCAATCGTCCGGCGCCCTCATTGAGCGCCGCCTCGCATATAACCTTGCCGTCCAAGGATTCCAATTGCTTTTGCAAGTTTTTCAGCTGGCTAAAATCAACACTCCCCCACCTCATCATGCATATTCCTCCCAAAGTTCCAAGCTGATTTCTTGATGGCTGCCATATTTGGCAGGTTGTCCGCTGTTTTTATAGGTGGCTGGCATACAATTTTGAGTAACAATAATTTTGCAGCCCGGCGGAATAACTAATTCCGGAGAAATAAACAACTTAATTTGTTGGTCTATTATTGCCCCGGTATTAGTCTGCTGTGCTTGATTCCTTTGGGTCTCATAGGACAGGCGACAAGGTTGGGCTACATAAAGTAACACCTCTTCCAGCTCATTTTCACCGTTATCAGGGTTTATGCTACTGGTGTAGCCGTAAATATCGCAAACACCCTCGTAAAGGCGCTCTATGGCCGCTCTGTGCCTCGCATAATTAATTACCATCGCATCCTCCGAAAGCTCACTAAAGAACTGGATGTGCTGCCCGCAGCCATCTTAGCAAAAATCTTGTCCAGCTGAGTCGAAAAAGATTGCTCATCAGCCGATTCTACCGATGTATCGCCGATTTTTATTTGTTTTATTGCTGCGTTTTCAGCTAAAACATCCAAATCAAGATCGCCTTGAGCCTTTTTGGCTTGTAGGAATTCACCAACAACCATGTCAATCATGACCTGATGCAGTTCTTTGGGAATTTCCTTGCAGGCTGGGATATGACAAAAGGTTCTGACATGGTTGACTACCTTATCAATTAAAAATCCCAAGGCAAAGTCATCCTCAGGAGTAGCGATATTGCCAAAGGTGGCCAGGCGCTGAATCACATCGGTTTTCATCTTCAAATGACTTCACCTCCCAAGTATTTCACAAACAGCCTCAAAACAAGCGATCTACGCAGCATTATATAGTATTTGCGACTTGTCTGCCGCCAGCGCATAGCCCCACTTGCCATTCTCAGTAGTAACCTGCTCGCTGTAGGCAGCCGGCAGTACAGCCGCCTTGCCGTCTTTGTACAATCTCCCGTTGGTATTGAGATCCGAAAAGAAAGTAAAGCCATCGGCGAAGGGTTTACCTGTGAAGTCGGCGACTGATACCTCAAAGGTTTGAGTGTCGGGGTTGTATTCGAGGATGCCGCCGAGAGCATTATTTGAAACTGTAATCTTTCCGCCGGCAGTGGACCAGTGAGCCCATGAGCGGCCAGCAGCATAGGATGCCTTGCCGGCTCCGCCAGCAGTATCAATACGTATTATTCCGGGATCCAGGTAACTACTAAAGAAGAGAATACCGTTTTCTTCAAACTCCAAACTCCATCCATAGCTTAATGGATATAGCTGAGATATGCCGCCACCAGGATTGACTCTTAATATCCCAGGTGACCCACCTGACGTAATAGAGATTGCGCTTGCGTAAATATTGCCCGCAAGGTCCTCTGCAACCTTCCAGTTATAGCTGTAGGCGTAGGTTAAATTAAAAACAGAGACACCCTGGTCATACTCCAGGATACCATAAAAACTACTGCTTGGGCCGTAGGCTACCAATCGGCCTGCGCTGCTTTCGAAGAGAGCAAAATTATATCCGGTACTCCAAACAGAATCAAAAATCTCCATGACGGGATCCCACTGCAAAATCCCCAGATTTGAGTTATTCGTCGTCCAGGCAAATAACTTACCGGTTGAGGTTTTAAAGAAGCGCCAAGAGTACCCTGTAGGAAATACCCTTGTAATGGCTGTTTCATTTCGCATCCAAATGCCAACTTGGTCAGTCCCATTAGTGTCGCTGGCAATAAAATCATTACCGGCATTATCGGCTATAATATTTGCATAATTATATCCGGTACTTAGCAGCTGCACAAATGCGTTTACGGTGCTATCCCACTCTAATAGCCCCGTAACGCTAGCCGTAGCGGAGCATGCAAATATCTTGTTTCCTACTTCTAAAATTCGGTAGTTGTAACCTGCACCCCAAACTTCATCCCAAGATTGTGCAAGCGCATTCCAGCGTTTAATCCCTAATGATGAGCTAGTATTAGAAACAACAAAAAGCCCCGCTGCGGTAATGCTGGGCCTATACCAGGCAATACCTGCTGTTCCGGGAATTTGCTCAAAAGTATTTTTGCTCCATATCCAAATACCAGCTGCATTACCACTGTTGCAAGACGCGAATACCTCTCCATCCGGACCCTCAAAAAAAAGCCAGTTGGTTCCGGTCGCAATAACCTGTACTACATCTTTGGTATCCTTATCCAGCCACCAAATCCCCGTATTACTGCCGGAGTTTCCAAAAAACATCTCCCCCTTGCTGCTCATGAACGGATTCAGAGTACCCGCCCGCAGCATTTCCGGGATTTCTACGTTCTCGTAACCGGTTAGGGGAGGGGTGATAGGGGTGGTGTTATTCTTTTTTTTTATCCAGTCCTGTACTTCTGCATCAAGAACATATGTATTTCCGTCCTCAAGGCATACAACATCACTACCGAATGCTATCTTAATAGGCCCCGGCAAATCTGGCATATCAGATAGATTTGTCATATAGAAATGGCACATGAGTTTATCATTAACCATATCTGGTCTTTTTCTGTCATAAATCATACTACTACCTCCTCTCCCATTATTGAATTATCTTCAGAGAGATTAAATTTCGCGATTATCTCTTCTAAGGTTGCCGATTGAGGGTTTTTAAGAGTTTTTACTTTGACCTTGCTAGAGGTTACCGTTACGCTTTCAAGCTCCTGCGTTACGATAACCTTGTTTTTGGCGATAATAGATACTTCTTGAAAGCCCTTGCCTTCTTTCATGTAGATCTTGCCGTCAGAAATATAGTACATGTCATTACCTCCGATCAGCCGTTAGAAATAATTTTGGCGAGGGGAATCGTCTTCGGGTCTGCGATAATGCTCCAGTTAGCGGTGTTAGCAAGTTGGGCATTTGTGGGAGATGCAGTATAGCCAACGGGTTTTGCAAAACTGAAGCCGTTGGGATGGATGGTTTCCCTAATACGGGTATACAGTGTGTCAATACCACCCTTTGTTTTTGCATCCCTTTCCACCTCTGAGGGCGTTTTTACAGATGCCGGCGCAAACTGTATTGCACCGATCCCAAGAAGATAGGTGACATACTTTTCAGCTTCTGTTGTTGTAGCGGGGATGTATGGCGCTCCGTCATCAATTATTGCGACTCGACCGTTAATGTCACCAATACGCAACTGGCGCTCAATACCCCGGCTATCCGTATACCGACGGAATCCAAGTAATTGCAGATTTGCCCAGCGAGTAGCAACCTTAGAGTGAGCAAAAACTAGCCTAATCTGATCAGCAGCATCACCAACAGCTTTTTGTGATGCATCGCCAATAGTGGTTTCTCCGACCTTATTAGCATCAGTAACAGTTGTGGTTGAGCTGCTTATATCTGTGATATGGTTTGCCCAATCGGCAAAAGCACCGGTACCCACAATATCAAAAATAGCATTGATAATCTGCAGCATTCTGACCTGTCTATGTTTTTGCCAGTATTTTACAACCTGGCTGGTAATTTGTTGCATGGGATCAGCCCCGCTATTATAATCAAAAGTGAAGTCCCGCGCTATCCAGCCCCGGCTGCGTCCATAGACAATCCCTTGTTGAGATCCGCCTTCCGTGTAATCAGAGGGTATGTCTGTTTGACCATCGTAGTTTGAGGGCTCCCCTCCAATGACGTGATAAAACGGCAGTGTGTAAAAATCTGATCCGTTTGATATTAGTTGCCGCAATTCGGCATTGTCAACGACCGCCCCGCTTTCAATCATTGCGGTCAGAGTCGGGTCTTTTGCATTCTCCCAATTATAGTTGAAAAGTTCAGGGTCAAATGGGTATCCAAGATAATTAGGCATATAACTTACCTCCTTGTGTTTGTTATTTTAGTTCTGTTCTCCAGTTTGGGTTGTCTTTGATATACTTTTGCTGCTCTTCCGTGCCAAGGCCTAGAAACTTTTCCTTGGTCATAGCATCGCCGCCGGGAGGATCCTTCTTGCTGCTTTCTCCGGGTACCATGCCGGCTAATTTTATCGCCTGCTCAGTCCCAAACAAAAAGGCAGTAGATTTATCTCCTGCCAGTCTTGTTATTTCCTCAGTCAATCCTTTTACCGTGCCATCTTCGCCGACTTTGGCATTTTCTAAGAATTCGACCAAAAACGGCCTTACAGCTCTTGCGTCTCGTGCCTTAGCCCCAGCTAATGCCCGATCTACTGCGTTTTCGAGCCTCAGTGCGGTCAGCTCACCCGCATGTTTTTCACTTTGCGCCTTATTGTCGTTTTGCAAGGTTTCAATTTGCTTCTTCAGGGCTTCAGCATCTCCGCTTGATTTTTTCAGATCTTCCAGTTGCTTGTCACGATCTGCCAAATCGTCCTTGGCTTGCTTTAATGCAGTTCCTTGAGTATTAAAATCATTCCTGGCCACAAACTGCTTACCAAGCTCCACGGCAACCTTGCCGTCTATTTCTTCAGTGTAGCTTTCGCCAATAATTTCTTTCAACCAATCCAACATCTTATGCTCCTTTCAACCGCTATCCTTTTTAGTCCGGCAAGTCCCGGTATTGCGGCGCTGTACTTCTTGTCCGCCCAGCCTGGCGGTAATTTTTTTGGGTATGAAAAAACCACCCGGTGAAAGGTGGTTTGATAATAATTATTTTTGGGTTAATTTCTTAAGCACAACTTCTTTGTGAAACTCTTGGAAACTGTAATCGGGGTTTTTCTCTAACAAGCCCAAATACACATCGTTCCAGTCCCCGTTTATCAGCTTATTGTACTTTATCAGATCGCCTCTGATCTTTTCTTTTCCGTAATCCTGCACATAAGCCTGGTCATACCATTCAACGCTTTCTACTTTCATCCCAAGCATCTATACCAAACCCCCAAACATCTTATCAAATTCCCGGATAATTTCAGTTAATAAGCCATCAAACTCCGGAATCTCTATCATGTTTGCATTGAGATAACTCAAGTTAGCAAAAATCTCCAGAGATTTTAAACGTTCCGTCCAGTTTGGATGACCTATTTGTACTTCTATTTTGTTGTTAGACAAGGCTGACAATATATCCTGGAAGGCCGGGTTCACATCACCCAAAGAAGCATACAACTTATTATATTCAACAAGCTTGCCTGAAATCCTTTTAGACGCAGCGCTTATGGCATCTGTAAATCCTGTATTCTCCCATGACTTTACGACAAGAACATCATACCTGTGCGCCAACTCATGGCTGTAAACCATGTTAGCGGTTTGCTGATATTTGGGAAGCTTCAGGAATTTTTCGTTGAAGATCATTGCATCCCTGTCCGGATCATACCCGAAGCCGCCCATTTGCAGCGGATCATTTACCAATTCAGTATTATTTGCATAATAGGTGTAAATGTTTTTATAGGGTTCTTGCATGTTTTCCGCATGGGCTTTGAATTCTTCAAACCCTTTTATGGCATCCGTTTTGCTTGCAATAAGTATCCCAGGTGCATTAAGCAGCTTAATTATCTTTGGATCCGCTATTGCCTTGGGGGCACCTTTAACAAATTTCTCTTTCCATTCAGGATATTTCATATTTGCCGGCACAGTATAATAACTTTTGTCCTCAGCTCTGGCTGCCCGCTCCCCTCCCAAATCCTCAAAATAGGGGGCTGTAGTCGACCGGCAATAAACGTGGAATGGAGGGGCAGTTACTCCGGGTTCAAATTGCGACAAGGGTAAATGCTCCCCATCCCAGCTCTGGCAAATAGCACTTGTCCTATTATCCAATGTAGCTACAATTTCATACTCTTTAACCCCCATTTCCTTATAGCTTGCCAGATCGGCGCTGGCTGCAAAAAAGGCGCTCTCTGTCCTTACTAAGCGCTCTGCTTGGCTTTGAGATACGCCCATCCTCTCCGCTATCCTACTGGCAATTTCTTTGGGCCCGTCACCCCGAATTAGCCCTTGGGTCAACTCAGTTTGTAAGGTATTGACCAGTTTATCCCGCTCTGTCCAGATCCGGTCTGAGAAGTTCCGCCCGTCCGCCGCCCAAGGCTTTGATAGTATCCGATCGACTTTATCAAAATTAATCTGTTGGATCTCCCGGCCATAGCCAAAGCCTTTTTGGGTATCAAAGGCTGTGTGTAAATAACTGTTGTCAAAAATATCTCTACCCAGCTGAGTAACACCATCGTGATGTTTGGCCATTACCATTTCAACATTTTGCTGCATTTGGAGTTTTAAACTGTCTAAGCGGCTTATATGTACTCTGGCGCTGGCATTCTCCAGCTGCTTTATCCAGCGCCCATCAAGATTATTCTCCTGGCCGGCTTTTATGTATTCCTCGACCGTCCATTTCAGCTCTTTCAATTCGCCGGCTTTAAGCCACTGTTTTGCCTCAGTTAAGGTAATCTCATTATTAACCGCAAGCCTCTGGTACCAGACGGCTATTTCCGCTTCTATGCGCTTGGTGGCCGCCGCATATTCACGATTCAGGCTTTTTATGTATTCCTCGCTTTTGGCGTGGGTGGCTTGCTCCAACAGTAGCGCCCGGCCGCGCCAGTAATCGCTGCTTTTCATTTGTCCTTATCACTCCACCCGCAAGCTCTGCACCAGTTGTAGTCTAAGTCCTCTGCCCATTCGATTTCTTTTCCCCCACAATTTGGGCAAAAGTTAATCCCGATTGGGCCTTTCTTACCTTGGGGTCCCGGCGGATCAGGATGCCCTTCCCTGCCAACGTATACGGGAAAGTGCCCCTTTTCACCTGTAGTTGATTGCCGATAACGATTATATATTCCATCGCAGACCGATTCGAGGCAATTGTTAAATATGCCCGGATTATCAACAAGCACTGCATGAAGTGCTCCTGCCAATTCATCTGTCTTTTTCTCATCGTGATCATTATATCCCAAATGGAAATAAATGGCGTGAACAAGTTCATGCAGGAATACTCTTTCTTGGCACTCTTTGGCAGAAGGCCGGATTTGAATTTTTTGCTGCCTATAGTTGGTTTCGCCTAAATAATCCTGCCCAAGCGAAATATTTTCGGTTACTTTTACCGAATATGTTTGCCCGCCAATTTTAACTTTGTCCGGTATCTGCATTGCTCAATCCTCCTACTATCCTGTACTCGCTATGAACTTCAAAACGCTGTGCGGTATATCTTTTTTACTTGGGTAAGACTTGCTTCTAGCCCTATGCGTTGCAGCATAGAAGCCGTTATTATCTTGGGCCACTCCACAGCTGTAGCGCCTACCGTCTTTTGTTATAGACTTTTGAATCACTTTGATACCACAATGGTCAAATGTTTCCACCTTCGCCATCTCCTTTCTGCCCAAAGGCTCCCGAATAATTCTCACTGGCAGCTTTATCTTCTGCTTCTAGTCTATCTAGCTCTCCTCTGATGTCGCTGATAAAAGGTACTTGGGCGATCAGCGTTTCATTGGAGATTCTTACTCCGCTCCCTTGTAGCATCTTCATGATTTCCGATTCGTTCATCAGCATGTCGCGGTTGAATATGATCTCAACTTCAATACTGCTGAAATCGCCTTTGCCGACGTTTTGCAAGTGAATATTAATAAACCACAGCAATTCCTCGAAGCTCGCTTGAAACTCCGTTTCCATTTTGTTTGCATCCAGGTCTATGTCGTTATACATGCTCTGTAGGTTCATTTGGTTAGGATTTCCGCCAAGACGGTCATCTTTGGCATCATACCCCTTTGCGTTTTCTACTAAAGCCCGCTTAAGCAGTTTCAGAATCAGCTCATAATTCTGGGCATTGACTGCTATGCTTAGTGTTTCAACTCCACCTTCTACACCGTCCTGGCTACTGACTTTAACTGCCCGGTATGCTGTTAAATTGCGGCGGAATTGGCCAAGATCTTCCCCGTCATAATTTCGGATCACAAGGATAGCGTTGCCGGGGTCTTCTTGCATTGCATTAAGGATATCGGACAGCATCAGGTTAATTGCATCCTGTAGACACTTAACTTTGTTAATCAACGGGATCTCCTTGGAATTATACTTCCAGGCGATGATCGGAACCCTGCCCCAGCCATACCCTTGCTCCCCATCTTCCCCCTGTAGGGTTACATGGGGGCCGGAAGGATTGTCTGGATCCTGGCTAAGTACGCCATTATTTACTTCAAAACGATCAACCCGATCAGGCCAGTAGATCTCCACTTTCTCTACTGTGATTTCTGAGTTCCCTTCCCACCCCTGAACCTCATAGTGACGCAAAAGGCAATCCAATTCGCTATGTTCGGAATCCCTCCAGAAGGGCAAGCACTCGTAAGGCGCAAACCGCTTAAATCGTAGCTCTAAACTCTTATCGTAATACGGATGCAGCCAACCTACTGCCCCGTTCAGGCTATCCATGCCCAGATTGTTGAGCGTCCGATGGAATCGCTTATTGAGGATGCTTTGCAGCTCTGTCTCGTATGTTTTGTCTGCTTCATTTTCCTTGGTTTTGTCGCCTACGCTTATAGTCAATGGCTGCCCTAACAAGTAATTAGTCTTTTGGTCGACCATATTAGCGTATTGGTTATCAACAACATGATTATTTGGCAGGTTATCTACAGTTTGCAGTTTTCCGCATTCGTCAATAGCCTGCCGGGGGCGTTCCAGTATTTCCTGTTCACCCTTATAGTACCGCTCTCCGATGATTTGGCTTTTGCGGGCTTCGGAAGCTTTCCATTTAGCAATTTCAGCTTCAAAAAATTGATTTTGCGTCATGGCACCCCGCTTGATCACGGCGGTAATCATGTCTGTTGCTGTTATCATTTTTAACCTCACTGAAAGCTAAGCAATGAGCCCCGGCCGGTCTTCTCTGCAATGCCGGTTGTGCAATCGGGCGCATCGTCGTGCTTGTTTTTACCTTCCCTCTGATATGTAGTCATAGCCTGATAATATTCCGGCCAACGGTCCCGCCAATTTGCCGGAAAATAAAAATGCTCCATTACCCATGTGGCATTGGATATGATTCTTGCCTGCTTATTTTTGCTCTGATGGAATGGCTTAATCTTGGTATGGTTGCTCCTATACTCTTCTCTTAGGGTACGCTCAACCGCCCGGGCAAACCCCCGGCCGCCGCTGTTACTCTCAATATCAGCCACATTCACTCCATCCTCGTGAAGCATTTGGGCAGTAGCCGGCTCGGTTTTTTCCATTGGCGCCTTTGTGTACAAAACATTTAAAGCATAGGCTTCGCCGTTATAAACTCCGTAGTCAATACTACAGAGGTAATCATCCCCGGTGTCGGCGGTGTCTGTGTAATTTCGTATCTCCGTAAAATGCGGCGGCAGCTTGTCATAAGTTTTGAACTTGCTATAAAGCCGGCCTTTTATGTCAATCGGCTCCTGCTGATAGTTTGCGGCGGCTATATCCGCCCCCATGGCCCTTGTCTTCTTCTCGTAGCTTGCCCGTGACAGTATTTCCGGACAAAGCATCGTTCCATCATTCTGCAAAGCCTTATAGGAGATGTGCCGGATTCTGGTTCCGGCCTCCTGATAGTATGCCAAAGCCCGGCCAGCGGGATCTTGCGTATGCCATCGGGTCATAATAAAAATGACCTTGGCCCCTTCTTCGAGACGGGCTATCATCGTGTTTGTATACCAAAGCCAAAGTTTTTCTAAGACATCAGAATTGTTAGCCTCGATTGCAAGTTTGATCAAGTCATCAAGGATCAGGAGGTCAGCACCGAACCCAGTAGACGTGCCGGTAGGAGACGTTGCTAAATAGTTTTGATACCCTTCTTCTAAACTCCAAAGATTCATGGCAGAATCGCCTTGCCGGATACGCACACCGGGAAAAACATCACTGTAAACAGCGCGATCGGCATCAGCCTTCAATTCAGCTATCGTATTTCTCACAGCCTTGGCGAAAGAGGTCGACAACGTTTCGTTGTATGATCCAGTCATGATCTTCTTCTTCTGATTTCGGCCTAAAACCCACTCCACAAAGCAGCCTACTGTGCGACTCTTACCGTGCCGGGGTGGCATGTTGACAATCAAAACCTCGTCTTCCGATTCATAAAACCCCTGCAGTTCCTGGCAAAACTGAACCAAAAAGCCCCGCTCTCTTTTGTAAAAGTCCGGGGCCTTCAAGCGACAATATTCAAAGAAATCCCTTCGGGCCAATTCCAGCCGGGCGCCTTGACGGATCGTATCGCTAATCACCGCAATCACCGGCTAACTTGCGTAGTTGATCCGTGGTAAGACCGGCAAACGGGTTATTGATTTCACCAGTAAGCTCAATTTTGTCTTTAAACAGGCCCAAATACCGACTCAACATCTCTAACGCCTTTGGCTTGTCGTGAAGTTTGATTTCTATGCCATTAGCGCCTTGTTTAATACCGGCTAAAGCAGCCAACTTCTCTGCCGGTAAACTGGTAGTGTCGCCTATCTCCACATGTTGTACTTTTCGCATCATATAAACCATCTCTGCAGTCTCTGGATCAAGAACCCTAACAGGCAGCTCCTCAGTTATCACCCGGACAAAATCGGAGGAGTTAGCAAAAGCGATAGCAGCCAGCTCCATCAGCACCCGCTCTTGGGTAATTTCCAGCTTACTCTGCAGTTTTGCCTGTCGGACTTGCAAGGCAACCTGAATATCAGGTTTCGACAGGTTTTCGCTTCCCATGCGATTTGCAGTCTTCGCACTATACCCGGCCCGGATCGCCGCCTGAGTCGCATTGAGATCGACCAGATATTCCAAGACAAATCGCTTTTGCTTATCAGTAAGCCTTGTCATAATCACCACCTCATAAAAAGACCACCCATCCCCTGGGCGGTCTTTTGCTGCTTACAGTATAACATGGATTTTACTACTTTTTACTACTTTTTTTAGCAGGTCTTTTGTTGTTTTAGATGCAAAAGCGCCTTTCCGTGAAGTGTATATATCCAACTGATACTATAGCTAACCTTTTCCGCAACTTCCCACCAATCTAAAGCTTCCAAGTACCTCAATCTCAATATTTCCCGCTCCTGGGGATCCTTCAGCCGCTGGATTGCATCTTCGATCAACATTGTTTCTTTTTCCAGCCTTTTTATGCTGGCTTTAACCTTGCGCTCATAAGCGTTAACCCGAACCACACCTTCTGCCATCCTGTCTACAGCGTAATTAGAGCGCGGCATACCATCAGGAAGCTTGGGAGCCGATTCTAAAGCAGAGCGCATTTTAGCAAGCCGATCCTGTTGGTTTTCCAGCTCTCTTTTTAGGTATTTGTACCTCTGAAGGCGTTTTTTGGCAATTAGCTCCGGCATGTTATTTTGTAGTCTCCTTAGGCCCAAAGTTAAACTCGTAGTACTTGTTATCCTTGCAATCACCACAAGGATCTTTCTCGAAATCCCCGTCATTGTAATTACAAAAACAACAATCGAAATCTGCCTGTTTCAGGGCATGTTCTAATGCCTCTGCATATTCCAGCAGTGCGGGGATATCCTGGCGGGTTGCAACGATGTAACGAAAATCATTTATTGTATTTGCGTTCCATGGCCAGCCAAAGAGCACATCTCCACTCCTTGATGTAATACCACTAAATGATGGTGGAATAACCCATTCTCCCGGCGTGGCCGCTTCGTACCGCTCCCGGATGGCTTGTAGTTCTTGTTGGTTCATTTGGTGTCACCTGTCTTTCTCAATCGCTCCTGTGAGAAATTCTTATGGGATATGCCATAAGCCAATATTAAGCCATGACGTCCTCTCGTTGCCGCATCTGAAATATAACCAAGGTCAACGATAACAGGGATTGGTGCGTTTTTATTTTCTGCGTATACACTTTCTTCCATCAAGAGTCCCATTTGTCACCTGCTTTCTGCTGGGCCAGAGCGGCCTCAGCTTCTTTGCGGGTTAGGAATACTCTCGCACACTCACGTCCAACTAAATTGCGCTCTAATAATATTTCAAAATCAATACCAAAATTGCTTAATTTCATTGAGTGCACTTTGCCTTGGAGTATGCTTTCATTTAAAATGCTTATCCAATATACCGTATCCCCAAGCTTACACGGCAGCACCGCTAGCTGCCCTTCCCTGTCAGCCTCCGCAAGCTCGGCAGCGCGTTCTGGGCTTAGGCCGGTTGCGCGGTAGGCTTTTAGTTCATTGAGTACCGACACAAATTTAGCGCCCCCTCCTAAAATTCCAAGATCAAGCCTTTGTTTACATGCATTTTAAAATCAAACACATTTTCGAGACCGACCAAAAATCGCAATATCTGCCCCGCATTATTGATAATTATTCGATTGTCGATCAATGTAAAATTAATAGGGCCAATCTTATCCATATTTTTTGCCAGGTGAGCTAATAATTCGCCCATAGGGGAATAGTTTACGCTTTCCTCCGGCTCCTCTTTGGCATTCACACATTCATCAACGACGGCCGCCATGGGGGAAGACGTCAATCTATTCAGCTTTCCGCTGATTGCGCCAACCGATACACCATATTTTGCTGCAATTTCTTTGATTGTTTTACCTGCAGCCTTCATCTGCTGTATGTCAGCATCAATCTCCGGAGTATACTGAAACTTCCTGCTCTTATTGGTATTGCCATTATCAACAACACTTTTGACCTTTTTGGTAACATTTTTAGCCTTTCCAGAATCATCCAATAGCTCATATCTGATCAGAATGGCCTTTATGGCCTCGGGAGTGGTTTCATACAGATCAGCAAGTATGCCTATTTGCTGTTTCCGGTTTTTCGACTGACGATATTCCCGGCAGACCTGATACTCCATTGTGTTCATTGTGTTAATTGTGTTCATTGTTCCGTTTTCATTTGCCATTGTTTCTCCTCCTCCTCGTTCTTTTTCATTTTCGCTAATCTTTTGTAGTCAAACTTCCAAAAGCATTCATCCCGAAAACACCCAGATAAATCTCCATCAGGGTTATGTGTGCAATAACAACAAGAATCATAGCTATGTCGGAGTGCCCACTCCAATAGTTCTATGCGTGTTTTTTGATCCATTGCCTTGCTCCTCTTTTTTATAACCAATCAGGCTTTATTGTCAAAGCTACTTCTGCCGCAAACGCTTTAGCACAGCTATCACATAAACAGAAAGCATATCCGCCGTTTTCAGTAAGCCTGATGCGGTATTCCTTTGATTCCTTGCTGCTTGCACAACTCAAACACTGATCCCCGCCTTTTCGCTCTCTGTCGATAATATCAAACATTAGTTTCTCCTTTCGCCTCTTCTGTGTACCTCGTGGAGGGCAATAAATATTCCTGGCGCTTTTGCCCAAAACTTTTCAACAACCAGGCTGACTATTTTGGCATCGTCCACCCAAAAACCCAAGTCAGTCATAACATCTTGCAGTAGTTTTTGCAGGTTGTCCAAATCTGGCTTAGTATTTCTATATTCGCCATCCTCCCTGATCCCGATCAGCGGGAAGCACCATTTGACCATAAGCCTCAGACAACCATTAAAACGGGTTTCCGGCTTATGTGGCGCCAAGTGGGCCATAAGCTTTGCCCTGGCTTCTTTTAGCTCCTGAGGCTCATAGAACACCGGCTTACCATTTACCACTTTTACCTTTTTCTCCTGATGAGTTTCAGTCGGTGGTACCATAGGGCAAAAAAATCGCAGTTCAACCATCGTAACCCACCCCTTGCCATACACCATCATCTGGATCATATTTAATCAACTGTTTGCATGCTATTAGATCAAAAAGATATTGCAATATTTCCGGCTGAGATATTAGCCATTTTATTATCTTACTTTGACCAATTACAAACTTTTGACCAGGAAAACTATGCTGCAAAGGAGGCATGTTTTTTGCTATCAAAAGTCTCTTGTCTATTGTTCTTCTTGCCATTTGAAAACCTCCTCAATTTTTGGAATATTTCTTTAATTCTGCCAAAAACGGTCGGACATTTTTTTGTCATGGGGTCAGGTGATAGGAATAGGGGACAGGGGCGAGTTCAGAGCCCCCTGTTCCCCCTATCCCTGTCACCATGACTTGTCAGGGACACACCACTATATATGAAATATATAGTGTTTGTCCTCCCTGTTAAAGCCCAGCTAGGAAGGTTTTGGGCTTCGAAGGCTTGTCCGGGCGAAACGCCAGCTAGAAGGGTTTTGGCTTTTTCCCATCTTCTCAAATTTTCCCCAGGGACAAACGTTGATTTTAACGTTTGTCCCTGTTTTTGTCCCTCTCTTTTTTAATAGGGACAAACGTTAAAAATTAGGTTTGTCCTTCGTTTTGTCCTTGTAAACTTTCCCCTGGGACA